>NZ_WXYI01000008.1:0-146967 GCF_009872315.1 Gordonia sp. YY1 | reverse complement strand
TGCGCTCGGTGCCGGCTCAACCGGCGGGGGTGGCTTCGTTGCGCTCGGTGCCGGCTCAACCGGCGGGGGTGGCGTTGCGGGCCCGGCGCCGGCGAGCTCGAGTTCGGTCTGGCGGAACGAGCGCACCCTCCCGGTGCCGCGGGCGGGTTCGACGCCGACACCGGCACGGAGGTCCTCGACGAGTTCGATCGTCGACTCCGGTGTCTGGTTGTCGAAGAACTCCCAGTTCACCATCACCACGGGCGCGAAGTCGCAGGCGGCGTTGCATTCGACGTGTTCGACCGTGATGCGGGCGTCCGAGGTGGTGTCCCCGGGCTGGACACCGAGGTGGTCGCAGACCGCGCGGAGGATCTCGTCGCCGCCGAGGGTGGCGCACAACGTGTTGGTGCACACGCCGACGAGGTATTCGCCGGTCGGCGAACGGCGGTACATCGAGTAGAAGGTCGCGACCGAGGCCACCTGTGCCGCAGTCAGATCGAGCTGACCCGCACAGAATTCGATCCCCGCCCGGGTGATGTGACCGTCCTCGGACTGCACCAGGTGGAGCAGGGGCAGAAGCGCCGACCGCGCCTGCGGGTAGCGCGCGATGATCGGCGCCGCCTGCTCGGCGAGGCGTTCGGCGACCTCGGTCGGGTATGCCGACGGGCCATCGAAGGTGATGGTCGGCGCCGGGGTGCACTGTGCGGGCGCGCCGTCTTCGGTCGGCGGGGAGGTGGACAGGTCCACGAATACGGGATCGGTCATCGGTCCACGCCTCCCATCACCGGGTCGATACTGGCCACCGCGGTGATCACGTCGGCGACCATGCCGCCTTCGCACATCGCCGCCACCGCTTGCAGATTCGTGAACGACGGATCGCGGAAGTGGACGCGATAGGGTCGGGTGCCGCCATCGCTGACCAGGTGGACACCGAGTTCACCGCGGGGGGACTCGACCGCGATGTAGCACTGCCCGGCCGGCACCCGCATACCCTCGGTGACCAACTTGAAGTGATGGATCAGCGCCTCCATCGAGGTACCCATGATCCGGGCGATGTGCTCGGGTGAGTTGCCGAGACCGTCGGGGCCGAGCGCGAGATCCGCCGGCCAGGCCAACTTCCGGTCGGCGACCATCACCGGGCCGGGACGGAGCCGCTCGAGACACTGCTCGACGATGCGGATCGACTCGCGCATCTCCTTGACGCGGATGAGATAGCGTCCGTACGAGTCACACGTGTCGGCGGTGATGACGTCGAAGTCGTAGGTCTCGTAGCCGCAGTACGGCTGCGACCTTCGCAGATCGTGTGGATAGCCGGTCGACCGCAAGACCGGTCCGGTGATGCCGAGCGCCATGCAGCCGGTCAGATCCAGGTATCCGACGTTCTGCGTCCGTGCCTTCCAGATGTAGTTGTCGTTCAGCAGATCTCCGAGCTCGTCCAGGCGTCCCGGAAGTTCTGCGAGGACCTTGGCGACCTGTTCGGGTCCATCATGCGGCAGGTCCTGGGCCACCCCGCCGGGGCGGATGTAGGCATGGTTCATGCGCAGACCGGTGATGAGTTCGAAGAGGTCTAGGATCAGTTCGCGCTCCCGGAACCCGAGGAACATGGCGGTGACGGCGCCGAGTTCCATACCCCCGGTCGCCAGTGCCACGAGGTGGCTGCTGATTCGGTTCAATTCCATCAGCATGACGCGGATGACGGTGGCACGCTCCGGGATGTCGTCGGTGATCCCGAGGAGCTTCTCGACGCCGAGGCAGTATGCGGTCTCGTTGAAGAACGGCGACAAGTAGTCCATCCGGGTGACGAACGTGACGCCCTGCATCCAGTTCCGGTACTCGAGATTCTTCTCGATCCCGGTGTGCAGGTACCCGATTCCGCAGCGTGCCTCGGTGACCGTCTCGCCCTCGATCTCCAGGATGAGGCGCAGGACGCCGTGCGTCGACGGGTGCTGGGGTCCCATGTTGACGACGATGCGTTCGTCGCCGGGTTGCTGTTCGGCGCGAGTGCGGACGTCGGAGACGATGGAATCCCAGTCCTGCCCCGAGACGGTGTAGGTGCGCGGCGGTGTCTCCCCGCGTGCGGAGGAGGATCGGGGTTTCGACGATCCGGTGGCTGTGTCGGGCATCAGCTGTACGACCTCCTCCGGTCTGGTGGGTCGACGCGGGTTCCCTTGTACTCGATGGGTACTCCGCCGAGCGGGTAGTCCTTGCGCTGTGGATGTCCCTCCCAGTCATCGGGCATCTCGATGCGCGTCAGCGATCGGTGGCCGTCGAAGACGATGCCGAAGAAGTCGTAGGTCTCGCGTTCGTGCCAGTCGTTGGTGGGGTAGATGTCGCAGAGGCTCGGGATGTGTGGATCGGCGTCGGGCGCCGACACCTCGAGACGCACGCGGCGGTTGTGGGTCAGCGAGGCCAGGGGATAGACGGCGTGCAGTTCACGGTCGGTGTCACCGGGGTAGTGGACTCCGTTGACCCCCAGGCACAGCTCGAACCGCAGCCCGGGTGCGTTGCGGAGGGTGAGTGCGACCGAGGGCAGATGTTCCCGCGCGACGTGGACGGTCATCTCGTCGCGGAAGACGACCACCTTCTCGACGGCGGCGTCGTAGGTGTCGCCGAGTTCGGCTGCCAGGACGTCGGCGATCTCGTCGAAGTAGCTGCCGTAGGGGCGAGTCGAACCGGGCGGCAGGGTGATCGGATCGATCAGTCCTCCGTATCCGGAGGTGTCGCCCGTGCCGGGTGCGCCGAACAGTCCATGGCGGACGCCGATGACCTCGGGGTCGGGTGGCTTGAGGTCTCGGGGATGGGGGTCGGGCATGCCGAGTTCGGTCATCGCAGCAACCCCTTCATCTCGATGGTCGGAGTCGACTGCAACGCAGCACGTTCCGCGGCCCAGATGGCCTCCTCGCGGTTCACCCCGAGCGGCATCTCCTGGATCTTCTCGTGCAGCTTGAGGATTGCGTTCAGCAGCATCTCGGGACGGGGCGGACAACCGGGGAGGTAGATGTCCACGGGTACGACGTGGTCGACACCCTGGACGATCGCGTAGTTGTTGAACATCCCGCCGGACGATGCACAGACCCCCATCGCCAGAACCCATTTCGGTTCGACCATCTGGTCGTAGATCTGCCGGAGGACCGGCGCCATCTTCTGACTCACGCGACCGGCGACGATCATCAGGTCCGCCTGCCGCGGCGATGCGCGGAAGGCCTCCATGCCGAACCGTGCGAGGTCGTACCGGCCCGACGTGGTGGACATCATCTCGATTGCGCAGCAGGCGAGCCCGAAGGTGGCCGGCCACAGCGACCCCTTGCGCATGAAGCCGGCGAGATCCTCGACGGTGCTCAGCAGGAAACCGCTGGGGAGTCGTTCCTCGAGTCCCATGACTGACCTCCTTGCAGACGCTTGACCGGGTGAAAAGTCCTCAGTCCCAGCTCAGTCCGCCGCGGCGCCATTCATAGGCGTAGGCGACCGAGACGTTGACGATGAACAAGAGCATGGCCGCGAGGCCGAACCAGCCGAAGGAGTCGAAGGCGACGGCCCAGGGGTAGAGGAAGACGATCTCGATGTCGAAGATGATGAACAGCATCGCGGTGAGGTAGTACTTGACCGGCACTCGCTGGATCGGGCCGGTGAAGGTGGGGCCGGCGCCTCCGCGACGGGAGGCGGGAGTCAGGAGACTCTGTCCCACCGGTTCGATGCCGCACTCGTACGCCTCGAGTTTGGCGCGGTTGTACCGTTTCGGACCGATCGCGACGCCGATGAAGACGCTGAAAACGGCAAACGCCACGCCGATTGCCCCGAGGATCATGATCGGGACGTAGGCGTTCAAAGCGTGGACTCCTCCTCGCTCCGGTCGGCCGGAAACACCTGGTGGGCGGCTCCGGCTCGGCGATTGTCCTGCCCGTGTCAGGGGTTCGGTCGGAACCTCCGGACGCGGTTGTGAGCTACACCACAAGCCTAGGTGTTCGTCCCGCGGGAGTCACCTGTTTCAGACGTTTCGGCGTTTCTCGACCATCTGGACGAAGGCCTGTGGAAGCCCCAGAGGGTCGACCGGAAGTGGCGCGACGGCATCGGCCCGCGACCATTCGGCGAGCCAGCGGTCGTCGGCGCGGCCGAGCAGCACCAGGACGGGAGGGCTCGGGTCGAGTTCGTCCTTCATCTGCTTGGCGATCCCCATCCCGCCTGCCGGGGAAGCCTCGCCGTCGGCGATCACCGCGTCGACCACGCCGGCGTCGAGCTGGGCGAACACCATTGGAGCCGTGGCGACTTCGATGAAGCTGAGTTCGGGGATGCTCTGGGACGGCCGGGTGCCGAGTGCACCGATGACCTGGGCCCGGGTCTCGCAATCGTCGGAATAGACCAGCACGCGCAGCGACCGGGCAGCCTGGGTGGGGGTCACGCGTGCGATGCTACCGCCGTTCGACGCCGGGTTCGGGTGACTTGGCCCGCGCGTCGGCCGTCGGTGCCGTGCGGGCGGGGGTCCGGAACGGCCGGAGGGGCAGCTCAGTGTTCGGTCGAGAACCCGACGCGCCGCCGGTGGACCTCGAGCGCGAAGGTGACGAGCTGGTCGATGAGGTCGGGGTAGGACACTCCGGTGGCCTCCCACAGCTTCGGGTACATCGAGCCGGGCGTGAACCCCGGGATGGTGTTGACCTCGTTGAGCAGCCACCCTCGCCCGGCTGCCTCGTAGAAGAAGTCCACCCGCGCCATGCCGGTGCATCGCATCGCCGTGAACGTCCGGGCGGCGAGCTCCCTGACCTCGGCGATCGCGTCGTCCGGCAGTACCGCGGGGATGACGAGCCGGGCGGCGCCGGTGACGTACTTGTCCTCGTAGTCGTAGAACTCGCTGCCGGGTTCGATCTCACCGGGCACCGAGGTCTCGGGGGCCGTGTCGCCGAGGACGGCGACCTCGATCTCGCGACCGGTGATGTTCTCCTCGATGATCACCACGTCGTCGTAGCGAAGGGCCAGGTTGATGGCGGAGTCCAACTCGCGCTCGTCGTGCGCCTTGGTGATGCCGACCGACGACCCGAGGTTCGCAGGCTTCACGAACACCGGGAGTCCGAGCTCGTCGACGGCCCGCGAGACGATGGTGTCCGGGTCGTCGACGCCGTCGCGGAACTCGACCCAGCGGCACTGCGGGATGCCGGCCTGCGCAGCGACGATCTTCGCCATCGCCTTGTCCATGCACAGCGCAGACGAGAGCACCCCGGCGCCGACGTACGGCAGCTTGAACAGCTCGAGCATCCCCTGGATGGTGCCGTCCTCGCCGTGCGGACCATGCAGCAGCGGCAGCACGACGGTGATCGCCTCGTCGGCGTGGCCGCGGAGTTCGGCCAGCGGCTCGACGACGGTGCCCGCCACCTCCAGGACGTCGGGGAGCTCGGTGCCGTCGGCGATCGCGGCGATCGCCTTGTCGTTCCGCAGCCAGGTGCCGTCCTTGGCGATGCCGATGGGGACCAGGTCGTATTTCGCCCGGTCGGCGGCGGCGAGCACGTGCGCGGCCGTGACCCGTGACACATCGTGTTCGGCGGAGACCCCGCCGTAGAGGACGACCAGACGCAGGAGCCGCGAAGACATGCATGTCACGATACGGCCCCGGGCCACCGAGTTCTCGGGGTGGAGTGGCCGGTTGTGGATTTCGACACGGCTCCTCGCTCCGCTCGGTGCCGGCTCAACCGGCGGAGGTACGCGCCTGCTCCGCTCGGTGCCGGCTCAACCGGCGGAGGTACGCGCCTGCTCCGCTCGGTGCCGGCTCAACCGGCGGAGGTACGCGCCTGCTCCGCTCGGTGCCGGCTCAACCCCTCTGCCGGCCGAGCCGCGACGACCGAGCGCAGCGAGGACGCCGCGTGTCGAGGTCAGCACCGAGGCGGCTCGGGGAATCGGACACCGCCCGTCGGCTAGCGTGAGGTCGTGCATTTCTTGGCGAGTGAGATCGCGGCTTCGGTCGGTGGCGAGTTGATCGGTGCCGACGTGCAGATCGACGGGGCGAGCATCGACTCGCGCAGCGTCCGGCCGGGGCAGCTGTTCGTGCCGATCGTCGCCGAACGCGACGGCCACGACTTCATCCCGGCGGCCCTCGAAAGCGGCGCGGCGGCCTACTTCACCTCGCAGGACGAGGCCACCCGCGGCACCGCCATCAGGGTCCCGGACACCGCGCTCGCGCTCGCCGACCTCGGTCGCGCGGTCCGCCGCCGCATTCCCGACCGCGTCGTCGGGATCACCGGGTCGGTCGGCAAGACCTCGACCAAGGACCTCCTCGCCGGCGTGCTGCAGACCACCTATCGGACCGCGGCGAGTGAGAAATCCTTCAACAACGAGCTGGGACTCCCGCTGACGCTCGCCGGCGCCGCCGACGACGTCGAGGCCGTCGTCCTCGAGATGGGTGCCCGCGGGATCGGCCACATCGACCTGCTGTGCTCCATCGCGAGGCCGACCGTCGGCGTCATCACCCGCGTGGAAGGCGTGCATCTGGAACTCTTCGGGGACATCGAGTCGGTGGCCCGCGCGAAGGGGGAGCTGGTCGAGTCCCTTCCGGCCGACGGGATCGCCGTTCTGAACGCCGACCACCGTTATGTGGCGGCGATGGCGGACCGCACCTCGGCCCGGGTGTTGCGGTACGGCCTGTCGCCCGATGCCGACGTATACGCCTCGGACATCGTCGTCGACGACGAGCTGCGGGCATCCTTCCGTCTGCACACGCCGTGGGGTTCCACCGACGTGCGACTGGGGGCGCGGGGTGAGCACCAGGTTCCCAATGCGCTCGCGGCGGCCGCCGCCGGGGGCGGCCTCGGAGTGGCGATCGAGGACATCGCGAGTGGTCTGTCGGCAGCTGGATTGTCCGGTCTGCGAATGGAACTCGCCAGGACCTCGGACGGCGCGACGGTGCTGAACGACGCCTACAACGCGAACCCGACGTCGATGTCGGCGGCGCTGAAGTCGCTCGCCGCGCTACCGGCGGGACGACGCGTCGCGGTCCTCGGCACGATGGCCGAACTCGGTGCGGATTCGCCCGGGCAGCACCTCGCGATCGCGCTGGAGGCACGCGAGCTCGGCATCGAGGTCATCGCGGTCGACGAACCGAACTACGGCGACACCGCGCGCCACACCTCCGGCGTCGACGAGGCGGTTGCCGCGCTCGGCGACCTCGCCGGGGGAGATGCGGTGCTGGTCAAGGGGAGTCGCGTCGCCGCTCTGGAGCGGGTGGCCCAAGCACTGCTGCGCTGAGAGCCGCCTCAGCCGTCGCTCACACGTGGTCCCAGGATCCCGACGCCTCGTTCTCGGCGGCGGCACGGGCGCGATACTCGCTCGGGCCGAGCCCGAGTTCGGCTCGGAAGCGGTTGCGCATAGTGGGACTCGACGGGAAGCCGGAGATCCGCGCCACCTCGGAAACCGCCAAGTCGGGACGTGTTCGGAGGAGCTCGCAGGCGGTCTTCAGCCTACGGTCGGCGATGCGCGCGGCCAGCGAGTCCTCGGTGTCCTCGTAGTGCCGGTACAGCTGACGACGGCTGATGTGCAGGTAGCGGGCGATCGTGTTCGGCGTGAACGACGGGTCGCGGTGATGACGCTCGATGAGGTCGGAGACCGCTTCCCGCACGAAGAGCGCGTTGTCGGTGATCTGCCGATTGTCGTAGTCGAGCTGTCCGAGCGCAGCGCGTACCAGTTCGATGGCGGCCATCTCGGTGTCCGGATCTGGCTCGGAGACGCCGACCGCGGTGTCCGACGCGAACTGCAGGATGAACGACGCGGTGGCGCGTGCCAACAGTGTGTGAGAGGCCACCGGCCGGCGTGCTCGTTCGGCGATACGGCGCTGGTTCCCCAGGAGTTCGAGCGGGATCACCAGCCCGGCCGGGTCATTGATCTCGAAGGTCCGCTCGAGATACGGCGACGCGTTGCTGACGAAGGCCAGTTGACCAGGCCCGTACGCGAAGTCGCGCGACCCCTGCCGGATGATGTGCCGGCCCTCCAGGGTGTGCACCCCGATCACGAGGTCCTCGGAGGGCTGCTCGTCGATGAGGCGCGGGTTCCGAGAAACCTGCAGCGGGGTGTGGAGGCTGCAGAATGTGCCGATCATCGACAGCTGACGAACGTACATCAGCGAGTCGAAGGAGTCGGGGTCGTCGGTGTGCACCTCGACGTGCTGCCCGTAGTGGCGCATACCCTCGGGGCCGCTGAGCCGGATCGGTTCGGGTTGGATGATGCTGCGGTGGATGCCGACTCGGCGCTCCCACGTTTCGATCATCTGCGGCGGCAGTGGAGGAGGCGAGCCGTTGTCGCGGAACAACTCGGTCATCGCCGGCTCCCCGGTGCGGGATCGCCCTGGCCGGGACGGGGCGATCGCCGGTGTGTGTGCGTCCGGGTCATACCGACCCACCCGAAGTGCTGCGGTCCCACGCCGGCAGGACCAGCAAGGACGTCAGGAAGAAGCAGATCGCACCGATGAACGTCCCGACATTCGCCAGGATTGCGTCGACGGTCACGCCGGCCTCGGAGATGTAGGAGCCGACGGCCGCTACCCTGAACGCGATGCAGCCCAGGAGATTGATCTGGACCGACCACCAGGAACGAGCTCCGGGATCGAAGAAGCGGTGTGCATGCCGGTATCCGCGGACCGCGAGGAAGCCGCTGAGGAGGAAGGCGATGGACCCGCCCGCATCGGGCGCCCAGACCAGATCGCGTTGTGACACAACGGCGTGTGCGGTCAAGGCGGCGGTGGTGCTCACGTTGAACAGTACCGTGCCGAGCGATTGGGTTGCCGCCGAGAGCCAGTCGGCCCGCACCATGACGCCGTTTCCGTAGTCGACGCGCGTGGTCACGGGGCCGCTCAGCAAGAGCTGCATGAGGCCTGCGGCGGTGAAGAACCAGGCACCGACGAAGTAGCAGACGTTGACGGTCGCCGCCCCTGCCCAGGAGCCGAAACCGGGTGCGGAGCCCAGCGCGAACAACGCCGAACCGATCATGAAGCCCCAGCACTGTTTGTTCAGTGTCGGGATGAAGATCTCGCTGCGCCTGGGGGATGACGCGGCAATGCTCATTTTCTACCTGTCTGTGTATGCGACGATGCGTCCCCGGCCTGGAAGGGGATGCCAGGCCGGGGACAGGAGATCCGAATCGCCGAGGGGCTCGGCGATCAGTGGTGGAAGTGCGACCGATCGCCCTCGACAGGCATCGGGCCCTCGAGACGATCGAGGAACTCGACCTCGGTCTGGATGTCCGCGATCAGGGCGCGGGCGAGGTCGTGGCTGAGGCCGGCACGGACCACGATGCGCTGGACGGTCAGGTCGGCGAGATCGTCGGCCATCGGGTAGGCGGGGACCAGCCAACCCTTCATGCGCAGGCGATCCGACAGGTCGTACAGGTTCCAGTTGTCGGTGTGACCGGACTTCAGGCGCCACGCGAACACCGGGATGGTGTCACCTTTGCTGACGAGTTCGAAGGCGTCGATCTCGGCGATCTGCGACGACAGCCACTGCGCGACGTCGAGCGAACCCTGCTGCACCTGGCGGTAGCCCTCACGGCCGAGACGCAGGAACTGGTAGTACTGCAGCAGCACCTGGGCGCCGGGACGAGAGAAGTTCAGCGCCAGGGTGGGCATGTCGCCACCGAGGTAGCTGCAGTGGAAGACCATGCTCTCCGGCAGTGCCTCGGTGTCGCGCCACACGATCCAGCCGACGCCGGGATAGACGAGACCGAACTTGTGGCCGGAGGTGTTGATCGAGACGACGCGCTCGACGCGGAAGT
The DNA here is from genome assembly GCF_009872315.1 of Gordonia sp. YY1. Lineage (NCBI taxonomy): Bacteria > Bacillati > Actinomycetota > Actinomycetes > Mycobacteriales > Gordoniaceae > Gordonia > Gordonia sp. YY1. The sequence continues at coordinate 137,250 of NZ_WXYI01000008.1, read as the reverse complement.
CCCACTCGAGGTCGGGCTGGCAGAACGGTGCGATCATCGCACCCGACGCGCCGTCGACGTGGATCTTCACGTCCAGGCCGGTGTCGGCCTGGATCTGGTCGAGCTTGGCGGCGATCTGCTTCACCGGCTCGTACATGCCGGTGTAGGTCTGACCCATGATCGCGACGACACCGATGGTGTTCTCGTCGACGTACTTCTCGAGCTCGTGGCCGTCGAGGACCATGTGCTCCGGGCTGATCGGCACCCAGCGCGGCTCGACCTCGAAGTAGTTGCAGAACTTCTCCCAGCACACCTGGACAGCGGTGGAGAGCACCAGGTTCGGCTTCTCGATCGACTTGCCCTCGGCCTTGCGGCGGGCCTGCCAGTGGCGCTTGAGAGCCAGGCCGCCGAGCATGCAGGCCTCCGACGAACCGATGGTCGAGGTGCCGATGGCCTGGTCGACGTCCGGGTTGTGCCACAGGTCGGCGAGGATCTTCCAGCAGCGGTCCTCGATGGCCGCCGTCTGCGGGTACTCGTCCTTGTCGATCATGTTCTTGTCGACGGTCTCGGAGTACAGCTTCTTCGCCTCGCCGTCCATCCAGGTCGAGACGAAGGTCGCGAGGTTCAGGCGGGCGTTGCCGTCGAGCATCGCCTCGTCGTGGACGATCTGGTAGGCGGTCTCCGGCAGCAGCATGTCGTCGGCCAGTGAGAACTTCGGCAGATCGGTGGCCTCACCCGGGCGGGTGAAGACGGTACGCAGATTGAGGTTGTCGCCGATGTTCGTGTTCGTGCGGGCATGTGAAGTCGATTTGCGTGTCATGTATTCCTCCTGGTGTTCAGATGCTAAGGCGCTCAATACCGGAAATGGGGCGGTTGAAGCGATCTACTCGAGGTAGACGACAGTCACGGGGGCTTGCCTGTCACGACCTCCCTAGACTTCCACCGGCGGATACAGACGGTCCATCGTGTACTGGCGGTTTCGGCGGGCGGCCCACGACGAGATGAGCAGGCAGGCCACCGTGATACCGCTGAGGACGCCGATGGCGAGCCACAATCGGTAGTCGATGCCGCCGACCGTGAGTTGTCGGAGGCCCTCCACGGTGTAGGTCATCGGGTCCACGTAGTGGATGTACTGGAACGGTGTGGCCGTGGTCGGCACAGGGTAGATACCGCCCGCGGAGACCAGCTGGATCATCAGGAATGCCAGTGTCACAACACGTCCGACTGCCACGTCGAACACGGCGTTGAACATCTGGATCATCGCCATGAAGGTGGCGACGACGAGCAACAGGTACAAGAATATGGATATCGGGTACTCGGCTCGCAGTCCGACGGCGAAGGTGACCACCGAGTACAGGATGGTCGCCTGGATGAAGCCGATGGCGAACGCGGGTGCGTACGAGGCCAATACGACGCGCAGAGACGAGAAGCCCTGCACGATCGGGCGGGACTGCAAGGGCGTCAACAACATCCACGTGATGATGCCGCCGACGAACAATGCCAGGGACATGAAGAAGGGGGCGAAACCCGTTCCGAAGGTCGGTGCCTCGTGTGTGTAGTCCTCCTGCAACTCGACGGGCTGCGCCAGCGTCGAGGCGATCTCCTTCTTCTGCTCGCTGCTCCAGGACGGGATGGCCTTGACGCCCTCGTCCAGACCCGATGCCAGTTCGGCCGAGCCCGCGGCCAACTGCTCGGTGCCGGCGGCGAGTTGGTCGGCGCCCGCGCTCAGCTCACCGAGACCGGTGCTGAGTTCGGCGGAACCGCTCTTCAATTCGTCGGCGGCGCCGCGTGCGGCGATGATGTCGTTGCGCAAGCCGCCGTCCTCGACCAGGGTGAGACCGAGTCGGAGGGGGCTGTTCGGGTTGCCGAGCTGCTGAGAGAGCAGAGTGGCATCGCTGTTCAGCTGGGTGAGCTGGTTGTTCGCATCCGGTCCGAGACCGTTGGTGCGCAGGAACTGCCGCGCCGGGTTGAGGGCTTCGGCGAGACCACGCATCGCAGGGTCCGAGGAGGCGCCGAGCCGGGCGATGACCGACTCCAGTCCCTTGCTGGCCTGCGATTGCTGATTCGCCGCGGTGGTGAGTTCGTTCGACGCGGCTCCGGCGTTGCGGGCCAGGCGATCTGCGGCCGCGTTCACCTCCGCGGCGGTGAGGCCGGTCTGATCTCCGTTGCCGATCGCCGCGAGCAGCGGGTCGGTCGCGCGGAGCAGTGCGGAGTCGAGTTCGCCGAGACCGCCGGCGAGTTCGGCGGCGCCGTTCTTCGCGGTCACCAGGTTGGTGGCGATCTCCTGAGCACCCGTGTTGGCGGTCTTCAGGCCGGCGGCCAGTTCGTTCGCGCCGTCCGCCGCGGTGGTCAGCTTGCCCGCGACGGTTCCCACGTCGTTGAGGACGATGTCGAAGGTCTGGGCCCCGACCTGTGCACTGACCTTGTTGACGACCTGCTGCGCGGCGTCCTGGCCGATGATCGTCGCCAGGTAGTTGTTGGCGTCGTTGTAGGTGAACACCAGCGGCGCCGAGCGCGGCTTGTCGCTCGTGGGTGACGCGATCGCCGAACTGAAGTCGGCGGGCAGGGTGATCGAGAAGTAGTACTTGCCGTGCGCGACACCGTCGGCCGCCTCGGCAGCGGACACCTCGTGCAGATCGAGCTGCTTGGACTCGATCAGCCCCGCGGCGACCTGGGCGCCGGCGTCGAGCTTCTGTCCCTCGACGACCGCGCCGGTGTCCTCGTTCACGAGGGCGACCGGGATCTTGTCGGCGGCGGCGAACGGATTCCAGAACGCCCACAGGTACATCGCGCCGTACAGGAGCGGCATGAGCATGATGACCACGAGCGCCAGCCGGGGCATCCGTCCCCGGTAGTAGCGCTTGATGTCGCTGCCCGGCGAGAATGCGGCAAACATGTTCTCTACGTCCGATCTTCGTGCTCGAGGCCGACGAACTGGCCATCTGTGAGGTTGTGGACACCGATGACGTCACGGACACCGCCGGCCGGGGACACGGCGTTGATGTCGGCGGTGATCACGGTCTGGGTGCGGCCCAGGTCCACGAGACGGTCCATCAGGTGAAGCTGGTTCTGGCTTCGCGTCAGGTTGTCCACCCCGCCGACGACCAGCAGCGGCGGACGTCGCAGGTTGCCCACCGCGATACGGAAGAGGGCAGCGGTCAGTTCGGGGAGTTCTTCGACGAACGACTCCATCGCCGGCAGGGGGTACGGGCCGAAGACGGGTCGGCAGATGCGCTCGAGGTCTTCCTCGAGCGCGGGCGTGACCCACTTGTACCAAGGTGCCGACCACCGGATCTGCTCGGTGATGACGTCGCTGACGCGAATGGTCTGTTCGATGTCGTCGACCTCGTCGATCCATGCCACGGCAGCGTTCTTGAACAGATGGTGGGCGTCGTTCGAGCGGTCGAAGGCGACCAACTCGCCTTTCGTCGGGCGCATGCGACCCGCCAGCGTGAGCAACAGTGCGGTTCGGCCGCGGCCCTCCGGCCCGGCGAGGACGGTGACTCCGCCGGTGCGGACCCGGAGGTCGACCGGACCGCAGATGTGGCCCCAGGAAGCATCCACGGAGAGTTCGCGGGCTTCGATCAGGGTTGCGTCCGAGGGGGTGCCGCCAGGCTCCGGGGCGTCACGCATCGCTGCCGCCCGATCCGAAGACCACATCGTCCAACTTTCTCTTGGGGGTCGGTACAACCGACTTGCCTGCCGTACCGCCGGAAGGCAGTACGACAGGCAGGGGTTGAATCAGAGGTTCTTGAAGATCCGCTCGGCGTCGCCCTCGGTCAGTGGGTCCGTGCCGTTGATCAGTCCTTCGGACGGCCGGTCGAATACCCGCACATTTTGGATGATTGTGCGACCGTGAACCGCCACTTTGCTGGACATGAAAGGGAACTTAGCCCAGGGATATCCGGCATTTTCAATGCGACTGCGCAGGCTGTCGTGGAGGATCATGGCACGAAATTCACCTGGCGCCCTGTAACGCCGCCGAGGTTCGGATATCACTGCCCCGCCACCTCCTGCGAACAGCACGTTTGGGGTGATCGGGGGAATCCTCATGATGTGACCGGAATCGTATGGGTTGCGCTTTTGTTGCTCACTTTCCCCGGGAAGAGAAAGGCCATCTGTGAGTCATCTCCCAAGACGGCACGATATTAATGTTACTCGCGGGTATCGGTAAACCGGCGGCCAACTTCTCGTCGACTCAACGTCATCAGAGTGCCTCATGGGATCATCGGACGGATATTTATGGCACATATTGAGCACTCGGGAGATTCGTCGCCGAAGGCCGATCGGATTGGGCTGTCAGAATCTCTTTTCATGACAGATCTCACCCATGGGCATGCCGTGGCGCTCGCCACTGTGCCGAATCTCCGGGACCTCGGTGGTTGGTCGGCTGCCGACGGACGCCGGGTGCGCGCCGGCCTGGTGTTCCGGTCCACCGAGCTGCACCGTCTGGCCGGGGATGACCTGGCGAAGTTCGACGAGTTGGGGATCACAGCCGTCTACGACTTCCGTACCGCTGCAGAGCGGGACGCTGCACCCGACCCGGACCTGCCGGGCGTCACCGACACCCACCTCGACGTCCTGGCCGACTCGTCGACCGCCATGCCGGCCCGTCTCAACGAAGTGTTCGCCGACCCGGCGATGGTCGCCCAGGCCAACAAAGCCCTCGGCGGTGGGCAGGCCGAAGCGATGATGGCGGGTACCTATCGGCAGATCGTGAACCTACCGAGTGCCCGTACGTCCTACCGGAAGTTCTTCGAGGCCCTGGCCGAGCCGGCCGGACCCGGGGCGGCACTGTTCCACTGCACGACCGGCAAGGACCGCACCGGCTGGGGCGCCGCGACGTTCCTCACGGTGCTCGGCGTCGGTCGCGACGAGGTGTTCGAGGACTACCTGCTCACCAACGACGAACTGATCCCGGCACTGCATCCGGTCTTCGCGTCATTCGAGAAGGCCGGCGGTGATCCGGACATCCTGTCGGCGATTCTCGGCGTCCGGCGGCAGTACCTCGAGGATGCGTTCGACGAGATGACCGCCGAGTACGGCGACGTCGAGGGCTACTTCCGCGACGGGCTGGGCCTGGATCCCGCTGTCCCGGAGACACTTCGGACGCGTTATCTGGACCAGTGACACCGATGCCGGGCCGGCGCCGCGATCAGATGTGTTTCGCGGCGTTGGTCCGGATGACCTCACGCAGATAGACGGCCAGCCCGGGTGCCTGTTCGTCGTAGTGCGCGGTGAAGCGCGGGTCGGCGACGTACATGTCGGCGAGTCCGACGTGCATCTCGTGCGAGCAGTCGTAGAACCGCCCGATCTGGGCACGGTGTTCCTCGGCGAGCGCGTCGGCTTCGGCAGATCCGAGTGTCAGTCCCTGGAGCATCGCGTCGGCAAGGCGCCGTTCGAGGTCATCGGTCTCGGCCTTGATGTTGCGCCAGTCCTCCTTCGAGAACCGGGCGACGCGTTTCCGGCTCTCCTGCCACGCATCGGTCTCGCCCCACCGTTGTTCGGCCTCCGCGCTGTACTCTTCGCCGCGCCAGTCGTCGCCGAAGATCTCTCGCTGCTCGGCCGCGGACAGTTGGATTCCGCGTTTCTTCGTGGTCATCATCTCCTCCACCGCTACGACCATCCGGTGCAAGCGATCGATCCGGTCGGTGAGCAGCGCGTGCTGCGTCCGGAGCTGATGCAGTTCGTCCGCATCGGGATCGTCGAGCAGGGTCGCTATCCGCTCGAGTGAGAAGCCCAGTTCGCGGTAGGTCAGGACACGGTAGAGCCGTTCGACGTCGACGTCGGCGTCGTCGTAGACGCGGTATCCGGCCGTCGTGCGGCGCGACGGTGTCACCAGCCCGATCTGGTCGTAGTGGTGCAGCGTGCGCACGCTGACCCCGACCATCCCCGCGACGGCGCCCACGGTCAGGCCCGGGGAATCATCGCGCTGCGGGTGACGCTTCTCTTCACTCACATGGGCAACCTTGGGGTCTGACGTCGCGTGAGGGTCAAGCCGTCCGGCGAGTGGGGCGGGTCAGGGCGCGAAACCGATGACGGTGGTGTCCTTCTGACAGGCGGCGAGCACGCCCTGCAACTGCGACGGTCCGCATGTCCAGCCGGAGACCGACTGCTGAGTGCCGCTGACGATCTTGGGGCCGTACTCGCCGCCGATCGACTTCGCCTGGCCGCAATCGACGTCGCCGGCGAGGATCAGAACACGTAGTGCGCCGTCCGGCCCGGGGATGGTGCCGCAGGTGGCGCCGGGGCCGCTGCGGGTGGAGTCGTCCGCGTCGGCGCGCGGTGTGACGGATTCGGCACGGGTCGATGCGGGCTTGCGGCCGGCGACGACGGGGGCCGAGGTCGACGGAGCGTCGGCTGGTTGTTCCGCTGACGCCTGCGCACCGGTCCCGGCGGTGTCGGTGACGTCCTGCTCCTCGCCGCACGCGGACAGCGTGAACAGGGCCAATGACAGGCCGAGAGCGGTGGTGGCGAGCCTGGTCCCGGAGGAGATGGCGCGGCGCGTTCTGCACGACATGGTCCCCACCGTATCGAATCGGCGGAACATCGAACCGCGGCGTCCTCGTGGCGTCCGACGGGCCCGACGATCGCGCCGCCGGTTTGGGCGGAGGGCGCCGACCTGGGAGGATGCACCGGTGAGCAGTACCGGAACCGAAGTCACCGACCCCGCCTACACCGTCGGAACCACCCTCCCCGGCACCCGGGGCCGTACCGGGGTGATCGCCACCGCGCACGGCGAGATCCAGACCCCCGCCTTCATCCCGGTGGGTACCAAGGCGACCGTGAAGACCGTCCTGCCCGAGTCGGTCGCCGCGCTGGGCGCGCAGGCGGTCCTCGCGAATGCCTACCACCTCTACCTGCAGCCGGGTCCCGAGATCATCGATCAGTCCGGCGGGCTCGGTGCCTTCATGAACTGGCGGGGTCCGACCTACACCGACAGCGGCGGATTTCAGGTCATGTCGCTCGGCGCCGGCTTCAAGAAGGTCATCGCCATGGAGGTCAGCAACCCCGACGACGAGCTGACCGCCAACGGCAAGGAACGGCTCTCGCGCGTCGATGACGACGGCGTGACGTTCAAGTCGCACCTCGACGGCTCGGCCCATCGCTTCACTCCCGAGGTGTCGATGCAGATCCAGCACCAGCTCGGTGCAGACATCATCTTCGCCTTCGATGAGCTCACCACCCTGATGAACACCCGTGCGTACCAGGAGAGCTCGCTCGAGCGCACCCGACTCTGGGCCCTCCGCTGCCTGGTCGAGCACAACCGCCTGAGCGTCGAACGCGCGCACCGTCCCCAGCAGTCGTTGTGGGGCGTGATCCAGGGAGCCCAGTACGAGGACCTGCGGCGCAAGGCTTCACGCGATCTCGTCGCCCTGAGTGAGGCCGATCGTGACGCGGGCGGAAAGGGATTCGGCGGCTACGGCATCGGCGGCGCGCTCGAGAAGCACAACCTCGGCACGATCGTCGGCTGGGTCAACGACGAACTGCCGGAGGATGCGCCGAAGCATCTGCTGGGCATCAGCGAGCCCGACGACATCTTCACCGCGATCGAGAACGGCGTCGACACCTTCGACTGCGTGTCGCCCACGCGCGTCGCCCGAAACGGCGCGATCTACTCGCTCGACGGCCGGTACAACGTGACGAATGCCAAGTATCGCAATGACTTCCGGCAGCTCGACCCCGAGATCGACAACTACACTTCGCAGTACAGCCGGGCCTACCTCCACCACCTGTTCAAGGCGAAGGAGGGGCTTGGTCCGACGCTCGCGACCCTGCACAACGTGTCGTTCATCGTCACACTCGTCGACCGTGCACGTCAGGCGATCGAGAACGGCACCTACGTCGAGTACCGGGACGAATTCCTGCGTCGCTACTACGGGTCGATGCGAGATTGACCCTGTCCGCGGGAGCGCGGTGGGTCACGTCGGGGAACCGTGCGTGACAGTTGTTCGTTGTGTTCCCATCGCAAGCAGTTGCGAACCACCCCGAAGACTCGGCACCCTGTAGGGGTATTCGAGTACCAGCGAGAGAGACGATGAGACGCGCAAAGCGCCGAAAACGCCGACGACACCCGTCCGCACCCAGTTCCGAACCGAGTTCGGAACGAGCAGCCCCCTGCGAGATCTTCCCCGACGCCCCGGGCGTCGATCCTGATCGGATGGCGACATGCTGACCGTTCTCGGAATCCTCCTGGGAATCCTGGTGGTCCTCGCGATCACGGCCGTGACCGGCTACTTCGTGGCCCAGGAATTCGGCTTCATGGCGGTCGACCGCTCCCGCCTGAAAGCCCGTGCCGAATCCGGTGACGCCGCCGCGAAACGCGCACTCTCCGTCACCCGGCGCACGTCGTTCATGCTGTCCGGAGCCCAGCTCGGCATCACCGTCACCGGCCTGCTCGTCGGTTACGTCGCCGAACCCCTGATCGGTTCCGGGGTCGGTGACCTGCTGAACAACGTCGGCATCCCGGTGGGTGTCGGTGTCGCGATCGGCACGGTCATCGCGATCCTGTTCTCCACGGTCGTGCAGATGGTGTTCGGCGAGCTGTTTCCCAAGAACCTGGCGATCGCCCGGCCGGAACCGGTCGCGCTGTGGCTCGCCCGGTCGACCACGATCTATCTGACCGTCTTCGGCTGGTTGATCGCGTTGTTCGACAAGGCCTCGAATCTGCTGCTGCGCGCCCTGCGGATCGAGCCGGTCCACGACGTCGAGCACTCGGCGTCGGTCCGCGACCTCGAACACATCGTCGCCGAGTCGCGTGATGCCGGCGAGCTGCCCGAGGACCTGTCCGTGCTGCTCGACCGCGTTCTCGAGTTTCCCACGCGCACAGCCGAACATGCGATGATCCCGCGGCCGCACACCGACCTGGTCGATGCCGGGCTGCCCGCGTCGGAGGTGCTCGATCGGATGAGTACCGGACACACGCGGTACCCGGTGACCGCCGGTACCGACGACGAGGTGCGCGGAGTGGTTCATCTCCACGATCTGCTTGAGTGGTCGTACGCGCTGAAGAAGGAACCCGCCCGGGCCGACCCGTCGGCCACCGCAGGTGATCTGTGCCGCCGGGCCGTCGTGGTCCCGTCGACGCTGCCGCTGCCGGAGGTGCTGGAGAACCTCTCCACCGCAGACGAGGAGATGGCCATCGTCATCGACGAGTACGGCGGTTTCGCCGGCGTGGTGACCGCCGAGGACATCGCCGAGGAACTGGTCGGCGAGATCGACGACGAACACGATCCCGAGAGCATCGCAACGATCGAGGAGACCGCCGACGGCTGGCGCGTCCGGGGCGACGCCCACGTCGACGAGGTCTCCCGCGCGATCGGTTGGGAACTGCCCGAGGGCGATTACGAGACGATCGCCGGACTGGTGATCGCGGAGTTCGTGGGTCTCCCCGCGGTCGGGGAGACGGTGGCGATCAGCATCGACCCCGATCCGGCCGCGCTGTTCGACGACGGTGACGCGCCGCCTCGTGTGGTGCGCGTGCAGGTCCTCGAGGTGGAGAAGCATGTGCCGGCCCTGGTGTCGGTGTCGCGCGGGGCCGAAGTGGGCTCCGACGCAGCAGGATCGGATGCCGGACGGGAGGCCGACAATGGATAACCCGTGGATCGTCGCGGTGATCACCGTCGTGCTCATCGCGGCCAGCGCCTTCTTCGTCGCCGTCGAGTTCGCGTTGATCGCTGCCCGACGCCACCGGCTGGAGGACGAGGCCGCGACGAGCGGCAGCGCCCGGGCGGCCCTCCGCAGCGCGTCGGAGCTGTCCGTGTTGCTCGCGGGTTCGCAGCTCGGCATCACCGTCTGCACACTCGCGTTGGGCTCGGTCACGAAACCTGCTGTGCACCATTGGCTCACGCCGCTGTTCGAGAGCTGGGGCCTGCCCTACTGGTCCGCCGACGTCGTCGGCTTCGTGGTGGCGCTCATCTTCGTGACCTTCCTGCACCTGGTGGTCGGCGAGATGGCGCCGAAGTCGTGGGCGATCGCGCACCCGGAGCGGTCGGCGATCGTGCTGGCCCTGCCGATGCGTGCGTTCATGTGGGTGACGCGGCCGGTCATCGTGCAGCTCAACCATCTCGCGAACTGGTGCCTGCGGCGCGTGGGTGTCGAACCCGTGGATCAGGTCGCCACCGGCCAGGACAGTGACGCGTTGCGCCATCTGGTCGAGCACTCGGCGACGGTCGGGACACTCGACGAGCGCTATCACGCGCACCTGACCAGCGCGCTTGAACTCGAGTCGCTGTCCCTCGCGGACGTCGTCACGCCCAATGACATCCTGGCGGCGGTGCCGCCGACCGCGAGCGCTGACGAGATCCAGACGGTCGGACGGGTTTCCGGCCACCTGCGTCTGCTGGTTCGTGACGCCGACGGTGGCCCGGTGCACGGCGTCGTGCATGTGCGCGACAGCCTGCGCGCCGAGCCGGGTGCCACGGCCGCCGACCTCATGCGCCCGGTGTTGCGGATCGAATCCGCACAACCGGTCTACGAGGCTCTCGCCGCCATGCGTGAGAGGCGGGCCCACCTCGCCCTGGTGACGGACTCGGGGCGGGCCATCGGACTGATCACCCTCAACGACCTGCTGCAGAGGTTGCTGGCGACGACGGCGTAGCACTCAGGCAGTGGAGGCCCACTCTGTCGGGCCCAGCAGCCAGGGTTCGCGGGGGAGAGCCTCGGGGACGAAGCGGGCCGCCAGCGTCGGGAGGTCGACGGCTTCGCCGCGTCCGGCGAGACCCAGCGACTGCGCGAGGTGCGAGAGCACGGTGGCTGCCGAGACTCCGGCCGCCGCCAGGTCGGTGAGGGTGACCGCGCCGTCTCGCTTGGAGAGTCGGACGCCGGCGGGGTTGAGCACCATCGGCACGTGTGCGTAGGTCGGTGGCGTCTCGCCGAGCAGTGTCGCGAGGTAGGCCTGACGCGGAGCCGACGACAGCAGGTCGTCGCCGCGGACCACCTGGTCGACACCCTGCGCGGCGTCGTCGACCACGACGGCCAGGTTGTAGGCCGGAGTGCCGTCGTTGCGCTGGATCACGAAGTCGTCGACCATGCCGGTGAAGGTGCCGTGGAGCAGGTCGGTGACCGTGAACTCGGTGGTGTCGGCCAGGATGCGGATCGCGGGCGGCCGTCCGGCGGCGATCTTCTCGGCGCGCTCGGCGTCGGTCAGATGGCGGCAGGTACCGGGGTAGGCGCCGTGCGGCGCGTGGGGAGCGGACGGCGCCTCGAGGATCTCGCGACGCGTGCAGAAGCATTCGAAGGTTCGACCGGCGTCGCGGAGCCGGGCGATGATGTCGCGGTAGATGTCGCGTCGCGCGGTCTGGTAGACGACCGGGATCTCCCAGTCGATACCGAGCGAGGCGAGGTCGGCGAGTTGCCGGGCGTCGGCGCCGGCGACGGCGCGGTCGAGATCTTCCATGCGGATGAGGAAACGGCGACCCGTCGTATGGGCGAACAACCAGGCCAGCATGGCCGTTCGGAGGTTGCCGACGTGGAGGTCGCCCGACGGGGACGGTGCGTACCGGCCCGCTGCGTGCTGTGTCGACATCGCGTCGAGGTTACCGCCTCGGCTCGACGAGCCGCGATGAGAACCGGCGCCGCCGACGGTCTGCCCCTGCGGTGCGTCCCGACGGGCGCGCCGGACCCGACGGTTGTCCCGGAGTTCCGGGCGGATCGTTGCCAGCGCCCGGAGGTGTGAGGAACAGTGAAGCCATGGATCTTCCGGTCATGCCGCCCGTAGCCCCGATGCTGGCCAAGGCGGTCACCGCCGTACCGCCACAGCCCGACGGCGAGACGGTCTGGTCGTATGAACCCAAGTGGGATGGTTTCCGCGCCCTGATCTTCCGCGACGGCGACGAGGTGGCGATCGGTTCTCGCGGCGGGAAGGACCTCGCCCGCTACTTTCCGGAGATCGTGGCGGCGGCGAAGGCGGAGTTGCCCGACCGGGTCGTCCTGGACGGCGAGATCGGGGTACCCGCACTGATCGGTGACACGCACCGTCTCGACTGGGATTCCCTCGCGCAGCGCATTCATCCCGCCGAGTCGCGGGTCAGCATGCTCGCCGAGAAGACGCCCGCCATCTTCATCGGTTTCGACGCACTCGCCCTGGAGTCGACCGCGGTGAACGGGGAACCGTTCGCGGTCCGTCGAGAGGCGTTGTTGCGCGCGGTCGGGCCCGGTGGACGGGACCGGCGGATGCACGTCAGCCGGGTCACCGCCGATCCCGCCGTTGCCGAGGACTGGTTCTCCGCTTTCGAGGGGGCCGGCCTGGACGGGGTCGTGGCCAAACGGCTCGACGGGGTGTACGTCGAGAACAAACGCGAGATGCTGAAGGTCAAACACAAGCGGACCGCGGACTGCGTGATCTTCGGCTATCGGATTCACAAGTCGGGCAGGGGGATCGGCTCGATGCTTCTCGGGCTCTACGGCGACGACGGCGAGTTGCGCATGGTCGGCGGTGCGGGGGCGTTCTCCGATGCCAAACGTGTTGAGCTGCAGGAGATGTTCGAGCCGATGCGGCTCGACCCGGGGAAGCCGGCGCCGGGTGAACTCACCCGGTGGCGGTCGGAGAAGTCGGGGGAGTGGATCCCTATCCGCCCCGAACTGGTCGCGGAGTTCGCCTACGACCAGATGGAGAACCAGCGCTTCCGGCACACCGTGAAGTTCCTGCGCTGGCGGCCGGACCGAGACCCCCAGAGCTGCGGCTATGACCAGCTCGAGGTTCCGCTCACCTACGACCTGCACGACGTCCTGGAAGGGGAATGACCATGGCATCACGTTCTCCCGCTGAAGAACTCGACGTCGCCGGAGTCGCTGTGCGGCTCAGCAACCCGGACAAGATCTATTTCCCCGAACTCGGCGAGAACGGTGGCCGCAAGCGGGATCTCGTGGGGTACTACCGGACCGTCGCACTCGGCGTCGACGACAGCGGCGACGGACCGCTCATGCGCGCGACCCGAGACCGGCCGACGTTCCTGCAACGATTCCCCGACGGCGTCGAGGGGGAGGAGATCTATCAGAAGCACATCGCCAAGAAGCGTCCGGAACACGTGCAGTCCACGCCGATCGTGTTCCCGTCCAAGCGGACCGGGGACGCCATCCGTCCCACGGTGCCCGCGGATCTGGTGTGGGCGGCCAATCTCGGCACCGTCACCTTCCACACCTGGCCGACCCTGCATCCGGACAACGACCATCCCGATCAGCTCCGCATCGACCTCGACCCGCAACCCGGCACGACGTTCGACGATGTGCGGCGCGTGGCGATCGACGGCTTGCGGCCGCTGCTCGACGAACTCGGCTTCACCGGCTTCGTGAAGACCTCCGGTGGCCGGGGAATTCACGTGTACGTCCCCATCGAACCCCGGTGGGACTTCATCGCCACCAGGCGCTGTGTCATCGCGCTCGCACGTGAACTCGAACGCCGGGACGCGGACCACGTCACCACGTCATGGTGGAAAGAGGAACGGGGGGAACGGATCTTCATCGACTTCAACCAGAACGCCCGTGACCGCACGATGGCCTCGCCCTACTCGGTACGACGCAGTGCGACCGGACGCGTGTCGACGCCGGTGACGTGGGCCGAACTCGAAGACGTCGATCCCGACGACTGCACCATGGCGACGGTCCCGAACCTGCTCGAGGACCGCGGTGATCCGTGGGTCGACATCGCCGATCACCGCCGTGGCATCGAGAAGTTGCTCGAGATGGTGCAGACGGATGACGCAAACGGCCTCGGTGACATGCCTTATCCGCCCAGCTACCCGAAGATGCCGGGCGAGCCGCCACGCGTGCAGCCCAGCAAGAAGGTCGCGGAGCACTGGGACGAGAAGGGCAACCGACGCTCCGACGCGTGAGTCGCTGCAGACGCGTATGACGTTGTGCCCGGTTTCCGGGTTCAACGTCATACGGAAGGTTCTCCGGTCAGCGGCGCAGCGCCTCCGCCGCCCACTCGGCGAAGGTCTGCCACTCGATTTCGGGGAACCGGCGATGCAGCCCGGGGATGTCCACCTCGTACCTGCGGTCACCGAGGAAGGCGAACATCGCGCTCAGGTCGGCTGACGGGATGCGTTCGGGGTCATAGGATTCCGCACTCACGGTGGTGCCCAGCACGTCGCCTACGGCCCGCGCCATCTCGGCGGGCGTCAGCTCGTCGGAGGCGATGTCGATGCGTTCACCGGCATGCGCACCCGGGTCCTGGAACAGCGTCGCCACGAAACGACCGAGGTCGCGACGTGAGAGTTGTTGCAGCGGTTTGTCGGCGGGCATCGCGATCGGCATGACCCCGGCGGCGAGGGCGTCGGCACCGGCGAGCAGGTTGTCGTAGAAGTAGGCCGGCCCCACGATCGTGTGCGGGATGCCGGTGCCGGCGAGCATTTTCTCCACCTCGAACTTGGAGTCGAAGTGAGGGACACCGGTGTCGCGGTCGGCGGAGGCCACCGACGAGAAGACGAGATAGGGGAGCGAGGCCGCGGTCGCCGCCTCGATCAGCGCGGTGCCCTGGGCGACCTCGGCGTCGACGCCGGACTCGAAGGGCGTCGTCAGCGCGAAGGCGCCCGCCGCGCCGGTGAACGCATCGGTGAGGCCTACGCCGCTGACGATGTCACCGACGGCGAGTTCCACGCCGCGATCGGCGAGCACCGCCGCTTTCGACGACACGGCGTCGCGGACGAGTGCGCGCACTGCGACACCGGCCTCGAGCAGCGCGTCGAGCACCGCGCCGCCCTGACCGCCGGTGGCTCCGATGACGACGACGGGAGAGGAATCGGACATGCCCCCGACCCTAGTGCGGTTCGCGTGACCGGCAAGCGGGTTTGGGTGTGGGCGTGCCCGGCGGCTATCATCTCGTCGTTGGAGGATTCGCCTAGTGGCCTATGGCGCTCGCCTGGAACGCGGGTTGGGTTAACAGCCCTCAGGGGTTCGAATCCCCTATCCTCCGCCACCGAAGGTCCGTGGTGCACTCCCGCAAGGGGGTCGCACCGCGGACCTTCGTCGTATCTCCGGTTCGTAACCCGCCAGGACCTGCGCGGATGTGCCCGCCGCGACGTCGCGAAGACCCGGTGTCGCCCAGCCGTGAACCCTCGCTACACTGGACGACGGATCCCGCGCGGCGTGCATCCTGTGAACTCCCCCAGGGCCGGAAGGCAGCAAGGGTCAACGGGCTCTCTCGGGTGCGCGGGGTCCCCTATATCCCCGATTCATTTTTCCAGGTCTGTGTCGTCGGACACCCGCGCCGGCGTCCAGCGCGAGAGGTCCAACGTTGAATTTCCACTCGATGAGTGCCGACCAACTACGTGACACCCAGGCGGACCTGAAGAAGCGCTACGACGAGCTGGCCGCCCTGGGTCTCGAGCTCGATCTCACGCGCGGCAAGCCGGCTCCCGAACAGCTGGATCTGTCCAACGCGCTGCTGTCCCTGCCCGGCGACGACTACCGCGACGGCAACGGCACCGACACCCGCAACTACGGCGGCCTCGTCGGATTGCCCGAGCTGCGCGAGATCTTCGGTGAGCTGCTCGCCGTCGACCCGAAGAACCTGATCGCGTTCGGCAACTCCAGCCTCGAACTCATGCACGACCTCACGGTCTTCGGCCTGCTGCACGGCACCGTCGATTCCGACGAGCCGTGGGGCCGCCAGAAGATCAAGTTCCTGTGCCCGGCCCCCGGATACGACCGGCACTTCGCGATCACCGAGAGCTTCGGCATCGAGATGATCCCGGTGCCGATGCTCCCGGACGGTCCAGATGTCCGGCTCTGCGCCGAGCTCGTCGCCAACGACCCGAGCATCAAGGGTCTGTGGGCGGTGCCCACCTACTCCAACCCGACCGGCGTCACGTTCTCCGAAGAGGTGACACGCGGCCTGCTCGCGATGCCGGCCGCCCCCGACTTCCGTATCTACTGGGACAACGCCTACGCGGTTCACACCCTGGTCGATGCCGCGCCGACGCAGCTGCCTGTCCTCGAGATGGCCGCCGAGGCCGGGCACCCCAATCGCGTGTACGTCCTCGGCTCGACGTCGAAGATCACGTTCGCGGGTGGCGGCGTGTCGTTCTTCGGGTCGTCGGACGAGAACATCGCCTGGTTCAGCAAGTACCTCGGCTTCAAGACCATCGGTCCGGACAAGGTCAACCAGCTGCGTCACCTCAAGTTCTTCGGTGACGCCGACGGCGTGCGCGCCCACATGGCCCGCCACCGCGAGATCCTGGCGCCGAAGTTCAAGCTGGTGCTCGACATCCTCGAGGATCGGCTGGCCGAGTCGAAGGTCGCTTCGTGGTCGGAGCCCGAGGGCGGCTACTTCATCAGCCTCGACGTCGTCGACGGCGCGGCCCGACGCACCATCGAACTGGCGAAACAAGCCGGGATCGCCCTGACCGGTGCCGGATCCGCGTTCCCCTACAAGACCGATCCGCACGACCGGAACATCCGTCTGGCGCCGACCTTCCCGAACACCGACGACCTGCGGGCCGCGATGGACGGGGTCGCGACGTGCGTGCTCCTCGCGTCGGCCGAGACCCTGCTGGCGGAGCGCAACTGAGCCACTCGTCTCGCCGACACGCCGCATCGAAACGCCCACGCAGCGTTAGATAGCTCTCATTCGGCGGTGAGTGAACCGGTATGCGCCGATCCATATGCCACTCTTGTAAATCGTGAATCTGCCCAGGCCGGTTCTTCTCGCATCCGGTTTCGCCATCGTCGGGGTCATCGCTCTGGCACTCCAGGATGTCGTCGTGCCCTGGGGAGCCCAGTTCTGGGGTCTGCTCAACAATCAGATCGACCTGGCCGTGTATCGGCAGGGAGCTCAAGCCGTCACCGAGGGTGCCAGCCTCTACGACGTCAAGATGATCGGCGACCTCGACTACACGTACTCGCCGTTCTCGGCGTTGCTCTTCACACCTCTCGCGTGGATCTCGTTCGACGTGGCGCGATGGCTGTGGACCGCGGGCATCGTGGTCGCCCTCTACCTCGTCGTCATGCTGAGCTTCCGCAGCCTGGGCCGGCCGGTCACGTGGCCGCTGCGCGTGATCGCGATGGCGCTGGTCGCGGTGGCGATGCTGCTCGAACCCGTCCGGACGACCATCTGGTACGGCCAGATCAACGTCTTCCTGATGCTGCTGATCCTGGCGGACCTCACCCGTCCCGACACCAGCAAGACGAAGGGCATCGGCACCGGTATCGCCGCGGGTATCAAACTGACGCCGCTGATCTTCGCCGGTTACTACGCGGTGCAACGCAATTGGCGAGCGTTCTTCGGGGTCATCGGCGGATTCGCCATGACGGTGGCGATCGGCTTCATCGCGCTTCCGCGTGACTCGTGGGCCTACTGGACCGGCAAGCTGTTCCAGTCCGACCGTGTCGGCTCGGCGCAGCTGCGCGGCAATCAGTCGATCCGCGGGATGCTCGCGAACCACCTCGACACCGACGATCCGTCGACTCTCCTGTGGGCCGCACTGGTCGTGATCGCCCTCGTCGCCGGTTTCGCGGTCGCCGCCTACGCTCATCGCCGAGGGCAGGAACTGGTGGCGATCAGCATCGTCGGCATGACCGCATGTGTGGTCTCGCCGATGTCGTGGGGTCACCACTGGGTCTGGTTCGTGCCGATCGTGGTGGCCGGCGTCCACCTGGCTCTCGACACACGACGCACCCAGGTCGAACGTGGCCTGGCGGCGGCGTCCGCCACGGCCGTCGTGCTGCTGGCGTTCGCGTGGCCGACGCATGTTCCGGGGCTCCTGCCCGACGCCTACTACACGGGTCTCTACGTGAAGACGCGGGTCACCTGGCTCAACTGGTTCACCGTCAGCCCGTATCTGTGGGCTTATCTCGGGATTCTGATCGCGACGGTCGTCGCCCTCCGGTTCTTCGGTTCCCGTTCGGCCACCGAGTCCGACCCGGCTGCAGTCATCGCTCCCGGGGTCGCGGTAGCGGTCATCGCCGATGGCGGATTGCCCACCGATCAGGCCGACGGTGGCAGCTCCCGGGCCGTCGAACCGTCCGTGCGAACCCACGCCGACCACGTGGATCTGTCCGACGAGATGGTCGATGACCTGGTCGGAACCGCCGGTGAGCTGATGGGTGATGCACCCGAGACAGGGGCATCGCCCGCAGTGTGAGGCAGGCGCATCCGATGTCACGGGTCGCCGGTACTCTCGACGCGTGGCTCTGTATCGCACCTATCGCCCGGCTACCTTCGCCGACGTCGTGGGGCAGGAGCACGTCACCGATCCGTTGAGCCGTGCCCTCGACTCCGGACGCATCAACCACGCGTACCTCTTCTCTGGTCCGCGCGGCTGTGGCAAGACGTCGTCGGCGCGAATCCTGGCGCGGTCGTTGAACTGTGCCGAAGGCCCTACCTCGCGGCCCTGCGGCACGTGCTCGTCGTGCGTGGCGCTCGCTCCCGGTGGACCAGGCAACCTCGACGTCATCGAACTCGACGCGGCCAGCCACGGCGGCGTCGACGACACCCGCGAGTTGCGTGACCGCGCGTTCTACGCGCCGGCCGAGTCGCGTTATCGCGTGTTCATCGTCGACGAGGCACACATGGTGACCAACGCCGGCTTCAACGCACTGCTCAAGATCGTCGAGGAGCCGCCGGAGCATCTCATCTTCGTGTTCGCGACGACCGAGCCGGAGAAGGTGCTGCCGACGATCCGCTCGCGCACGCACCACTACCCGTTCCGTCTGCTCGCCCCGCCGGTCATGCGCGGTCTGCTGGAGAAGATCTGCGAGCGCGAGGGTGTGACGGTCGCACCCGAGGTCTACCCACTGGTCATCCGTGCCGGTGGGGGTTCGCCGCGTGACTCGCTGTCGATCCTCGATCAGCTCCTCGCCGGCGCCGACGACCAGGGCGTCGCCTACGAGCGTGCACTCGCGCTGCTCGGTGTCACCGACATCGCCCTCATCGACACCGCCGTCGACGCATTGGCGTCGGCCGACGGCGCGGCGTTGTTCGGGGCCGTCGAGAAGGTCGTCGACGCGGGTCACGATCCCCGCCGTTTCGCGGTCGACCTCCTCGAACGACTCCGCGACCTGATCCTGCTGCAGGCCGTTCCCGATGCTGCCGACCGTGGGCTCGTCGAGGCGCCGGGCGATCAGCTCGCACGCATGCAGAGTCAGATCGAGACGCTCGGTCCCGCCTCGTTGACGCGCTTCGCCGAGATCGTGCACGACGCCCTCGGCGAGATGCGCGGCACCACGTCGCCGCGCCTCCTCCTCGAGGTGATGTGCGCGCGCATGTTGCTGCCCGCGGTGTCGAACGACGACGCCGCTCTGCTGCAGCGGCTCGAGCGTCTGGAATCGGGGATCGGTTCGACGTCGATCCCGGTGCCGGCGAAACCCGCTGAGCCAGAACCGGAACCGAAGTTCGTGCGCCCGTCGCAGCGTAAGGCGATGGAAGAGGCGAAGGCGGCCGAAGAGGCCCGTCGCGCCGCGGCGGAGGAAGCCGAGGCCGATGTCGCCGTCGTGGCACCGACACCCTCGCCCCCGGCGCCGATGCCGACACCGCCGACACCAACCGCGCCGGAGCCTGTCGCGCCGGCGCCCGAGCCCGTGGCCGCTGAGCCCGTCGCCGCTGAAACCGCGGCCGCTGACCAGGTTTCCGAGACACCTGTGGTCGAGGAGTCGGTCGTTGCGGATCCAGTCGCGCTGATGGCCGACGTCGAGGACACCACCGACGACGCGGACATGCTCGAGGAGCTGAGTGTCGAGGAGCCTGCGCTCGACGCCCTCCCCGACCCGGATGCGCTCGATCTCGGGGACCTCGAATCCGCAGACACCGAAGCTTTAGACACCGAAGCTCCGGACACCGACGCTCCGGACACCGAAGCCGTAGACACCGAAGCTTTAGACACCGAAGCTCCGGACACCGAAGCTCCGGACGTCCAGGCGCCGACGCTCGATCTCCCCGTCGCCGCAGTCGAGTCGCCGGTCGAGGCAGAGGCAACAGCGCCGCCGGCGCCGGAACCCGTGCGGACCGACGTCACCCCCTCAGTCCGGAACGGCGGCACCCCGACGGCGCCGGAGCCACCGTCGCGCGCACGGGGGGCCGAACCGGCCACGGAACCCGCCCCCGAGCCGGGGCAGTCGGCCCCCTTCGACGACATCCCGTTGCCGGACGAGCCGGTCGACGAGTACTCGGTCCCGCCGCCCGACGCGATGCCGGTGCGGGCGAAGGCGCCTGAACCGAAACCGGAACCGGAGCCCGAACCTGCTCCCTCCGGTGGACTCGACGCCGACGCCGTCCGCACGCGGTACCCGGAGATCCGGGCAGCGGTCCGCGAGCGTTCCAAGAGTCTCGAGCCGATGTTGTCGGCGGCAGTCATCGCCGATCTCGAGGGCGCCACGGTGGTCCTGGCGCATCCGGTGGAGGTGCTCGTCGGCCGACTCTCGGCACCCCATGCGGTGACGATCATCCGCGAGGCGCTTTCCGAGGTCTTCGGCACACCGCTCGACGTGCGCACCGTGCATCAGGCCCCGGGCACTGCAGTCGCGCCGTCGGTGGCCGGCGGCGGGCAGCCGACGAAACCGCAGGCCAAGCCCCGGCAGTCGTACTCGCGGCCGAGTCGTGCCCGGGACCAGTTCGTGGCCACGGCCCCCGCGCCCGAGCCGGTGGCCGAACCGGAGGAGCCCGAGCCGCCACGCGCGGACGAGGACATCCCCGACGAGGAGCGGGCCGAGATGGTCGCCGATGCGAGGACGGGAGCGCCCGAACAGCGCCTGGATCCCGACCTGGTGGCCCTCGAGCTGCTCAAGTCGGAACTCGGGGCACGGCCGATCGAGTGACCGTCGTGATCACGGGCTGGTAGAACGCAGACATGCGATTGCGATCGGTTCTACGTCTGGTCATGACGCCGGCTGCGGCGACGGTGGCTCTCATGCTGTCGATGGCCGGTGCCGAAGCGGCACCCAACGGATCGCCGTCGACGCCACGGCAGACCGTCGACCAACAGGCGCGTTCCCTCGGACTGGTGGACGTGAAGACCGTCGTCGCGGACGCGGTGCTGGATCTGCGGTACGCGACCACCGACAACTTCGTCGGTGAGCAGCTGTACCCGCGCAACGCCCGCTGTCTGGTCCATGAGTCGATGGCTCCGGGCCTGCGGACCGCGGCCCAGAGGCTGCGGGCCCGTGGCGAGACCCTGGTGTTCTGGGACTGCTATCGGCCGCATTCGGTGCAGCAGCGCATGTTCCGGAAAGTGCCCGATCCGGCGTGGGTCGCGGCACCCGGCCCCTATTCGACCAGCCACGAATCCGGGCGCTCGGTCGACGTCACGCTGGCGGTCCGCAACCCGAGCTGTCCGGCTCCGCGTAAGGTCGGCGACCTCTGCCGTATCGACATGGGCACCGACTTCGACTCGTTCACTCCACGCGCGACCGCATTTGCGACGCAAGGGGTTTCGGTGTCTGCGCAGGCCGCGCGGGCTGGGCTGCGCCGGGCGATGGCCGCCGGGGGACTGAGCGTCTACTCCGGCGAATGGTGGCACTTCGACGGACCGGGCGCGGACGTCCGCCGGCCGATCATCGACGTCCCCCTCACCTGAGACCTTCGAACGACGAAACCCCGCCGGTGGTCCGACGGGGTTTCGTTTGGTCGAAGGGACTCAGGCGTCCCACCACGGCCGCAGCGGGACCTGGTGTCCACCGTGGTCGTCGAGCTTGGTCGCCAGCACGTGGTGGAGCTGGATGATGTTGCGGTTGAAGCCGATCCGGCAGCCCGCCATGTACAGGCCCCACAGGCGGGCGGTGCCCTCACCGACCTCGGCGACAGCCTCGTCCCAGTGCTCGACGAGGTTGGCGTTCCAGTCCCGGAGGGTCATCGCGTAGTGCTCGCGGAAGTTCTCCTCGTGGATGACCTCCATGCCGCCGATGTCCTGGAGCTTGGAGATGATCTTGCCCGACCCGGTGAGTTCGCCGTCGGGGAACACATAGCGGTCGATGAACGAACCCGCCCTGCTGCGGCTGGCGTTGTCGGGCCGGGTGATGCAGTGGTTCAACAGCATTCCGCCCGGACGCAGCTTGTCACGCATGAAACCGAAGTAGGCCGGGTAGTTGCTGACACCGATGTGCTCGGTCAGACCGATCGACGACACCGCGTCGAAGCCGGACTCGGTGACGTCGCGGTAATCGCTGTGGCGCACCTCGGCCAGGTCGGTGAGGCCCTCGTCGACGATGGCCTTCTGCGCCCACTCGGCCTGCTCGGCCGACAGCGTGGCGCCGATGGCGTGAACGCCGCGCTTGGCGGCGTAGCGGACCATTCCGCCCCAGCCGCACCCGATGTCGAGCAGCCGGTCGCCCGGCTTGAGGCGCAGCTTCTCGAAGATGAGGCGATACTTGTTGTCCTGCGCAATCTCCAGCGACGCGTCGTGGTCGGGGTAGACCGCACACGTGTAGGTCATCGAGGGGCCGAGGACCCACTCGTAGAAGGCGTTCGACACGTCGTAGTGGTAGTGGATGACCTCGGCGTCACGAGCCTTGCTGTGCCGCAGGCCTTCGGCGAAGCGACGCCAGCGCGGCACGGCCTCCTGCGGGGGCGGGGCGATCGGCTTGAAGTGCTCGATACCGAGCGATCGTGCGATCTGCGCCAGGACCAGCGGCGAGGGGCGGTGGAAGTCCAGGTCGCTCGCGAGAGCCTTGAGTGCGGGGTAGGGGTCGCCGGGATGCGCGCCGACGAGTTCGAGGTCGCCGGCGATGTAGGCGCGGGCCAGGCCGAGGTCACCGGGTGCGGTGACGAGGTAGGTGGTGCCGCGCGGCGTCTTCAGGTTGAGGCCGTACTGGGCGTCTGCCGGGCCGGCGCTGCTGCCGTCGTATGCCGAGATCCGAATCGACAGGTTGCCGCCGAGGAGGGTCTCGAAGATCTCGGACAAGGACATTTTCCAGGTGTGGGGATCCGCACCGGCGGGTGCGCTGTCTTTGAATGTCGTCATTGGCGTTTCACCGCTTTCGAATAGAGGTCCAGAAGACGGCCGCGGGGGTCGTACCGCTTCTTCAGGAGCCGATAACTCTCACCGCCGTAGAGTTCGTCGAACTCGTCCGGCTCGTAGAAACTTTCCGAGTACAGCGATTTGTGGCCGTCGAGTTCGGCGACCTTGCGTTCGATGATCTTGTTGGTGTGCCCGGGATCGCCCGGGGTGACCGGCACGGCCGACCAGAAGCCGACGTTGACGTAGGTGCGTTGCGGTTCGAGCGGGTACAGCGGCCACGGGCGGACCGGGTCCGAGCCGGGCAGGGCGGGTTCGCGGAGACGCAGCGGGCACAACCAGATCGGCTCGATCGGGATGTTGTCCAGGAACCACTCGACGTACTCGGTGGTGCGCTCGATCGGCACCTCGATGTCCTGCACGACGCGTTCACCCGGCGGAAGTCCCTTGCGCGCGTTGAGCCGGTCGCCGATGTCGTAGCGCTGGTCGAGCGCGATCAGCTTCCAGTAGAAGCTGCTGCGCAGGTAGCGCTTCGGCCACCAGCGGCGGATCTTCGGGTTCTGCGCACCGAAAGCGCGCGAGCACCAGAACCAGTCGGTGTCCCAGCGCCACAGGTAGTCGTGGATGGTGAGACGGTCGGTGGTCTTGCTCTGGACGGAGCGGTAGTAGATGTCCATCCCGGTGTAGTCGCTGACCGCGCCCTCCTCGTCGGTCTGGCGTCCGACTGTGAGGTAGGACTCGTTGGCGGAGAACACGACTCCGTCGAGGTAGTCGACGTGCTCGCCGTCGTATGTCTTGTCGGTGACGATCGTCTCCATCGTCGACTGCAGCTCGGCGACGGAGGTGAACCGCACGTGGCGCAGCGCGACGTAGGGCTTCACCGGTTCCAGCTCGATGCGCAGTTGGACCGAATAGCCCAGCGTGCCATAGGAGTTCGGGAAGCCGAAGAACAGATCGGCATGTTCGTTGGTGGGTGTGGCGGTGATGATCTCACCGTCACCGGTCAGGATGTCGATCTCCGACACCGACTCGTGCGGGAGTCCGGAACGGAAGGAGGTGCTCTCGATGCCGAGGCCGGTCACCGCGCCGCCGAGGGTGATCGTCTTGAGTTGGGGGACCACCAGGGGCGCCAGACCATAGGGCAGGGTCGCCGCGACGAGGTTTTCGTAGGTGCACATCCCGGCGACGTCGGCGGTTCGGGCGTCGGGGTCGACCGAGATCACCCGGTCGAGTCCGGAGACGTCCAGTCCGGGATGTGGATTGGCTGCGCGTTTGCGGAAGAGGTTGGACGTCTTCTTCGCAAGGCGCACGGTCGCGTTCGGAGGAATGGCACGATAGCTGGCCAGTAGGGTGGACACCCCCTGGTCAAATGCCTGTCCCCCCATCTCCAGCCCAGAGCTCACCCGGTTAGCCTAGGACTTGATCAGTTCGCCCGCCAATCGTTTCGTCCTGAGGAGTGTCCATCGTGGGTCAGGTTTCCGCATCACAATCGATCGACATCACCGCCGCTCCGGACGCCGTCATCGGGGCGCTCGCCGATTACGACGACGTGCGTCCGGCGATCCTCCCGGCGCAGTACCGCGACTACAAGGTCATCAGCGGCGGTAACGGCGACGGCACCGTCGTGCACTGGATTCTCCAGGCCACCTCGAAGCGGCAGCGCGACGTGCAGGCGACCGTCAGCGTCACCCCGGACACCGTCACCGAGCGCGACGCCAACTCCACCATGGTGACGACCTACAAGGTCGCCCCGTCGGGCAGCGGTTCGCGCGTCACGACCACCACCACCTGGAACGGTGCCGGCGGCATCGGCGGCTTCTTCGAGAAGACCTTCGCGCCCAAGGGACTCAACCGCATTCAGGCCGAGGTGCTCGGCAACCTCAAGAAGCGCCTCGAGAACTGACAGCGCAGAGAACTGACAGGCGCAGAGAACTGACCCCGCGCAGGAGGGGCCGGGCCCGACCCTCGCCGCTTCCGATCAGGGACGGCGTCGACTCGACGCGGGTGGTCTTGCGGTCGGGGCCCGAATCCACCGTCGGCGAAGCGCTCCTCGCGTCCCCGAGTCTCGCGGGCCTCGGCGCCGCGGAACTGCGGGCGCGCGCCGCCGCGGGTGAGATCGTCGACGCCGGCGGCCAACCCGTCGACCTCGACGCGCCGTCGCGGGTGAACGTCTCGCTCTACCTGTACCGCGATCTCCCCGACGAGGTCCCGATCCCCTTCGACGTCCCGGTGCTCTACCGCGACGACAACATCGTCGTCGTGGACAAGCCGCACTTCCTGGCGACCATGCCGCGGGGTCGTCACGTGACGCAGACCGCTCTGGTGCGACTCCGGCGCGAGTTGGACAGCGACACGATCTCGCCGGCCCACCGTCTCGACCGCCTCACCGCCGGCATCCTGCTCTTCACCTTGCGACCAGAGGTCCGGGCTGCTTACCAGGACCTCTTCGCGTCGAGGCAGGCGCGCAAGGAGTATCGCGCGCTCGCGCCGGTCGACGAGGCGCTCTCCGGCACCGTCACCGTGCGCGACCGTATCGAGAAAACGGCCGGTGACCTGCGGGCGCGCGTCGTCGACGGTCCGGTCAACGCCATCAGCGACATCACCCTCGTCGAACAGACCGACCGGGGTGGCGTGTACCGGTTGGTGCCGCACACGGGACGTACCCATCAGCTGCGGCTGCACATGTCCTCGCTGGGCGTCCCCATCGTCGACGATCCGCTGTATCCCGATGTCCGCCCGGAGCTGGCGGAACGACCCGACCACGGGGACTTCACGTCCCCGCTGCGGCTGGTCGCGCACGTCCTGGAGTTCACCGATCCGCTCGACGGCACGCCGCGCCGGTTCGAGAGCCGACGCTCGGTGTGGTCGGACTGACCTCGATACCCCCGAAATCCGGCCCCGAAATCCGCGCCCGAAATCCGCCCTTCAGCAGGACGCCGGCGACATATCGTCCGTGCCGGACTTCCAGAGGGCGCATCTCGGGGGGCGCTTTCGGTGGATGGCTACGGGTGCACGTGAGCATCTACCCTGGCCACCGTGACGATTCGAGCGTCGTATGAGCGACACCCCGACCTGGGATGTGAAGCCGTCGTCTTCATCGACGACGAGTCGCTGGCCTGTTTCCAGATCCAGCGCGATCTCACCGGCGGACCGCGCGCCGACGAACACTGCGTCACGACCGGGGCGAGCGCGCCCGTCTACGGCGGCATCGTCGAGTGGCGGCGCGTGGACGACCGTTTCGAGTTCTCGCTGACCCGCCGGGCAAGCCGACTGTTCGGGGACGAGGTGCTGTCCTTCGAGATCAGCCCGGTCGACGAGGTGACCGTCGACGACATCGCCGCGCATGTCGATCGATTGTTGCGCTGACCCGGGGGCTACCCTGGACGGCGTGACGCAACCATTCGATCCCAGCGCATTGTTCGGCGGCGGCCAGGGCGGCGAGAACCCGATGGCGGGACTGCTGGCCCAGGCGCAGCAGATGCAGGAGAAGCTCCTGTCCGCACAGAACGAGATCGCCGCGGCGGAGATCGTCGGAAGCGCGGGCAACGGCCTGGTCACCGTGACCGGCAACGGCACCGGTGAGGTGACCGCGGTGTCCATCGACCCCAAGGTCGTCGACCCCGAAGACGTGGAGACCCTGCAGGATCTGTTGCTGGGCGCGCTCGCCGACCTGTCGCAGAAGCGTGAGCAGCTCACCACGGAGAAGATGGGTCCGCTGGCCGGAGGCCTCGGCGGCGGTATCCCCGGGCTCGGCGGCTGATCGCGCCCGCCGCGCGATCCTCCCCACGACACCAGAGAACCCGGGCACACGATGTATGAAGGACCGATCCAGGATCTGATCGACGAACTGGCCAAGCAGCCGGGTCTCGGTCCGAAAGGTGCGCAGCGGATCGCCTTCCACCTGCTCGCCGGGGAGAAGTCCGACATCGACCGACTGATCGCCGCACTCGGACGCGTCCGCGACGACGTCGTCTTCTGCGCCGAATGCGGCAACGTGTCGGCGAATCGCCTGTGCCGGATCTGCTCGGATTCCCGACGCGACGCCACCAAGATCTGTGTCGTCGAAGAACCCAAGGACGTCCACGCGATCGAGCGGACCAAGGAGTTCACCGGTCGCTACCACGTGCTCGGCGGTGCGCTCGACCCGTTGTCCGGGATCGGACCCGACCAGCTGCGCATTCGTGAGCTGCTGCGGCGGCTCGCCAATCAGGAGGACGGAGTCGACGTCAGCGAGGTGATCGTCGCGACCGACCCCAACACCGAGGGCGAGGCGACCGCCACCTACCTGCAGCGCATGCTCAAAGACTTCCCCGGGCTGTCGGTGACACGGCTGGCGTCGGGTCTGCCGATGGGCGGCGATCTCGAGTTCGCCGACGAACTGACGCTCGGCCGGGCGCTGTCCGGTCGCCGGATTCTGGCCTGAGGACCGCCGCCGGATTCTGGCCTGAGGACCGCACGCGGGGCGTGTTGCGTGACCCCGGCTAAGGTCGGGAGGTGATATCGCTGAAGCGGGGGCGTCAACGAATCCGGGTGATCGCGGCGGGGATGGCCGCGATCGCCGCCATCGGCCTGCTGGACACGGCACGGGCCGTGCCTTCCGCCGGGGCTGCGGTACCCGAGCTGGAATGGACCTCATGTCCCGCCGTTCACGGTGTTCCGTCGAGCGTCCGGTGTGCCGCGGTCGAGGTCCCGCTGGATCACGCCCAGCCGAACGGGCCCACGATCGAGCTCCTGGTGAGTCGCGTCCCAGCCCGCGATCCGGCGCAACGCCGCGGTGTCCTGATGGGGAATCCGGGAGGCCCCGGCGGCGACGGGATCGCGATGTTCAGCCAGTTGCATCCGCCGGCCGAGGTGCGCGACCAATGGGATCTCGTCGCCGTGCAACCGCGCGGCCTGGTGTCGGGCACGCCGCTGAAGTGCGCTCCGCTCACCGGCGCGGAATCCGAAATCCTCACCGCCGCAGGAAAACTCAATCGCGAGCGGTGTGCGCGGCGGACGCCCGGTCTGGGGGCGACCCTGACGACGGAGAACACCGCGCGTGACATCGAGGTGGTTCGCCGCCGGCTGGGCGAGACCAAGATCAGTCTGTACGGGGTCTCGTACGGGACATTGCTCTTCGCGACCTACGCCACGCTGTTCCCCCAGCGGGTGGACCGCATGGTCCTCGATTCCGGATTCGATCCGGGCGTCGTGTGGAACAGCCTGCTCGATGTACAGACCCCCGGCTACAAGGCCCGTGTCCACGCCATGATGGCGTGGATCGCCCGCCACGACCACGTCTACCATCTGGGAACCACTCCGCTCGCCGTGTACCGGAAGTGGAGCAATCGCGTCAGCGCCGAGGCGGGTGTCCCGCCGTCGCTGGTCGCGCCGCCGGCGCAGGTCGGGGACGTTCCGCCGGGGCTCCGCGCCATCGCCGAACAGTACATCGCCGGAACCGACCTGACCGCGGATGCGCGTGCACGGTTCGAGAACTTCGTCGCGACGCTGCTGACACCTGGTTCGGTGCAAGCGAATTCGGGACTTCTGGTCTTGACGCGGGCGTTCGCGCCCGATCGGAACTTCTGGCCGGTCATCGCGATGTTGACGGCCGGCGCCCCCGGGGAGTTCGCCAAGCCCTCGCCCGCGGTCCTCGAAGCGGCGACGGTCTCACAGGACATGCAGGCGGCCGTCCTGTGCAACGAGAACCAGGTGCCCGCGGATCCGTCGATGAGCCTTTCGGCGTTCATCACCGGCTACGTCACCGCCGACCCGTTCGAGGCGCCGGGACTCGTCTACCGTTCGGGGATGGCCTGTGCCGGAGCACCCCCGGTCGCCCGTCCGATCCGGATCAGGGATCGGGGACTCGCCGTACGGCCGTTGCAGATCCAGAGCGTCGGGGACCCGCAGACGCCGTACCGCGGAAGTCTGGTCATGCAACGCCGGATGGGCAGCCACCTGATCACCGTCGGCGGAGGCGACCACGCCCAGCTCGGCCGCGGGAATCGGCCACTCGACGCCGCGATCGCCGGATACCTGAGGACCGGACGGACGGCGGTGACCCGGGTTCCGGAGGCGCCGATCACGGCGTCGCTGACCCGGTTCCCGCCGAGCCTGACCGTGGGCGCGACGGCTTGGTGACGGTACCCGACCGCGTCGCGCCCGAGGTCGGCGCGCGTCTCGCCGAGCTCGCTGCGGGTCTCGACTCGGGGATCGTCGCGATAGACGGGCCGTCGGGCGCCGGGAAGTCGACGGTCGCGGATCTGCTGGTCGCCCGGTTGCGCGACCGCGGGGTCGGCGTGACGCTGGTGCGCACCGACGACTTCGCGACCTGGGACGACCCGGTCGCGTGGTGGCCCGAGCTGGAGGCCGATGTCCTGCATTCCTTCGTCCGACGCCGCGACTACCGCTACCGTCCTCGGGTCTGGCGCGACGGCCGTGCGACGCCGGGCCCGCAGGTGTGGATCGAATGGCAGCCACTACTGATCATCGAAGGCGTCTCGTCGGCGCGGCGTCGCATCGCCGACCGACTGACTCGTGCCCTGTGGCTCGACGGCGGAACCGAGGCGGAGCGCCTGGAGCGGGCCGTCGCGCGGGACGGCGAGGAGTCGCGGGCACACCTGCGGCAGTGGCAGGAGTTCGAACGAGGCTGGTTCGCCGTCGACCGCACCCGCGAACGGTGCGTCGTACTGGACTGACCGGCCGGTCGCGGCTCGCGGTTACTGTCGGATATGGACACTCGACGGCGGTTCCGCGATCTCGCGGAACTCGATGCGCACCTGATCGACTGTCGCGCATGCCCGCGGCTCGTCGAGTGGCGTGAACAGGTGGCCCGGGAGAAGCGTCGCGCGTTCTCCGACCAGGAGTACTGGGGACGTCCGGTGCCCGGCCTCGGACCGGCCGACGCGCGGTTGCTGATCGTCGGACTCGCACCTGCCGCACACGGCGGCAACCGCACCGGCCGGATGTTCACCGGCGACCAGAGCGGCGATTTCCTGTTCTCCGCAATGTATCTCGCCGGCCTGGTGAGTCAACCGCATTCGGCGGCGATGGATGACGGGCTGGAGCTGTTCGGTACGCGGATCACCGCACCCGTGCATTGCGCTCCGCCGCAGAACAAACCGACCGTAGAGGAACGGGACCGGTGTTCGTACTGGTTGCACGGCGAGCTCGAACTGCTCTCTCCGACAGTGCGTTCGGTGATCACGCTCGGCGTTTTCGGTTGGCAGTCGGCACTGCGCACATTCGGTGCGCTCGGCTGGACGGTGCCACGTCCGGCACCGAAGTTCGGGCACGGGGCGTCGACGATCCTGACCCGCGGCGACGCGACACTCGAGGTGTTCGGGTGCTACCACGTGAGCCAGCACAACACCTTCACCGGGCGGCTGACCGTCGACATGCTCGTCGAGGTGTTGCAGCGGGCGGCAAAGTCGGCGGGGATCGCTCTGGGGCAGTGAGCTTGTTCTCCTACCGTCGCCGCCCGGCGGCGAGGCGCTCCTTGCGCAGCCGGCTGACCTCGGGGAGGTCTAGCGGCGCAAGCGATTCGACGCCCATCGCGGTTGCGAGGAGGTAATCGGCGAGCTCCGGGTTGCGGGCCAGCGCCGGACCGTGCATGTAGGTGCCGATCACGCTGCCCTGCACGACGCCCTCGGTGCCGTCGCCGACGCCGTTGCCGACGCCGTGTTTGACCCGACCGAGAGGTGCGGCGTCTGAGCCCAGTGTGCTTCCGCCGCGGTGGTTCTCGAATCCGGTGAGCGGCTGGGTGAGCGCAGCCAGAGTCGGTTCGGTGATCAGCTCACCGATGCTGCGTTTCGCCTGCGGCGCCGTCGTCAGGTCGAACAGCGAGATGCCGTCGACGCGTTCGCCCGCCGAGGTCTCGTACCAGTGGCCGAGTACCTGGATGGCGGCACAGATCGCCAGGACCGGGCGGCCCGCCGCGGCGGCCTGCTGCAGGCCGGGATAGCGGGCCAGGTGCCGGGTCGCCAGGCGCTGGGCGTAATCCTCGGCGCCACCGAGGGTGTAGATGTCCAGCGAATCGGGAACCGGGTCGTCGAGCGTGATGTGCACGACTTCGGCGTCGATGCCGCGCATGATCGCGCGGCGCTTGAGGACGAGGGCGTTGCCGCTGTCGCCGTAGGTGCCCATGACGTCGGGCAGGACCAGCCCGATGCGCAGCGTCGACTCGCTCACTGTTCGGCCCTCCGTGCACGTTCCGCACGTTCCATGGCGATCCCCAGATCGCGGAACGCGGTGTAGTTGGCGAGCACTTCGACCCGCCCCGGTGGGCACGAGGCGATCGCGGCCATCGGATCGGGGATCGTGGTGTGCTCGGCGCCCGCGTAGAGCAGACGCACCGACAGGTCGGCGGCCCGCTCGCCGGCGGCCACCACCTGCATCGTCTCGAACGTCTCGAACCGCACGTCCCACAGCCAGGAGAGATCCTCGCCGTCGGGAACCTGGCCGTTCACCGCGATCACCAGGCCGTCGGCGTCCTGGTCGATCATCGACAAGGCCTCCTGCCAGCCCGCCGGGTTCTTCGCGAGAAGTGTTCGGACGGAATGGTTTCCGATCTGGTGGATGCCGTAGCGCCCGGCGACCTCGCCGACGGTTCCGACCGCGGCGGCGGCCTTGCCCGGGTCGGCTCCCATCGCGACGGCGGCCGCCACCGCCTGCGTCGCGTTGCCACGATTGGCCCGGCCGGGGACGGCGAGGGTCATGGGGGCGGAGAAACCGTCGGGCCCGTAGATGTTCTCGTCGTCGAACCACCAGTCGGGCGTGGGCCGACGGAAGTTCTCGTCGCCGGTCGACTGCCAGCCCTCACCGGACCGCACGATCGGTTCGCCGGTGCGGGGACAGCTCACCGAGTCGCCGACCCAGCCGGCGCCGGCGGCCACCCACACCACGTCGGGGGCGTCGAAGGCAGCGGAGGTCACCAGCACGTCGTCGCAGTTGGCGATGACCGTGGTCGAGGGATGGCGGGCGATGCCCTCGCGGAGCCGTCGTTCGATCATGTTGATCTCGCCGACCCGGTCGAGCTGGTCGCGCGACAGGTTCAGCAGGACCAGCACCTCGGGGTCCACCGCATCGCTGACGTGGGGCACGTGGAGTTCGTCGACCTCGAGTGCACACAGCGGCGCGGTGCGGCTGAGCGTGAGGGTGGCGATGATGCCGGCGTCCATGTTGGCGCCGTCGGCCTGAGTGGCGACCTCGCCGAGTTCGGCCATCGCCGCGGCGGTCATCCGCGTGGTCGTCGACTTGCCGTTGGTGCCGGTGATGATCGCGGTGTGCTTGCCGGCCGCGAGACGACGCATGATGTCGGGATCGATCTTGGCGGCGACGAGTCCGCCGATCATCGAACCCTTGCCGCGTCCCGCGGTACGCGATGCCCAGCGGGCGGCCGCAGCCGCGACCAGCGCGACCGAGGTGCGGGCGGGCACGCGGTTGCTCCGGGGAGATACGGATCCGGCGGACGATGGACGGTCGGGCATGGTCACGAGTGTTCCACAGGGTCGATCTTCGGGTTGCTCGTGCCGACCGGCGACCAGCAAGTAGGCTCTGCGACTGTGAGCCGCGACACTTATCTGCGTTTGTCCCTGCCCGCACGAATCCAGCGTGGCGTGCTGCTGGCCGCGGGGAGGATTCCCGGCGCCGCACTGTCGGCGCTCGGGCGGCGGGCGTCGGTCAACTCCGATGGCGAGCGGGTTGCGCCCGAGCTCGCCGCGATCGGCTGGGCGAATCAACACGTTCCCGGCTTGGATCCGTTCCAGGGTGAGGTCGCCCGGTCGCGTTCGGCGACCGACGAGAGTGGTGCGTCGATGGCCGAGAACCTGCCGCCCATGGCGGTGGAGGAAGACCTCGTCATCGACGGTCCCGCCGGTCCGATCCCGGCCACGCGGTACCGGTCGTCGACCGAGTCGGGCGGGCTGCTCGTCTACTTCCACGGCGGCGGATTCGTCACCGGCAGCCGCATCAGCCACGACACCTTCGTGCGCCGTCTCGCCCACGGCACGGGACTCGACGTCCTGTCGGTCGAGTACCGGCTCGCGCCGGAGCATCCGTTTCCCGGTGGGGTGGAGGACGCGGTGGCGGCCTGGCACTTCGCCGTCGACGTTGCTCCCCGGTGGGGGCTCGATCCGCGGCGCATCGTCGTCGCCGGTGACAGTGCGGGCGGGAACCTGGCCACCGTGGTGGCCCGGCTGGTCCGGGACGAACCGGTGACGCCGGTCTTCCAGCTGCTCATCTACCCCGTCACCGATCTCTCCGCGCAGACCCCGTCGCGACGTGAGTTCGCGACCGGGTTCTTCCTGACCACGGACGGTATCGAGTGGTTCAACGACCACTACGTCCCCGACCTCGAACAGCGCAGCGACCCGCGCTGTTCGCCACTGCTCGCCGACGACCTCGGCGGACTGCCGCCGGCACATGTCATCGTCGCCGGCTTCGACCCGTTGCGCGACGAGGGCCTCGCCTACGCGAAACGGCTCGAGGAAGCAGGGGTCCCCGTCACGCTGCGGCGGGAGGGTTCGATGATCCACGGGTTCGTCAACATGACCCTGATCAGCCCGGGCGCCCGCGCGGCGGTGGACCGGATGTGTGCGGAGGTCCGGCGAGCACTCGACGGGGCTCCGCCGGCGGATCAGCAGTCGATCGCCGGCTGACGTCCGGGCGCGATCGCCCCGACGCACGCGTGGTCGGCATCGCCTTCCGATGCAGTGCGCGTGACCGTGGCCACGGCTGGTGCTCGGTGACGCCTGCGCGACCGCGGGCGCGCCATCACGCCGACCGCGCAACCGCTGACG
The DNA here is from genome assembly GCF_009872315.1 of Gordonia sp. YY1. NCBI lineage: Bacteria > Bacillati > Actinomycetota > Actinomycetes > Mycobacteriales > Gordoniaceae > Gordonia > Gordonia sp. YY1. The sequence goes on along the minus strand of NZ_WXYI01000008.1, from coordinate 103,607 downwards.
ACGATCACCGCTCCGACGATCTCGCCGACCGTCGGAACCTCGCCGAGGAAGGCGAAGGATGCGCTGATGCCGACGACGGGCACGAGCAGCGACATCGGCGACACCCTGCTGGCGTCGTTGCGGCTCAGGAGCATGGTCCACAGGCCGGCGCCGACGAGGGTGCCGAAGACGGCCAGGTAGACGAGTCCGCCGAGCGCACGTAGCCCTGTCTCGGTGCCGATCGCCATCAGTGAGTCGAAGCCCGCGGCCGGGCCTTCGATGATCAGGCTCGCCAGGTACAGCGGCGGGGTCGCGACGACGGCCATCCACAGTGTCATGCGGAACGAGTCGTCGGGCTGGGCCAGGCGCCCGCCGATGTTGCCGATCGCCCAGCTGAGGCCACCCAGGATGGTGAGACCGATGGGGAGGAGGGCGGCCACACCGATATCGCTGCCGGTGGCGCGGTCGACGGCGATCAGGCCCATGCCGCCGACGGCGACCAGAAGGCCCACGACCTGGGCGAACGTCATCCGCTCACGCAGGAACAGCACCCCCAGGATCACCGTGAAGGGCGCCGATGTCTGCAGCACCAGCGAGGCGAGCCCGGCCGGCATACCCAGGGTCATCGCCAGGAACAGGAACATGAACTGCACGGTTCCGAAGCCCGCCACGTAGACCAGGAACCACTTGAGGCGGACCTTCGGGAACCGGACGAACAGGGCGACCGGGATCGCCATGACCGCGAAACGGAGCGCAGCCAGGAAGAACGGCGGAAAGTGCTCGAGACTGAGGTGGATCGCGACGAAATTTAGTCCCCACAAGAACACGACGCCGAGGGCGAGCAACCGGTCACGAGTGGACATGCACACCATCGTCCGAGGCGTGGTGATGAAGGACAATCGAATTTAAACGGATGGATTGTTCAGATCTACTGAACAATCCATCCGGGGGTCGAGCTCAGCCCGTCACTTCTGAGCGGCTGCGACCTTCGCCCGGACGTCGTCCATGTCGAGCGCCTCGACCGCGCCGATCAGTTCCTCGAGCTGTGCAGCGGGCAGCGCGCCCGGCTGGTTGAACACGAGGATGCCGTCGCGGAACGCCATCAGCGTCGGAATCGATTGAATGCCAAGGCTTCCGGCGAGCTGCTGCTGTGCCTCGGTGTCGATCTTGCCGAAGAAGATGTCGGAATGGGCTTCCGACGCCTTCTCGAAGACCGGGGCGAACATGCGGCACGGTCCACACCAGCTCGCCCAGAAGTCGAGCAGGACGATGCCGTCCTTGGAGATGGTGTCTTCGAAGGTTTCGATGGTTACGTCTTGTGATGCCATGGTCACAACAACCGTTTCGGTGGTGGAGACATTCCACAGGGTGGTTCGGTCGAGTATCGGTACCTTTGGCGCATGGAGGTCCGCCGGCTGCGGTTGCTGCGTGAGTTTGCCGATCGTGAGTCGATCGGTGCGGTCGCCGACGCGATGCACATGACGCCGTCGGCGGTCTCGCAGCAACTCAAGGTCCTCGCCGACGAGGCCGGCGTGCCGCTGTTCGAACCCGACGGGCGGCGCATCCGGCTGACCGAGGCGGGCCGCGCGCTGGTGCTGCGGGCCGACGAGGTGATCGCCGCCGTCGAGCGGGCCCAGGAAGAGATGGCGTCGTATCGGTCGGGCCGGGCTCGCGTGCGGCTGGCGATGTTCCCGTCGGGCTCGACGCTGCTGTTGCCGACCGTCCTCGATCGCGCCACCGAGTCCGGGATCGAGGTGCACGCCTTTCACCTCGACGTCGGATACCCGGGTGCAGCTCCGGCTCTTGCGGACTTCGACATCGTCGTGACCCACCGGGACGAACGGGCACCCGCCGTCAACCGGTCTCGGGTGCGGGTCGCCGAGCTGATGCGTGAACCGGTCGACGTCATCGTCCCCGTCGACAGTCCGCTCGCCGAGGATAGCGCCCCTTGGGGTGGTGGACTTCGGACCGGCGTGAGCCACGCGTTGTGATCAACGAGTCGTGGTGAATGTTAGGCGATTTGGCGTGTTTCGTCGACTGTTTCGGTGGCTTGATGTTTGGCGGCGATGACCTTGCGAAGTTCGGCCATGCTGATGTCGGAGAGGTAGCGGCGGGTGACTTGCCACTCGTCGTGGGCCTCGATCACGACCGCGGTCGCCAACCGCAGGAACGCGGCGGGGTTGGGGAAGATCTCGACGACATCGGCACGGCGTTTGATCTCCTTGTTGAGCCGTTCGATGGGGTTGTTGGACCAGATCTTCTGCCAGTGCGCGTGTGGGAACGCGGTGAACGCGAGCACGTCGGGTTTGGCATCGGCCATCATCGCCGCCACCTTCGGGAACGACGATTCCAGGGTGTCGGCGACCTGGTCCCACTGCGCGGCGACCTCGGCGGGCTCGGTGTGAGCGAAGATGGTCTTGACCGCCGCGGTCACCACGGGTGCCTGTTTTGCTGACACCGCACCGTGCAGGTTCCGCATGAAGTGAACCCGGCATCGCTGCCACGATGAGCCGGTGAACTGTTGGGCCACAGCGGCTTTCAATCCGGCGTGGGCATCGGAGATGACCAGATGCACCCCAGACAGACCCCGCGCTTTGAGGGAGGCGAGGAATTCACGCCAGAACTCGAAGGACTCCGAGTCGCCGACTGCGGTACCCAACACTTCACGGGTGCCGTCGATCGACACTCCCGTCGCCACGACCAACGCTTGCGACACCACGTGGGCACCGACGCGAACCTTGCAGAAAGTGGCATCGGCGAACACGTACGGGAACTCGGTGTGGGTCAGCGAGCGCTCGCGGAACGCGGCCACTTCCTGGTCGAGGCCGGCGCAGATGCGGGAGACTTCGGACTTGGAGATGCCCGAGGACACGCCGAGGGCGTTGACGAGGTCATCGACCGAGCGCGTGGACACGCCGTGGACGTAGGCCTCCATCACCACTGCGTGCAGTGCTTTGTCGATGCGTCTGCGTCGTTCGAGCAGGCTCGGGAAGAACGACCCGGATCGTAGCTTGGGGATCTTGACCTCGACATCACCCGAGGTCGTTGACACGGTCTTGGTGCGGTGGCCGTTACGGTGAGTCGAGCGTTCCGCGGAACGCTCATAGCGGCCGGCACCGATTTTCTCGCTGGCCTCGGCCTCGATCAGGGCTTGTAGGCCCGCTCGGATCAACTCGGCGAACACCGCGCCGGAATCAGCGGCCGTAAGTGCATCGAGCTGGGCGAGCAAGGCAGAATGATCGTGGGTCATCGCGTCGTGTGTCCTTCTGTTGAGTCACTGGGTAGGTAACTCACTGACCACTACGCGATGGCCCGCCTCAACAGGGGCACCGACACGCAACGTGACGGCCTCACCCCAGCCCCGAAACCCCACCACACCAGGGGACTCACCCTCGCCGAGGCCGACGAGGTGGCGGTGTCCGAGCTCGCCGAACACGATTGGATCAGCGTCGAGGGTTTCCCGGTCGACGATGTGCTGCAGTCGATCTCGGCGGTGACCGGTGTCGCGCCCCGGGTGACGCAACGCATGCTGGACTTCACCACCATCGAGGCGCTCGTCGCCGGAGGTCATGGGATCGCGTTGATGCCGCGGTTCGCGGTTCGTCACCCGGGCGTGAAGCGGCTGGAACTCAAGGGAGTTCGGGCGGCACGGGTGTACGAGGCCTTGGTGCGGCCGCGCGCCCGAACCGCGGTCGCGCAGGTCGTCGAACTTCTGATGGCCGCGGGCGCCGAACACGGTCAGTGATCGACAAAGGCCGGTGGCCCACGCTTCTCGCGTGAGCCACCGGCCTTCGTCCGTGCTCTCGGGGTCAGACGCCCAGGCTCTTGCCGACGATGTCCTTCATGATCTCGGTGGTGCCACCGAAGATCGTCTGGATGCGGGCATCGGTGTAGGCGCGGGCCACGCGGTACTCGTTCATGTAGCCGTAGCCGCCGTGCAGCTGGAGGCAGCTGTCGATGACGCGCTTGGCGAGCTCGGTGCACCACCACTTGTTCTTGGAGGCGTCGACGGCGTTCAGCTCACCGTCGAGCACGCCCTGCAGGCAGCGGTCGATGTAGACCTCGGCGATGTCCAGCTCGGTGGCCATCTCGGCGAGCGTGAAGCGGTTCGCCTGGAAGGTGCCGATGGGACGGCCGAATGCCTTGCGGTCCTTGGTGTACTGCAGGGTCTCGTCGAAGATGGCGCGGGCGCCGGCGATCGCACCGATGCCGATCGACAGACGCTCGGAGGGCAGGTTCTGCATGAGGTGGTAGAAGCCCATGCCTTCCTGGCCGAGTAGGTTCTCGACCGGGACGCGCACGTTGTTGAAGTGCAGCTCGGCGGTGTCCTGCGCCTTGAGGCCCATCTTGTCGAGCTTGCGACCGCGCTCGAAGCCTTCCATGCCGCGCTCGACGACGAGGAGCGAGAACGCCTTGTGGCCGGCCTCGGGGTCCGGGTTGGTGCGGCACACCACGACCACGAGGTCGGAGTTGATGCCCGACGAGATGAAGGTCTTGTTGCCGTTGAGGACGTAGTGGTCGCCGTCCAGCTTCGCCGAGGTCTTGATGCCGGCGAGGTCGGAACCGGCGCCCGGCTCGGTCATCGCGACGGCGAGAATCGTCTCACCGGTGGCGATACCCGGCATCCAGCGCTTCTTCTGCTCGTCGTTGGCCAGGTGGACGAAGTACGGTGCGACGACGTCGTTCTGGAGGCTGAGGCCGGGAGCTGCGCCGTCGAACTTGGCGAACTCCTCGACGACGACCGCATTGAAGCGGAAGTCGTCCATCGCGCCACCGCCGCCGTACTCCTCCGGGATGTTGAAGCCCAGGAGGCCTGCGTCGCCGGCCTTCTTGAAGATCTCACGGTCGACCTGACCGGCCTTGGTCCATTCGTCGTTGTAGGGGAGGCACTCGCGGATCAGGAACTGACGCGCGGTTTCCCGCAGGGCCTCGTGTTCGGCTTCGAAGATGGTGCGTTTCATGGCTTTTCTCCCTTTCGTGAGTCTGCGATGGATGTGTCAGTCGTCGTTCGTGCCCTGCGCGCCGACGACCCGCAGCGCGATCAGGGCGTAGGACGCCGCGACCTCGGCGGGTGTCCGCGCACCGGACGGGCGGTACCAGGTGGTCACCGCCTGGCAGGCGCCGAACAGGTAGCGCAGGACGTCCTTGACGTCCTGGTCGAACCGGAACTCGCCCGATTCCAGGCCCGCCTGGATGACGTCGGCGAGCATGGTCTCGGTCTCGGTCCGCATCGCGATGTAGGGCTCGCGGCGCGGGTCCTCCGGGTCGAGATGACGGAACTCGCTTGCGACACTGGCCAGCTCGAGGTCGCTGGTCATGTGCAGGACGATGGACTCGATCGCGTTCGACAGCTTCTCGCTCGGCGTACGTCCCTCCTCGATGGCTGCTCCGACCCAGGCGAGGACCGAGGTCATCGCCGCTTCGAGCAACTCCACGAGGATGCCGAGTTTGTTGTCGTGGTGGTAGTAGAGCGTCGGCAGGGAGACCCCGGCCCGCGAGGCGATGTCGCGGATCGAGGTCCCGTGAAACCCGCGCTCGTAGAACGCGTGCTTCGCCGCGACGAGGGTCGACGGCAGCGGCACGGGTTCGCGCCGCCGCCAGTCGTGTCCCTCGGTGTCGATCGTGAACCGTTTGGCAGCAGCGGTTTTGGCTGCCTCAGACACGTTCGATGATGGTGGCGTTGGCCATGCCGGCGCCTTCGCACATGGTCTGCAGGCCGTAGCGGCCGCCGGTTGCCTCCAGGTGGTTGACCAGGGTGCCCAGCAGGCGGGTGCCCGACGAACCGAGTGCGTGACCCAGGGCGATGGCACCGCCGCGCGGGTTCAGCTTGGCGGGATCGGCGCCGAACTCCTGGGCCCAGGCCATCGGGACCGACGCGAACGCCTCGTTGACCTCGTAGGCGTCGATGTCCTCGATGGACAGCCCCGAACGCTGGAGGATCTTGTGGGTGGCCGGGATGGGTGCGGTCAGCATGAAGATCGGGTCGTCGCCGGCGACCGAGAACGAGTGGAAACGGGCGCGCGGGGTCAGGCCCAGCTTCGACGCCATCGTGTCGCTCATGATGAGGGCACCGGATGCGCCGTCGGTGAGCGGCGAGGAGTTGCCCGGGGTGATGTGCCAGTTGATCTCCGGGAACCGCTTGGCCAGATCCTCGTTGTAGAACGACGACTTGAGCCCGGTCAGTCCCTCGGCGGTGGTGGAGGCGCGCACGGTCTCGTCGACCTTGTGCGTGAACGTCTCACCCGCGGCGTTGACCACGTCGATGGGCAGGATCTCGCGATCGAAGAAGCCATCGGCAGCGGCGGCAGCGGCGCGCTGGTGGGACTGCGCGGCGAAGGTGTCGAGTGCCTCGCGGTCGAACTTCCACTTCGCGGCCACCAGTTCGGCCGAAATACCCTGGTTGACAAGGCCTTCCGGGTAACGGGCCTCGATGCTCGGACCGTACGGGCTGCGGCCGGCGGTGGAGAAGCCCATGGGCACGCGGCTCATCGACTCGACGCCGGCGGCGATGACGACGTCGTAGGCGCCGGCGATGATGCCCTGTGCGGCGAAGTGGGCGGCCTGCTGGCTCGATCCGCACTGGCGGTCGACGGTGGTCGCCGGGACGGACTCCGGGAAACCGGCCGACAGCAGTGCGGTACGCGAGATGTTGAGCGCCTGCTCGCCCGCCTGGCCGACGCAGCCGCCGATCACGTCGTCGACGATGGCCGGGTCGATGTCGTTGCGCTCGACGAGCGAGCGCAGCACGTGGGCGAGCAGTTCGACCGGCTTGGTCTCCGACAGGGCGCCACCGGGCTTGCCCTTTCCGGATGCGAGGCGGACTACGTCGACGATGACGGCTTCGGGCATGAAGGTTTCCTCTCGAGCATGTGGTGTCGCGGACGTGACCGAGCACCGCATGGCGCCGGTTACTTTATCTAACGATCGTTATACCGGTCTAGCACGTGCCTGTCCGCTGAATCAACAAGGCGCCGGGGATTCGAGAGGTTCAGGCGCCCTCGCCCGAGTGGATTCGGGCGAGGGCGTTGTCGCGTCAGGGTGTCAGATGGCGCCCTTGTCCGCGTCACCAGCGGGAACGGCGCTGAACGTCTTCACGTCGAGCGGGCCGGCCAGCAGCGGGCCGATCTTCTTGCCGAGTTCGGTCAGCGCCGGTGCGCTGCCGTGCGTCGACAGTGCCTCGAACGACTCCCAGCGTTCGATCATCACGAGATCGGTCGAGTCGCCCGTCGCCTCGTGCAGTGCGTACTTCCCGCAGCCGGGTTCGCCGTGCACCTGGGGGATGGCGGCCAGAACAGCATCGCGGACGGCCTGCTCCTCGCCGGCCTTGGGCGAGATGGTGGCGACGACGATCACTTCGGACATGGGTGAGTCTCCTATGGATGGGGGTGGGGATGGGGGTAGGTCGTGACGTTAGGGGAGTGTCGCAGGTTCGCGTGGCGGTTTCGCCGAGCTCGCATTCGATGCCCCATGTCGCGTCGCCGGACCGCACGACGGCACTCCCGGGACCTGCCGAGGTGAGCCGAACGGGCCGCCGTCGGGAAATGAGACCGAGAACACAGTCGAGGGTTCGATGTGACTACGCGTGATGTCGGATTTGGACGGCGGCGAGAGTCTGGGGTCGGAGTGAACCCGCAGGCCAGGTGCTGCGGCCGCTGAAAAACCGTGCGGCCAAGGCGGTTCGAACGTGTGCGCGGTCCTATCTACTCGACGGTCAGTTTCGGGGCCCGAATCTTGTGGCACGTGACTTATCAGGCTTGCCCGGCAGGATCCCGGCTCCCTATGCTTCGTGCGTTCGGTCACATTTCGTGGCCGGGGGGAGTGTCGGAGCGCAGTTGACGGGGGTGTCGTGAGCACTGCGAGCATCGGGGTCGCGCGTTCGGGTCCCGTCACCTATGTGCTCGGATCGGTCCGCACGTTCGGCCGACTGATCCGGATGACGACGCGGTCGTCGGCGATTGCCGTTGCCGAGATCGATGACCGGCCGATTCCCCCTGCGCGAGAGTCTCGTTCAGGGCTGGTTCTTCGTGTCGGTCTCACTCTGGCCGGCGATCCTCATCTCCATCCCGATGGGGGTCGTGATCGCGGTCCAGATCGGCAGCGTCGCGTCCAACGTCGGCGCCAATTCGATGGCCGGCGCCGTCGGCGGTATGGGGGTCATGCAGCAGATCGCGCCGCTGGCCACGGCACTGCTCGTCGGCGGAGCCGGCGGTTCCGCCATCGCCTCGGACCTGGGCGCCAGGACGATTCGCGACGAGATCGACGCCCTGCGCACCATGGGCATCGACCCTCACCAGCGTCTCGTCGCACCACGCCTCGTGGCGATGTCGGTGGTGGCGCCGGCGCTCTCGGTGCTCGTGATCTTGATGAGCATTCTCTCCAGCTTTGCCGTTGCCGCCCTGGGTCAGGGCGTCGCACCCGGCTCGTACCGGTTGTCGTTCGGCAGCTTCGCGTCGATCACTGACCTGCTGATCTGCCTCGGCAAGGCGGTGGTCTTCGGTTTCGTCGTGGCGGCCATCGCCTGCCACCGCGGGCTGGAGGCGAAGGGCGGGCCCAAGGGTGTCGCCGACAGCGTGAATGCCGCAGTCGTGCTGGGCATCCTGGCCTGCGTCGTCATCAACCTCGCGCTGACCCAGCTGACCATGATGTTCGTTCCCATTCGATTCCTCTGACGGGTACAAGTGATGCCGCGAAGAAGTGTTGGGTCGAGGTGACTGATAGTCGCTGAGCACCGAGATCAACGAACCCGCCGTGTACCGGCGTCGCGGGTTCGGCTGGACGCGCTCGATCGAGCGCGCGTGGGAACCGGTCGACGCTCTGGGACGCCAGTTCCATTTCGTGTGGATGGCGCTGCGCGGTGTCGGGCATGCGCTGGCCAAACACCGTCGTCAGACCACCGAGATCTTCACCGGCCTCGCCTGGGGCAACGGACGCGCGGTCATCGTCGGTGGCGGTGTGGCACCGGTTCTCGCGCTCATGGGTGTCGTCTCCGGCGCGATGATCGGCAATCATCGGCTTCGAGGTTCTCGACATGCTCGGTGTCGGTCCGCTCGCCGGGGCCATGTCGGCGCTGGCCAACCCCCGTGAGCTCGCGCCGTTGATCGCCGCGGTCGGATTCGCCGCACAGGCCGGGTGCCGGATCACCGCAGAGGTCGGCGCGATGCGGATCTCCGAGGAGATCGATGCCCTCGAGGCGCAGGCGATCGATCCGGTGCCGTATGTGGTGTCGACGCGCGTGATCGCCTCGGTGCTGACCGTGATCCCCGCGTACCTGATCGCGCTCGCGCTCGGCTTCGCGACCACCAAACTCACGGTCACCGCGGTGCAAGGTCAGGCGACCGGCGCCTATCAGCACTACTTCGACATGTTCGTGCAGCCTGTCGACCTCGTGTACTCGCTGATCAAGGTTGCGGTGTTCGTCGTGGTGGTCACCCTCGTGCACGCGTACCAGGGCTTCTACGCGTCGGGCGGGCCCGAGGGCGTCGGCGTGGCATCGGGCCGGGCGATCCGCGCCAGCCTCGTCGCGATCACCGTCTGCGACATGGTCCTCACCCTGCTGATGTGGGGTCTCGAATCGTCAATCGATTTCGCGGGGTGAGGAGCATGAGCTCGCATCGTGAACCCAGCATCCGCGGATACCGCATCCGTGGTCTCGTCGTCCTCGCGCTTGTTGCGGTCCTCGCGGTCGTGGTGTGGCAGAAGGTCACGCCGGCTCCCGCCGACGGCGTGCGATTCGCCCTGGTGGTCTCCGACCTCGGCGACGGTGTGGGAGAAGCGACACCCGTCCGGCTGCACGGGCTCACGGTCGGCGAGGTCGTCGACCATCGTCCGCACGGGCCGGGTCGTCAGCTGATCACCCTCTCGGTCGATGACGAGCGGTTCGGCGAACTGTCCGACGAGCTCGACGTCCGGTTCATCTCGGGCACCGTGTTCGGTTCGACGGCAGTCGAACTGGTTCCCACCGGGTCCGGTGACCCGTTGCGTCCCGCGGAGGTTCTCGATCTCGGCAACGGGGCGTCCGACGACACCATCACGACGATCATGCGGGACTCGGGACGACTGATGATCGACGTCGTCAATCGTGACCTCGCGACCTCACTCGACGCCGGTGCCGAGCTCACCGCCGCGTCGGCGCCGCTGATGGCATCCGGATTGGTGATGCTGCGGACCATGCAGCGCAAGATGAACCTGTCGATGGGTGAGTTGCTGCCCAAGATCGCCAATGCCTCCGAGGGAGCCGCGGTGTTCACCCCGTCGGCCATCGGCATCCTGAACTCGCTGGCCTCGGTCGAGGATCTCGACGATCCGGCTCAGGTCGAACTGGCCAACGGCACGGTCGTCGAGGTCTCGAACCTGGTCTTCTCGTTCGCCGGGCGTCTCGTGGGCGCGCTCGCCCCGATGGCCGGTCTCATGGACGTGATGCTCGGCCTGATCGTCCCGCTCAACCAAGGGCTGCAAGGCATCACGCCGGCCAAGGTCGAGCGCCTGCTCGACGGCGCCGACGGGGCACTGCATCGTCGTGGCGACCGCGTCGACCTCGACACCGAGATCCTCCTGCAGGGATTCCCGGCATTCGGACAACCCCTGGCCGCACTGGCGAAGACCACGGAAGCACCGACGGAGAGGGAACAGCGGTGAAGAGTCCACGCCAAGCCGCCATCCGGCTCGCCATCCTCGGTGTTGCCGCCGCGCTCATCATCACCCTGATCGTGCAGGCCATCCAGCGTCCCGTGGCCGGCCAGACCGTGGACTACCGTGCCACGTTCGGCGACGTCTTCGGTCTGACCCAGAACGCCGACGTCCGTCTGCGCGGTGTCCAGATCGGCAAGGTGACCGGGATCGACCTGACCGACGACGCCCGTGCGGAGGTCTCCTTCCACATCCAGGACGAACACCGACTGCGTACCTCGGACAAGCTGTCCATCCGATTCCAGAACCTGACCGGGCAGCGCTACATCGAGCTCATCCGGGGCGAGGAGGCCGCGCCGGCGGTAGCCGACGGCGCACTCGTCACCAACACCGCGGACTCCTTCGACATCACCACGGTGTTCAACGGCCTGCGCCCGCTGCTCAGCGCGGCCGATCCCGAGGTCTACAACCGTCTCGCGACCAACCTGGTCGCACTCATCGACGGTGGGAGCAGCGACATGACGCCGGTGCTCAAGGACGTCTCGCTGCTCACCTCCTACGCCAGTGACCGGACCGCGGTGATGGAGACGATCGTCGGGAACCTGGAACGGATCTCGAAGGAGATCAACGGCCGCTCGGCGAATCTCGCCGCGATCCTCAAGGTCTTCCACTCGATCTTCATCCCCATCGCCACCCGTATGGAGGAGTTCCTGTCCCTGATGGGCAAGGGCTCGATCGAACTCTCCGAGATCCTGCGGGTCACCGATGCCCTCTCGCTGATGGGCCTCGGGGCGACCGGCACCACCGATGATGTGACGCAGAAGATCTCCGAGGTCATCCCGGACACCACCGCGGCGGTGAAGTCGCTGTCGATGTTGCCGGGCGTGCTCGAGGGGCTGAATCAGCTCATCCCGAAGGCGAATCCGGCGTCGTCGTGCAGCAACGGGACCTTCTCGATGCCCGTTGCCGCGACGGTGCTCATGAACGGCCGAGCCCTCACGGTGTGCAAGGGGGACCGATGAGCGACACCAGGAGCAAGACCCTGATCGGCTCGGAGTATGCGTCGAGCAGATCCCAGATGTGGTGGGCGGCCATCAGTATCGCCGTCGTCGCGATCGTCATCGCGACGACGGGCATCCTGTACCTCAAGCCACCGGGCAACCAGACCTTCCATCTGCAGCTCAGCGAGTCGGGTAACCTCCGCGCGGGTGACACCGTTCGCGTGGCCGGCATCCCGGTCGGCAAGGTCCTCGGGCTCACTCTCGAAGACGACCACGTCGACGTCGAGTTCACCGTGAAGAACGATGTCTTCGTGGGGGATACGACGTCGGTGAGCGTGCGGATGCTGACCCCGGTCGGCGGTCTGTACCTCGCGATGATGCCCTCGGGTACCAACCCACTGCGTGAACCGATCCCACAGTCGCGGGCGGCGGTGCCGTTCCTCGTCAACGACCTCGTCAAGAGCGCGGTCGAGGTGACCGACGAGATCGACACCAGGGCACTACGAGATGCGATGTCCGCGTCGTCGGATGCCCTCGCCGGCGCACCCGGATCGGTGCGCAGCACGGTGACCAACATGCAGCGCATCATCGAACTGTTCGCGGAGCAGAAGAACCAGATCACCGACCTGCTGTCGCTGTCCAACGAATACGTGGGCGCGGTGCTCGACAACAAGGCGCTGATCACCGAAGTGATCCGGGCGTATGCGGTCCTCGGGCCGTCGACGATGGCGTCGGCGACCGAGACCAAGATCTTCGCGGACTCGACCTCGGTCCTCGTCGGCGTCGTCTTCGACTTCCTCTCGGGTCCCTACCAGCAGAAGATCGAGCCGCTGCTCGGGCCGGTGGTCGAGGCCAGGAACCTGAGCAAGGAGATGGAGGACTGGTCCACACAGGTCGTCGACCAGTTGCGCGCCACGCTGCTCAGCCTCGGCGAGCTCGCCGGTCCGGAGGGCAAGGCCCTCGTCGACCAGAGCGGCCTCACCACCGAACTCCCCGACGTCTGCCTGCCCGTTCCCGGACGGATCTGCTGATGACCACACCGCAACAGCCGCAGAAGATCTCGCCGGCCAGACGTCGCACGCTGGCCGTCTTCACGATCGTCGTCACCGTCGTCGCCGTCTGCAGTGTCGCCTTCACCCGCACCGACAGCGGTTCGGACAACGGCATCTGCGCGGCCTTCCAGAATTCATTCGGTCTGTACCCGGGTGCGGCAGTGACCATTCGCGGTATCCAGATCGGAACCGTCGAATCGGTGACCCCGCGCGGCACGCAGGTGCAGGTCGACATGACGATCGACGACCGTACCCTCGGCCGTGACGTCGGTGCGGCGATCGTGAACTCCTCGATCCTCACCGATCGTCGCGTCGAGCTCGTCAACACCGAAGTCCCCGATGGCGGAACCGAATTCGACGGCACCTGCATCCCGGAGTCACGTACCGCCGAGCCCACCAGCGTGCCGGACGCGTTGAACTCGTTCTCTCCCGGTTCTTCAAGGACATCACCACGGCCGACGAGTCGGGCCGCCTCCCACTCCAGGCGCTGCTCGAGGGCGCCGACCGTGAGATGGGCGGACTCGGACCGACGATCAACCGGCAGCTGCGTGAACTCGGCAACCTGATGGAGTCCCCGGACACCTTCATGAGGGAGTTCGGCACCCTGATCGAGAACAGCGCGGAGCTCACCGAGTTCGTCGATGCCGACTGGGACAACGTGTCCACCACCATCAAGACGCTGGGTCCCGGCCTGGCACTGATCGAGTACATGCTGGGTCTGGTGAAGACCATCGTCGAGAAGCTCGCCGATGCACTGGATCCGCTGGATCGGCTCTTCAACGAGAACTTCCCGTTGATCATGGATGTGCTCAACGCGTCGGTGCCGATCGTCAGCATGGTGCGTACCCAGGCGGAGGAATCGCCGGAGATCCTCGGGAAGATCCCGGGAATCCTCACGATGCTCCACCGCATGATCGAAAGTCCGGGGCGTGGTGTCGGCGTCGACTACCGCGCACCCAAGGCCGCGGTGAAGAGCGCCGACGCGGGAGCGTTGTGTGCAGCGCTCAAGAAGATCCCCGGTAGCCGGTGCGAGGTGACGTCGAAGACGATCACCGTCCCGTTGCCGCAGTTGTTGCTGAACGACCTGGGAGGCCACCGATGACCCACGGCTTCGCCTCGTCGCGTCGTCGCCTGACCTCATGGGTCGGCGTTCTCCTCGCCGCGGTGATCGTCTGTGCCGGTTGCTCGTTCAACCCCAGCAACTACGTCATGCCGGGAACCGGTGTGGGCGGTCCGACCTACCGGCTCCACCTCGAGTTCAGTTCGCTGCTGAGTCTTCCCGCCGGTGCCGAGGTACGAAGCAACGGCGCGAAGGTCGGTTCGATGAGGTCGATCACGCTCACCGACGAGGCTGCGGTCGCGCACATCGACGTCAGCGAGGATGTCGAGCTGCCGCGCGGTACGCGCGCCGAGCTGCGGCAGACGTCGATGCTCGGCGACATCTACATCGCTCTCATCCCGCCGGTCGAGATGGGGCCGGAGCTCCTCGGTGACGGTGACGTGGTCGCCCTCGACGACACCGATCCGGGTCCGCAGATCGAGGACGTGCTGGCGCGCATGGCCGACTTCGTCAACGCCGGGAGCGTCACCCGTCTCCAGGACGCCATCGCCGAGCTGAACAAGACCCTGCCCTCGGATGTCGCGGAGCTGCGTGGTCTGTCCGAATTCGGTTCTGCGGCAGTACGTGAGTCGGCAGACAACCTGGACTCTCTCGGACGGAGCATCGAGGCGGCCGACGAGCTGAGCAGTCGACTGGATGCGATGCGCGACGACCTGGGATTCATCTTCTCCGATCATGCCCGCACCCGGCTGGAGCGCGTCCCGCAGTTCATGAGCGCGGTTCTCAACGTGGTGATCGACGTGAACACCCTGACGACCGGTCTCGAATGGCTGATCCCGCGGTTGCCTCACGTCCGGGAGAATCTCGAACTGATCGCCCCGCTCATCCGGGAACCCTCGGCGAGCCCGCATCAGCTGAACGGCAATGCGGCCACCGTGACGTCGTTCACGAAGAACAAACTGGTTCCGTTCCTGTTGGGGCCCAACGTCAACGTGAAGCAGGTCAGCATGGCCGAGCAGGATGTGAGCGCGAACGCCTTCCTGCTGTTGAAGATGGTGGGGGCGGTCCGATGAGTCGAATCCCCGGATGGCTCTCGGCGGGCGCCCTGATCATGACGACGGTCCTCGGCGTCGGATACCTCCTCATCGGGGTGCTGGCCGTCGATCCGATCGAGAAGCGCACGAGCATCACCGTCGACCTGACCGACTCGTCCGGACTGAAGAGTGGTTCCGACGTGGTGTACCGCGGCGTGAACATCGGCACGGTCGACGAGGTGACCGGTCGGACCGGCGGGGTTCGTGTTGCGCTGACCTACGCTGCCGACCAACGGGTTCCGGTCGCGACGGACCTGAAGATCGAGCAGCTGTCGTCGCTGGGTGAGCCCGTCTTCGCCTTCATGCCCAACACGGACAGTGGACCGTGGCTGGAGGACGGCGCGCACCTGACGCAGACTGTCGAGGTGCCGACGTCGGTGGCGCAGCTCCTCGGTGACACCTCGGCGATGCTCGAACAAGTCGAACCCGAGCGGGTGACGAGCCTGCTCGACACGCTCTCGCAATCGGTCACCGGAGTGGAGTCCGCGGTCACCCCGGCGGTGCGTCGCGGTGCCGACCTCCTGTTGATGACGCTGCCGTCGCGGCAGGGGCATCTCGATGCGCTGATCGATCACATGACCGAGATCCTCTCCAAGACAGACGAACTGAAGCCGGCGATGATGGCTGCTCCGCCTCAGCTCGATGCGTTCGGCGAGTCCCTCGGCGTGTCCTTTGCGGACATGGGTGTGCCGGGGTCGGGAAGGGGGCACAGAACCGGCGTCTGGGCGTCAGGCGCGGGTGAAGCCGGGCACGAGGTGGGCTTCGAGCATCCGGCGGAGTTGCGGCACGGTCACGTCCGCCAGTTCGAGGCGCCCCACCAGGATCATCTCGGTGTAGGACAACCAGGCGCAGGCCTGCGTGATGTCCAGGTCTTCGCGGAACTCACCCTTCGCCACGCCCTCCTCGAGGACGGATTGCCAGAGTTCCTCGGTCAAATCGGTTGCGAGATGCGAGGAGTCGAGCAGGCGCGTACCCAGCAGAGCGGTGTCGCTGGAGATCAAGGAACGCAGGATCGGGTCACGCCGTCCCCGGTCCACCAGTTCGATCATCCCGACCGTCAGCTTGCCGGCGTAGGAGGGCTCGTCGCGGATGATCTCGCGGATCTTCTCGATCAGGGTTCGCGCACGTTTCCCGATGAGGGACAGCACGATCTCGTAGCGGTCCTCGAAGTAGCGGTAGATCGTCGCCCGTGACACCCCGGTCTCACGCGCGATGTCGTCGATCGTCGTTCGGTCCAGCCCATAGTGCTCGATGTGTCGGGCGGCGGCGTCGAGGATCTGATCGCGTGCTTCGGCCCTGTCGGTGCTCAACCGTCGCTGTCGTCTGGCTCTCGGCAAGATCCCTCGCATACTCGAATGACGTTCTTGCACACTAACCGGTGGTCACGGTGGGTCCGACAGGAGGCAGGGTGCGAGACGTGGCACGCATACCTTTACGGCTCGAGGAGCTCCTCAGAGACGGACGTCGGCGCTCGGTTGCCCGTCGACCGTCGTGCGTTCCGCGCGGGACCGGCGAGCTTCGCGCTCGAGCGCCGCGGTGAACTGGTCGGCGGCCCACTTCAGCGCCTCTTTGTCCTGGGGGAGCGTGGTCTGCTCGTAACCGGTCAGCAGGTAGAGCGCCCAGTTCGCGTATCGGTGGGCGGCGACGCGGTCGTCGAGGAGTTCGAGGGCCGCGTCGTAGCGAGCTCTGTCGGCGGCTTCCTGGACCTTGCAGACCTCCGGATCCATCGCGGCCCACGTTCGGATCGCGGACTCCGCGTCGTGAGGGAGGCCGAGGGCACTCTGGACGAGATCGTCGACGCGGCGTGACATGTCCGGTTCGGTCCGGGCGGCCGCCAACTCGGCCTCGGTGCGCGAGTCGTACCAGTGCGTGATGACCTGGCTGGTGTAGTCCGACCAGTTCTTGAAGAAGTGGTAGAAGGAACCGCTGGTGACCCCGAGCCGCTTGCAGACCTCGGCGAGCTTGAGTGCGCTGTAGCCCGAATCCGCGAGAACGGCGAGGCCCGTCTCCAGATACAACTCTCGCGTCGTGGTGGCTGCCATGTCGCTACCGTATTCCACGCCGAGCTGATCGGTCGTATGGGTCAGATGTCCGGTTTCGTCGATCCGACGCCGAGCGGATACGCCGATGGGCCGGGACCGGAGACGAAACGCTTGCCTCGGGTCCCGGCCCATCAGCCGGATTCTGTCTTCGACGAGGGTCTGCGACCTACGGTGCCCAGGTCCGCGGCGCTGCCTCGTCCTCGGCCGGCGGCGTCGAGGTGACGCGGTACGCGCGGTTGACCGCGGACACCACGGCACGCAGGCTGGCGGTGGTGATCGACGATGCCACGCCGACACCCCAGACGGTTTCGCCGTTGACCTCGGTCTCGACGTACGCGGCGGCGCTGGCGTCGCCGCCGGCGGTCAGGGCGTGCTCGCTGTAGTCCAGGACCCGGACCTCATAGCCGACGGTGCCCAGGGCATCGACGAAGGCGGCCAGCGGCCCGTTGCCCGCACCGGTGATCTCGCGCTCGTTGCCCTCGACCTTCACGACCGCGGTGATGTGGTCCTCGCCGCCGTCGACCTCGGCCGCGTCGACCTTCTGCCGGATGCGCTCCAGCGGCCAGACCGGGTGCAGGTAGTTCTGCGCGAAGACGTCCCACATCTCCTTGGGATTGACCTCGCCGCCCTCGCCGTCGGTGATCTTCTGGATCTCGCGGCTGAACTCGATCTGCAGGCGACGCGGCAGGTTCATGCCGTGGTCGGCCTTCATGATGTAGGCGACGCCGCCCTTGCCGGACTGGCTGTTCACGCGGATGACGGCCTCGTAGCTGCGGCCGACGTCCTTGGGGTCGATCGGCAGATACGGTACGGCCCAGACGATGTCGTCGACGTCGGAGTCGGCGTCGTCGGCGTCGAACTTCATCTGGTCGAGGCCCTTGTTGATGGCGTCCTGGTGGCTTCCGGAGAAGGCGGTGAACACCAGATCACCACCGTAGGGGTGGCGCTCGGGGACGTTGAGCTGGTTGCAGTACTCGACGGTGCGACGGATCTCGTCGATGTCGGAGAAGCTGATCTGCGGGTCGACGCCCCGGCTGAACATGTTCATGCCCAGGGTCACCAGGCACACGTTCCCGGTGCGCTCACCGTTGCCGAACAGGCAGCCCTCGATGCGGTCGGCGCCGGCCTGGTAGCCCAGTTCGGCTGCGGCGACACCGGTTCCGCGGTCGTTGTGGGGGTGCAGGCTCAGGATGATCGAGTCGCGGCGAGCCAGGTTGCGGTGCATCCACTCGATCGAGTCGGCGTAGACGTTCGGCGTGGCCATCTCGACGGTCGCCGGCAGGTTGATGATCATCGGCCGCTCGGGGGTGGGGGCGATGACCTCGGTGACCGCGTCGACGACCTCTTTGGCGAAGCTCAGCTCGGTGCCCGTGTAGGACTCCGGCGAGTACTCGTAACGCCAGTTGGTGTCGGGATACTGCTTCTCGACCTCCAGCACCTTGTGGGCGGCGTCGGTGGCGATCTTGATGATCGCGGGCTTGTCGGCGCGGAAGACCACACGACGCTGCAGCACCGAGGTGGAGTTGTAGAAGTGCACGATGACGTTCGCCGCACCGCGGCAGGCCTCGAAGGTGCGCTCGATCAGTTCCTCGCGGCACTGGGTCAGCACCTGGATGCTGACGTCGTCGGGGATCGCGTTGTCCTCGATGATCTCGCGGACGAAGTCGTAATCGGTCTGGCTGGCCGACGGGAACCCGACCTCGATCTCCTTGTAGCCCATCCGGACCAGGAGGTCGAACATGCGACGCTTGCGCGCCGGGCTCATTGGATCGATCAGGGCCTGGTTTCCGTCACGCAGGTCGACCGCGCACCACAGCGGCGCCTTGGTGATGACCTTGTCGGGCCAGGTACGGTCCGGCAGCGAGATCGTCTCGACCTCGTCGGCGAACTGACGATAGCGATGAACCGGCATCGCGGAGTTGCGCTGCGGATTCCATACGGGCTGGTCGGCGGGAATCGGGCCGGACGGCTCGACGATTCGGCTCGCGCCGGAGGTGAAGGTGTCTGCTGGTGCCATGGTTGGTCATTCTCCGTGTCTGGAAGGAAAGTGACCGGCGCGTGATTGGGCCCCGCGACGGAGGGCCGGTCGTGTCAGACCCCGCCGCGGCAACCGAGAAGGAGTGCACGCTGCATGCGCACGACTGTACTCCTCGGCGTTGACGAGACCAAAGCCGCAGGTGTGGGCGTTTTTCGTGTCCCCCTCTTCGGGGGTGCCGCGGGTCCGACACACCCGTCAGGCTATGATATGCATCACGCACGGCGCTGAGAGTGACGGAAATCATTCCAGCGGCCGAAGGGTGTACGGGCTCCGTGCCCGGTCTTCGACAGAGCCGCTCGACCGCGACTCTGCCGCCTGCACAGAAGGACGACGTCAAGTGACCACGATCCCCGCCGATCCACCACGCGCAGACCTACCGCCCGAACCCCACACCCCGCCTGCGTCGAAGCCCACCAGTCTTCGACGTGTCGCCGCCGCCAGCTCGATCGGCACGACCATCGAGTTCTACGACTTCTTCATCTACGGGACCGCGGCAGCGCTGGTCTTCCCGACGGTGTTCTTCCCGGCGGCCGACGAGGTCACGGGCACGATCGCGTCCTTCGCGACCTTCGCCGTGGCGTTCTTCGCCCGGCCGGTCGGGGCGATGCTCTTCGGGCACTTCGGTGACCGGATCGGCCGCAAGCGCACGCTGGTGTGGACCCTGCTCATCATGGGCCTCGCGACCGTGGCGATGGGACTCCTCCCGGGGTACGAGTCCGGCGTCTTCGGGTTCGCCGAATCGGGGATCGGCATCGGAGCACCCATCGCTCTGGTCGTCCTGCGATTCCTCCAGGGCTTCGCCGTCGGTGGTGAATGGGCCGGCGCGACGCTGCTGACGGCCGAATACGCACCGGCGGGCAAGCGTGGGCTGTACGCGATGTTCCCGCAGCTCGGCCCGGCGTTCGCGTTCTTCCTGTCGAGCCTGACCTTCTTGATCGCCTCGCTGACCCTCGGCGAGACCAGCTCGGCCTTCCTCGACTACGGCTGGCGGATCCCGTTCATCCTGTCGTTCGCCCTCGTCGCCGTCGGCCTCTGGGTTCGGCTCGCGGTCGCGGAGACACCCGTGTTCCGAGATGTGCAGCGTCGCAAGGCACTCGAGGCCGCGGCGTCGGATGGCCCGGCGTCGAACGAACCCGCTCTGCCGTTCCTCGATGCCTTTCGTCACCAGTGGAAAGAGATCCTCATCGCCGGCGGTGCGCTGGCGAGCCTGTTCTCGCTCTTCTACATGGGCACCGCATTCCTCACGAACTACGGCACCAAGAGCCTCGACCTGTCACGCACCTTCGTGTTGAGTGCGGGAATGATCGCCGCGATCGTGTTCGGATTGTCCACCGCCGCGTCGGCCATGTGGTCCGATCGGGTGGGTCGTCGCCGGGTCATCCTGACCTCGTGCGCCATCGCCGTCCCGTGGGCGCTGGTCCTGTTCCCGATCCTCGAGATCGGCGGCGGATTCGCCTTCGTCATCGGCCTGACCGGCACCCTGCTCATCTTCGGAATCGCCTACGGCCCTGCGGGTGCGCTGCTTCCCGAACTGTTCGAGGCGCGCTACCGCTACACCGGTGCGGGGATGGGTTACAACCTCGCCGGCATCTTCGGCGGAGCCATCCCGCCGCTGATCGCCGCGCCACTGATCGCCGGCCCCGGGGCGATCTGGGTGGGTGTCCTGCTCGCCGGCCTGTCGGCGATCAGCGTGGTCTGCACGATCCTGATCGTGGAGACCAAGGACAAGGCCATGCGAGCCGCGACGGAATCGCCCGAGGAGGAACCCTCGCTGGTCGGCTGAACGTGTTCGGGCCGAGACTGATTCGCGGTCCGCAGAACGACGACGTCCCCGTCACGATCACCGATCGCGGCGGGGACGTCGCCGTGAGGGGGCAGATGCCTCACTGGTCACATCTCGAGACCGGTGAATGCCGGGTGGCCCCACCGGCCGGCGAACGCGACCTCGTCGAGCGGGAGTCGGGTCCGGGGACGTTCGTCGCGCTCGCGGATGTCCTCGGGCAACGATGCGGGGTCCTCGACGAGGGCGCCGATCCCCAGCAGGACGAGGGCCCGTATGCCGGCCGGGATGTCGAAGGCGGTGGTCGCGGCCGCGGCGTCGAAGCCGGCCATCGGATGACCGTTGAAGCCGAGCGCCTCGGCCTGCAGGATCATCTGCGACACCGCGAGGCCGACGTCGACGGCCGCATACGTATGTTCCTTCGGATCGTCGGGGCGGTCCGTTGTGCACACCAGGACCAGGGCCGCCGACCGCGGCGCCCATCCGGCGTTGCCGCGGATCAGCACACCGCTGAGGGCCTCGAAGGTCTCGTCACCGCGGCGGCCGACGAGAAACCGGACCGGCTGCATGCGACCCCAGGTGGGTGCCCACCGCCCGGCGTCGACGATGGTCGTGAGGTCCGCCACGGAAATGGTGGCGGCGGGGTCGTAACCTCGCGCGCTCCACCGCCCGTCGATCAGTTCGTGCACTCGGTCGAGGGTAGCGGCGCGGCGACCGCGTCTTCGTCGGTGCCGGTCTGCGCGCCGGCACCCGCGGGAGTGACGGGTTCGCGCATGGCGAAGAACAGCCCGATGCCCAGGAGTGTCAGTGCGATTCCGATGGCGAGCGATGCGGCGTGTATGCCCTCGACGTAGGCCTGGCGGGCCGCGGTCGCGAGACCGTCTCCCTGAGTCCCCATCTCGAGCGCGCGATGCAGCGTCTCGCCGAGGGTGTCGCCGAACGACCATCCGTCGCGATGCCCGCGGAACACGAGCGTCGCGAGTGAACCGAACAGGGCGAGGCCGAGGGCATTGCCGAGTTCGAAGCTGGTCTCCGAGATACCCGACGCCGAGCCCGACCGTTCCGGTGGAACCGCGCCGACGACCACGACCGACACCAGACTGAACTGGATGCCGTAACCGATACCGGCGATCGAGGTGAAGACGAGGTAGACCCAGATCGGCGACGACGTGGTCAGTGCGAGCAGGCCGAAGTTGCCGACGGCGGCCAGCACGATCGAGCCGAGGAAGGCTGTGCGCATGCCGACCATCGATGCGATACGGGAAGCGCCGACCGAGAACACGGCGACCGCAACCGCCATCGGGAGGCCGGCCACCGCGGCGGCCAGGACGTCGTGACCCATCACCGACTGCAGGTAGACGCCGGTCAGATACGACATCCCGCCGAGCGCCATCATGCCGACGAGGGCGACGGTGATCGCGCCGACGTACTGCGCGTTCCGGAACAGCTTCAGGTCGAGCAGCGGGGCTGCGGAGTGGCGTTGCTGGACCACGAAGCCGACGAGCAGTGCCGCGCCCACGAGCCCGATGACGATGACGCCCGGATCGACACCGTCGCTCGCCAGGGTTTTCACCGCGTAGACGACGGGCAGGATGCCGGCCATCGACAACACGACGCCGAGCACGTCGAACCGTGCGGCCGACGGGGCCTTGTACTCGGGGATCAGGCGGGGGCCGAGAACGAGGAGTGCGGCCAGTACCGGCACGTTGATCAGGAAGGCCGAACCCCACCAGAAGTGGTGCAGCAGAACGCCGCCGATGACCGGACCGACGGCAGCGCCGCCGGCGAAGGCGGCGGTCCAGACGCCGATGGCGCGCCCCCGCTCACGATCATCGGAGAACATGTTGGCGATCAACGAGAGACTCGACGGCATCAGCGTCGCCCCGCCGACACCCATGAGGGCGCGCGCGGCGATCAGGATGCCGGCGGTCGGCGCGAACGCGGCCAGGATCGATGCCCCGCCGAACACGGCGGCGCCGGCGAGCAGGATTCGACGGCGGCCGACCCGATCGCCGAGGTTGCCCATGGTGATCAGCAGTCCGGCGATCAGGAAGCCGTAGATGTCGAGGATCCACAGCTGCTCGGCGGCCGACGGTGCGAGCGCGTCGGTGATCGACGGGATCGCGAGGTAGAGGACGGAGACGTCCATCGACACCAGGAACACCGGGAGCGTGAGCACCGCGAGTCCCAACCAGGTACGTCGGTCGGCGGCGCCCGGGGGCTGCTGCCGATTCGACGGGTCGAGGCGGGTGGACACGATGGTTCTCCTTGGGGGGGTTTCGACACGGTGCGTCGCTACGCTCCGTACCGGCTCAACCGGCGGGGGCGCGGTGCGTCGCTGCGCTCCGTACCGGCTCAACCGGCGGGGGCGCGGTGCGTCGCTGCGCTCCGTACCGGCTCAACCGGCGGGGGCGCGGTGCGTCGCTGCGCTCCGTACCGGCTCAACCGGCGGGGGTGCGTACGGTGTACGCGAGACAGGGTACGGGGATGAGTACGCTGTACGCAATCCGTTTGTTCCCGAGCCCGGCCAGGAGGAATCGCAGGTGACGTCCGACACCACCAAGCTGTCGCCGGCGACCATCGTCGACGCCGCGATCCGGGTCGCGGATGCCAACGGACTCACCGGCCTCTCGATGCGGCGGGTCGCCGACGAACTCGGGGTCGGCGCGATGTCGCTGTACCGGCATGTGGCCGACAAGGACGCGCTGCTGCAGGCGATGGCCGAGGAAGTGGGTCAGCGCTACCCCTACCCGGTCGAGACCGCGCCGTCGTGGCGCGAGCGTGTCCGGGTCGCCGTCGACGTCGACTGGGAGCTCTATCAGCGGCACCCCTGGCTGGTGCTCGCCTACGCATCGCCGAGACTCAGTTACGGCGAGGCATCCCTGGAGTGTCTCGACTGGTTGTCCGCCGGCTTCCTCGAACTCGGTGCCGGCATCGAACGTGCCACCGACATGGCGCTGACCGTGTGGAGCTTCATCCACGGCGTCGCACTGATGGCCGTCGGCGACCGATTGCTCAGCGACCAGGGGCAGGAGACGTCGCTGCCCTCGGCTCGCCTGGCCGACGTGTTCGCGGGGAGATCCGACGCCCCGGTGCCTCCGCACCTCGCTCGTCTCGCCGGGCGCGCCGACGCCGCACACCTGCTGGACCCGAGGGCCCGTCTGGACGCCGGAATCGGTTATCTCTGCGCAGGTTTCGAGGCCTCCGCCCGCTGAACCCGGTCAGCCCCGGGGCGTACGGTCACACGGCATGCGGAAACACGGTCAGCATGTGGGCGCCGAACCACGAACTGCCGATCACGATCGGCACGACGATGAGCCCGGCGACCACCGGCCGTGTCCGTGCGAGAGCCATCGCGAGCGGGATGAGCAGAACGAAGGCCGGCAGCAGGAGACGCGGCCGGCTCATCATCAAGCCGCTCGACAACACGATCTGGGCGACGAGCAACGAGCCGAACAGCAACACCGGCCAGGGCAACCGCGCCCAGACCGCCACACCGAGCATCACGAGCGTGCTCAGGACGATCCACGATGTCGCGGTGGTGGCGACCTCGGCGGAATGGACCAGCTGCTCGTTGACGAAGTTGAATGCGGCGACACCCCAGTCGAATTCGGTGTCCCAGCCCTCGGTCTGGATGCGGAACCAGCCCGTCGGTGAACCGGTGTGCGCCCACACGACGCCCAGGTAGGCGAGGTAGCCGAGCGGGCTGATGACGACGGCGGCGGCGGCGCGCACCCGCGCTGCCGGCGTGACGTCGGCGCTGTTCCGGCTGGTCCACAGAAAGACGATCGCGGCGACGATCACGACACCGATGAGGACCGCCGCCGTCGGACGGCAGAGACCGCAGAGTCCGGCCATGATGCCGGCGAGCAACCAGCGCCGCTCCAGGATTCCGATGAGTGCCCACGTCGCGAGGGCGCAGAACATCGCCTCGGTGTAGGCCATGTTGAGCACGATCGACATCGGGGTGGCGGCGAACAGCACCACCAGAAAGAGTCCGGTCGCGCACTCGGGTGCGGGACCCACCGGGGAGCGTCTCGACATGAGCCGCGCGCAGACCGTGCCCAGCCGTGCCGCGCCGACCGCGGCGATGCATCCGAGAACGAGATTCAGGGTCAGAGCCGCACCGAACGGCGTCAGCCCGGGCAGCTTCGCCAGCCACCCGACCAGATACGGATAGCCGGGAAAGAAGGCGTAGGCGGTGTCGGACGTGTGGACACCGCGCGCATCGGTCAGGCTCGCGGGAACGCCGTCGTATCCGTGGGTGGCGATCGCGAGCATCCACTGCCCGTCCCACACCGTGAGGGCCTTGCCGAGGGTGGTGTCCCGCAGGTCCGCGAATCGCGCGAGTGTGAGGATGCCGATCGCGCGAATGACGAGGTATACGACGAGGGCGTCGAGACACCAGCGATGCCGGCCCACCCACCCCGCGAACGGGGGTCGCGGGTCGGCGGCGCGTCGTGTCGCCGCCGGGTCCGCCGACCCACAGGGAGGGATGAACCGGCTGTCGGCGCGGTCTCCGCCCGTCACCGGATCGGGGTCGGGACGACGGCCCGGATCGTCGACGTCGGTTGGGGTGGCCACCCGAAGAATCCTAGGTCGTCGGCGACGACCACAGGGGGCGCGCCGTGTGCGTCGGATCACATCGTGCCGGTGACCAGGTCAGAGCGTCGCACAGTTGCCCGGTAAGGTTGTCCGAGCAAGCTGACGTCTATCGAACCGGCGCACGAGCCGGCGGGAGGTAACTCGACGTGGCCCTCGTGGTGCAGAAGTACGGCGGATCCTCGGTCGCAACGGCCGAACGCATCCGTCGCGTTGCCGAGCGCATCGTCGAGACGAAGAAACAGGGCAACGACGTTGTTGTCGTCGTCTCGGCGATGGGCGACACCACCGACGAACTACTCGACCTCGCCCAGCAGGTCAATCCGGCGCCGCCGGCGAGGGAGATGGACATGCTCCTCACCTCCGGCGAGCGCATCTCCAACGCACTCGTGGCGATGGCCATCAGTTCCCTTGGCGCACACGCACAGTCGTTCACCGGCTCGCAGGCCGGCGTGATCACGACGAGCAGCCACGGCAAGGCCAAGATCATCGATGTCACGCCGGGCCGGGTCCGCAGCGCACTCGACGACGGCAAGATCGTGCTGGTCGCCGGGTTCCAGGGTGTTTCGCAGGACACCAAGGACATCACCACGCTCGGCCGCGGCGGTTCCGACACCACCGCCGTCGCGCTGGCGGCAGCCCTCGACGCCGACGTCTGCGAGATCTACACCGACGTCGACGGCGTGTACTCCGCCGACCCGCGCATCGTCCCCGACGCCCGCCGCCTCGACAAGGTCTCCTTCGAGGAGATGCTCGAGCTCGCGGCCTGTGGCGCGAAGGTCCTGATGCTGCGGTGCGTGGAGTACGCCCGCCGGTACAACGTTCCCGTTCACGTGCGCTCGTCGTACTCGACCAAACCCGGCACCGTGGTGACCGGATCGATGGAGGACATTCCCGTGGAAGAAGCCATTCTCACCGGCGTCGCACACGATCGCAGCGAGGCCAAGATCACCGTCGTGGGTCTCGACGACAAGCCGGGCTACGCCGCCAAGGTGTTCCGGGCCGTCGCTGACGCCGAGATCAACATCGACATGGTGTTGCAGAACGTCTCGAAGGTCGACACCGGCAAGACCGACATCACCTTCACCCTGCCACGCGAGCTCGGCCCGCTGGGCGTCGAGAAGCTCACCAAGCTGCAGCAGGAGATCGGGTTCACCGATCTGCTGTACGACGATCACATCGGTAAGGTCTCGCTCGTCGGTGCCGGCATGAAGTCGCACCCGGGCGTCACCGCGACCTTCTGTGAGGCCCTCAGCGAGGCCGGCGTGAACATCGAACTGATCTCCACCTCGGAGATCCGTATCTCGGTGCTGTGCCGCGACACCGAACTCGACGACGCCGTGCGCGCCCTGCATGCGGCCTTCGATCTCGGCGGCGAAGAAGAAGCCGTCGTCTACGCCGGAACGGGTCGATAACCGTGGGTGCACGTATCGGAGTCGTCGGCGCGACCGGTCAGGTCGGCGCCGTCATGCGAACCCTGCTGGCGGAGCGCAACTTCCCGGCCGACGAGGTGCGCTTCTTCGCTTCGCCGCGGTCGGCGGGCAAGAAACTGCCCTGGGGCGACGGGGAGATCGTGGTGGAGGATGCGGCGACCGCAGACCCCGCGGGTCTCGACATCGCCCTGTTCTCCGCGGGTGCCACGATGTCCCGCGAGCAGGCACCGCGTTTTGCTGCGGCCGGCGTCACGGTGATCGACAACTCGTCGGCGTGGCGCAAGGATCCCGATGTGCCGCTGGTGGTCTCGGAGGTCAACGGCGAGCTGGCGAAGAAGCCGCCCAAGGGCATCATCGCCAACCCCAACTGCACCACGATGGCCGCGATGCCGGTGCTCAAGCCGCTGCACGACGCAGCCGGACTGCAGCGCCTCATCATCTCCAGCTATCAGGCGGTCTCCGGCAGCGGTCTGGCCGGTGTCGAGGAACTCGCCACCCAGGTGCGCGCGGTGGCCGGCGAGGCCGAGAAGCTCGTCCACGACGGCTCGGCCGTGGACTTCCCGGCACCGAACAAGTACGTCGCGCCCATCGCGTTCAACGTTGTGGCACTTGCGGGTTCGCTCGTCGACGACGGCTCCGGCGAGACCGACGAGGATCAGAAGCTGCGCAACGAATCGCGCAAGATCCTCGGTCTGCCGGAACTTCTCGTGAGTGGCACCTGTGTGCGCGTGCCGGTCTTCACCGGACACTCGCTGTCGATCAACGCCGAATTCGCGAACCCGTTGTCGGTGGCCCGTGCCCAGGAGATCCTCGGCGCCGCAGCCGGTGTGGAGCTGGCCGACGTGCCGACGCCGCTCGCGGCCGCCGGCAAGGACGTCTCGCTCGTGGGTCGCATCCGTCAGGACCCGGGTGCCCCCGAAGGTCGCGGTCTCGTGTTGTTCGTCTCGGGTGACAACCTGCGAAAAGGCGCTGCCCTCAACACGATTCAGATCGCCGAACTGCTGGTCTGATCGAGCCTCGCCGCTGCCTGGGGTGCGAGGAGCGACTTGACCCCTTGCTGCCTGAGGTGCGAGCGAAAGCGAGCCTCGAAGGCCTGGTGACGTCATCTCACCAGGCCCTTCGAGGCTCGTCGCTATCGCTCCTCGCACCTCAGGGAGCGATGGGCGGCGCTTCGCTCGCAGCGAGGGGCCTAGTCGGCGAAGGGGCGACGGCCGCTGCCGCCTCGGTGATGATCTCGCGCATCGACGCCTCCGCGGCCTTCGGGTCGCGGAGGCGTATTGCTCGTGCCACGTCGTCGTGCAGTGCGATCGCGGCCGGGTTGGGCGACGTCGGCATCATTCCGTGATGGGTGCGTCCGGCGAGCACCTCGCCGACGACGTCGGCCAGGGATCGGAACATCTCGTTGCCGCTCGCCTCCAGCAAGGTGCGGTGAAAGACCTTGTCGGCCAGTAGGTATGACTCCAGGTCGCCGGTGCGGCCGTGAACAGACATGTCCGACACCGCGGCTGCGAGGATGCGGCACTGTTCTTCGTCCGCGCGTTCGGCGGCCAGCGCGGCCGCCACGGGCTCGAATCCGCGTCGTAGTTCCGACAGGGTTGTGAGAAAGTCCGACCGGTCCGCGCCGTCGAGACGCCACCGGATCAGTCGCGGGTCGAAGACACTCCAGCGGGTCCGTGGCTGGATGGTGATGCCGACGCGGCGTCGTGACTCGACGAGTCCCATCGATTCGAGGACCTTGATCACCTCGCGGGCCACGGTTCGGGATACCCCATGGTCGGTGCAGATGGCGTCGAGCGTCAGGACGCTGCCGGCGGGGTGTGCTCCCGAGACGATGTGCCGACCGATGGCGGCGAGGACCTCGTCGTGGCGCTCGGTGGTCCCACGTGTGCTCTGACTCACGTTTTCATCTTCTCATTAGCGGCAGCCAGCGCCAATCAGCGTACTTATTGTTCTCACAACTTGCATAAGTATGACTATTGCGGCAATCTCCGTGATCATCAGCACAGCGATGTGGAGGAGTTGGCATGCGATCACCGGTGGTCGTCATGGGGGTCTCGGGGTCGGGTAAGTCGACGGTGGGAGCCGCCTTGGCACAGCGTCTGCGTGTGCCATTCGCTGATGCCGACGACTTCCACTCGGCGGAGAACATCGCCAAGATGTCCGCCGGGCAACCGCTCGACGACGACGATCGCCGACCCTGGCTCGAGTCCATCGGCGTCTGGCTGGCCGAGCACGGTGACGGCGGCGTGATGAGCTGCTCGGCGCTCAAGCTCGAGTACCGCGACCGCCTTCGCGGACATGAGCCGTCGGTGCTCTTCGCGCACTTGGCCGGCTCGGTCGAGGTCATCGCGCGCCGGCAGGCATCGCGTCCGGGTCACTTCATGCCGTCGGCGCTCCTCGCCTCCCAGTTCGACACCCTCGAACCCCTGACCTCCGATGAACGCGGACTGACCGTCGACGTCGACCAGAGCGTCGACGCCATCGTCGACGAACTCGTTGCTTCACTCCCCAACGGCGAGGAGAACTGAACATGTTGTCCACCACCACGATCCTTGCCGCCGGTGCGGATCTGCCCGAACCCGTCGCGGCGGGCTGGCAACTCGTCGTCGCGGCGCTGGCCGGCATCGCCGTCATCGTCGTCGCCATCACCGTTGCCAAGGTTCATCCCTTCCTCGCGCTGGTGGGTGGCGGTGCCACCGTCGGCATCGTCGCGGGCGAGTCGATCCCGACGGTCCTGGAGTCGTTCACCACCGGATTCGGTTCGACCGCAGCCGGTGTCGGCATCCTCATCGCACTCGGCGCGATGTTTGCGAAACTCCTCGCCGACTCCGGCGGAGCGGACGAGATCGTGGACACGATCGTCGGGCACGCCTCGCCGCGGATGCTGCCGTGGGCGATGGCCCTCGTCGGCGCCATCATCGGACTGCCGATGTTCTTCGAGATCGGTCTCGTGCTCTTGATGCCGGTGATCTATCTCGTCGCCCGGCGGTCCGGTCTGGGCCTGATCCCCATCGGCATCCCCGCGCTCGCCGGCCTCTCGGCCATGCATGGCTTCGTTCCGCCGCATCCGGGCCCGCTCGTCGCGATCGACGCCCTCGGTGCCGACCTCGGCCTGACGCTCGCCCTCGGTGTGGGCGTTGCCATCCCGACGATCATCGTCTCGGGTCCGCTGTTCGCCACCGTCGCCGGGAAGTGGGTGACGGTCGAGGCGCCGCACACCTTCGACATCGACCCTGACGACGGTCCGACGACCAAGCGGCCGTCCTTCGGGATCACCATGTTCAGCGTCTTGCTGCCCGTCGTCCTGATGCTGGGCAAGGCGCTCGCCGAGATCTTCATCTCCGACGAAGATCAACCCGTGCGGAGGATTCTCGACATCCTCGGTACCCCGCTGATCGCACTGCTGATCGCCGTCATCGTCGCGATGTTCACGCTGGGCCGCGGCTCGGGGATGGACCGCGAGACGATCTCGAAGTGCACCGGTGCGGCATTGCCCGCCATCGCCGGCATCCTGTTGATCGTCTCCGCCGGTGGCGGTTTCAAGCAGGTCCTCGTCGACACCGGCATCGGCACGTTGCTGGCGGACTGGGCCACCGGCGCGAACATTCCGGTACTGGTCCTCGCCTGGGTCCTTGCCGCGCTGATCCGCCTGGCCACCGGGTCGGCGACCGTCGCGACCATCACCGCGTCCTCGCTGATGCTCGGCCTCGTGGACGGATTGAGCTCGGGCGAGGTCTCCCTGGTCGTCCTCGCGATCGGCGCCGGTTCGGTCTTCCTGTCCCACGTCAACGACGCCGGTTTCTGGTTGGTGAAGGAGTACTTCGGCATGACCGTCGGCCAGACCTTCAAGACGTGGTCGATGATGGAGACCCTCCTCTCGGTCAGCGGCCTGGTCGTCGTGCTGGCGTTGGGGCTGGTGATCTGACGGAGCCGACCGCGCCGCTCTGAAAAACGCCCCGGTGAACCGCCCCTGGAATGCGCCCTCAGCAGCCGGGTCGTCGACATATTGTCGTCGAATGGCCTCTCGAGGGCGGATCTCCGGGGCGGTTCTGCGGTAGCTTGACGACTCATGACGCGACTTCGCATGTGGGTGTTCGCCGGCGCGCTGGTGATGGCGGTGACCGCGTATCCCGCCGCAGCACAGCCTGATTCGCCGGCAACCGGTCTCGGTCCCGCGGGCACGTCGCTCATGCACGGCGACCTGGCGTCCACCGACTCGACGGGACACCGAGGACCGGGGCGTGGCGCGCGCCTCGCCGCCTCGTCGATTCCCGGTGGGGCCTGCGCGGCGACCTTCGTCGGCCGCGACGGGATGCCGGTCGCGCTGTGCACGCAGTTCGTGGCGACCTCGCCGCCGGCGTGGCGGCGCCGACCGTTGTTCCGTTCGATCCCCGTACGGCGCAACCGTTGGCGTCGAGGCAACTGACCAAAGGTGGACTGCTCGGCGGGGTCTACGGCTACCTCGACTACCGCGACCGGGTCGTCGTCGCAGATGGGTCCGGGTCGATTCTGCGTGTCGCACACCGAAAGACGGTCACCGGCTGGCAAGTCCAGGTCGATGACCGCGTCGATGTCTCGGCCCACATCCCGACCGGCGACACGATCACCGGTCTCGCACCGGATTTCGACGGACGCGTCTGGTTTGCGACGACCCGCGGCGTCGTGGGGACGGTGGATGAGGACAAGCGCGTTCACTCGACGCGACTGCCGCGGGGCGAGGAACTCGGCAACGGACTGTCGATCCGACGATCGGGGGCGTCGATCCTGACGACGCACGCCCTGTACGAGATGCGCGCGGAACGCGGTGCCGCGCCGCGGATCGTGTGGCGTCGATCGTACGACCGCGGCCCTGCACGCAAACCCGGCCAGCTGACCTGGGGATCGGGGACCACCCCCACGTACTTCGGCCCGGGCGGTGACGGCTGGGTGGCGATCGTCGACAACGCGGACCGGCCGGACCTCCGGGTGTTCCGCAGTGACGACGGGTCCGAGGTGTGCCGGATCCGGGCCTTCGACCGTTCGGGGCCGGGTACCGAGAACTCACCGATGGCCTGGGGCAACTCTGTCGTCATCCCCAGCACGTACGGATACCAGTATCCGCCGATGGCGGTGACCGGTCCGGCGGTTCCCGCGGACGCCGCCTTCACCGGTGGCGCGACCCGAATCGACGTCGACGAGAACGGGTGCCGGCGCGTGTGGGAGAACTCCGACCGGATCGCGACGCTGCCGAGGCTCTCGCGCGCGGACGGCCTCATCCATGCGCTCGGCTACGGTCCGTGGGCTCCGAGCCGGCCGCAACAGCTCGGTCCGGTCGCTTACGTCGCGACGGATTTCGCGACCGGACTCCGTGTCGAGATCCGACAAGTCGGGAATGCGCCCGCCGACGAACCGCTCGAACTCACCGGCACCATCACCGCGGACGGAGCTCTGTGGCAGGCGACGGTCGGGCGGATGCTCAAGATCGTGCCGGCCGGCCGCTGACGGTCGCGGACGGCCAGGTCACCGAGGTGTCGTGATCAAGGGTCACTCACAACACGCCCCGGAAGCCGACCCGGTCACCTGACTCCACTTACTGTGGGGTAGGTTACTCGCCCATGAAGCTGAAGTCGGGTATGAGCATCGGGTCACGCCGCAGGTCACGCCTGCGAACGGCCGCGATAGCGGGGGTGGCGGCCGCATGCGCGGCCGCGTTGATCAGTCCGGCGTCGGACGCGAGTGCGGCCGACTTCTACACGCCGCCGTCGTCCTTCGCCACCGAGCCCGGCTCGGTGATCCGGAGCCAGGAGATCCCGCTGCTCCTGCAGATCCCCGGCGCGCCCGGACAGTGGCCGGGCACGGCCCGCAAGGTCATGTACACCTCGACCTACCAGGACGGCACCCCCGCGGCCGTGACCGGAACCGTCGTCGAGCCGACCGCGCCGTGGCGTGGGAAGGGGCCGCGGCCGACCGTCGTCGTCGGCCCGGGCACCATCGGCCAAGGTGACCAGTGCGCGGCGTCGAAGATGATGACCCTGCCGGTGTCGATCGACATCACCAAACCCAGTATCGGCGTCAACTACACCGCGCCGGAGACGTACTACATGCTGCTCAACGGCGTTCGGGTGTTCGTCACCGACTACATCGGCATGGGCACCCCGGGTATCCACACCTACGTCAACCGGTCCGAGACCGGCCACGCCATGCTCGACGGTGCCCGCGCGGCGTTGCGCGCCTCCGGGGCCCCGGCCGATGCGCCGGTCGGGTTCGCCGGGTACTCGCAGGGCGGGGGCGCCGCTGCGTCCGCCGCCGAACTCGCCGCGACCTACGCGCCGGAACTGAACGTCCGTGCCAGTTACGCCGGTGCGCCGCCGGCCGACCTGGAGAAGGTCATCCCGGCCATCGACGGCAGCACCATCGCCGGGGCCATCGGATTCGCCATCAACGGCCTCACCCAGCGGTACCCGGAGGTCGCCGACGTGGTGCACAGGGAGACCAACGCGTCCGGAAAGGCTGCGCTGCGGCAGATCTCGACGAGCTGCATCGGTGACATCATCCCGGCGTACGGATTCCAGCGGACGCAGAACTGGACACGCACCGGCGAGACGCTCTCCGCGGTCATCGCGCGATCGCCCGGAGTGCAGAAGGTCGTCGGCGAACAGCGCATCGGCCGCCTCAAGCCGAACGCGCCGGTGTTCCTCGAGGGCGGCCTCCACGACGACGTGATCCCATACGGCCAGGTCGCGCAGCTCGCCGCGGACTGGCGCGCACAGGGCGCCGACGTCCGGTTCGTGACGAACCCGACGCCGCCGATCCTGACCAAGTCGATCGTCAACCACGTTGTCCCCATGCTGGGCACCTTCCTGCCCGGTATGGAGTTCGTCCTCGGCGAGTTCCAGAAGTAGACCCGGGGAGCAGAACCACTCGAACCGCAGACAGGGCCCGCCGGCCCTTCGAGACGCGTCCTCCGCAAGCTCCGGACGCTCCTCAGGGGGCGGGGGCGGGGGCGCGGGCCCTGTCGTCTCGGGACGCTCCTCAGGGGGCGGGGGGGGCGCGGGCCTGTCTCGGGACGCTCCTCAGGGGGTGTCGGGGCGCGGGCCCTGTCTGTCTCCGGACGCTCCTCAGGGGGCGGGACGCGGGCCCTGTCTGTCTCCGGACGCTCCTCAGGGGCCCGGGACCTGTCGGTACCCGACGCCCGGATGGCAGGATCGAGGAATGAACGATCCGCACGGGCCGGGGGGAGGTGCGAACGGGGATCCCCATGATCGAGACCCCGAACGCATCCCGAGCCAGGCAGAACTCGACGCCGAGGACCTCGCCGAGCTGGAACGGTCGTCGCGTGACCACGACCAGGCCTCGCTCTATCCGCCGCGGCCGGCCGATCCGGGCCGCCCGCCGGTGGCGCTGGTCCTCCACGCCCGCGTGGTCTGGTGGGCCGCGGCGGTCATCGGGTCGATCCTGGCGGTCTACGGCTTCTTCAACCTCAGCACCATCACCGACGACCTGCGGCTCCGTCTGCTCGAGGGGGTCGTGTCCGACCCGGCCAACTCCGCCCCCGAGGACCAGATCGATACACTGGCCGGCTTCTTCCCGCCGTTCATGCTGGTGATGATCGTGGTGGTGCTGGTGATCGAGTATCTGCTCCTGGTGGCAGCGGCCACCCACCACAGCCGTCATTGCCGCAACTTCTTCCTCGCCGCGGTGGTGGTTCATCTCCTCTGTATCCCCGTCGGCGTCGACCTGCTCTTCCGTTATCCGGACATCACGTCCACGATGGTCGTCCTCAGCTACGTGCAGTTCGCCCTGCTGGTGATCGCCGCGCTCTTCACGCTGCGTCGGTCGGTGAACACGTGGCTGCCCGAATCCACGAGGATGAAGCCGACCCGTATGCTGCGCGGCCGCTGAACGTCGGCGCCGTCACGCCCGCGCCGACTTTGTCAGGCCCGCCACCTGCCGGTTTGGTCGGAATGATCCCGGGTACTGGTCTGTTGGACAGAACGTTGGTTCTACGGCCGACCCTGTCTGATCGCGACTCACCCGAAGACCCGAACTCAGGAGGATCTCCGATGGCAATCGAGCCGGTGTACACCATTTCGTCCAAGGCGTCCGGTGGTGGACGTGACGGTGAGGTGGTTTCGGCGACGGGTCGGATCGACCTCTCCCTCCGGCCGCCGAAGGAAATGGGTGGCAGCGGCGACGGCAGCAATCCGGAAGAACTCTTCTCGGCCGGGTACGCGGCATGTTTTCTGGGTGCCCTCCGCGCCACGTCGAAGGCGGCCGGTAGCCCGGTGCCCGACGAGTCCACCGTCTAATTCGAGGGGTCACACGGCGGCAACCGGTCCCCGTTCGTTTTCCCTCCCAGCGGGACGTCTCTACCCACCGGGGCATCGAGACCGGCTCCGGAGCAGCGCAGATATGACAAGAAAGGAAGTTCTTGATCATGACCACCACTCCCATCACCAGCACTCTCACCGAAGAGCAGCAGTCCGTGGCCGGAAAGGCCCTGCAGGACACCCTCGTCGACCTGATCGACCTCAGTCTGACGCGAAGCAGGCCCACTGGAACGTCGTGGGCAAGCAGTTCCGATCGGTGCACCTCGATCTCGACGAACTGGTCAC
Source organism: Gordonia sp. YY1 (assembly GCF_009872315.1). Taxonomy (NCBI): domain Bacteria; kingdom Bacillati; phylum Actinomycetota; class Actinomycetes; order Mycobacteriales; family Gordoniaceae; genus Gordonia; species Gordonia sp. YY1. The sequence continues at coordinate 68,306 of NZ_WXYI01000008.1, read as the reverse complement.
CGTGGCGCGTGAGTTCACCGACTCGGCGGCCGAGCGTGCCACCGCGATCGGCGTCAGTCCCGACGGGCGCGCCGAAACCGTGGCGAAGACCGCGAACACCAAGGGATTCGGCGAAGGCTGGACCAAGGACTCGGATGTCGTCGACGCCATCGTCGCCAACCTCAAGGCGGTCGTCGCGGGACTCCGCGAGCGCATCGACGCCACCGAGGAGGCCGACCCGGTGACCCAGGATCTGCTCATCTCGTTCGCGTCGAAACTCGAACAGCTGCACTGGATGTGGCAGGCACAGGTCGCCTGACCAGCAGAACACCCCGTTGATCGGGGCCTCTCACAGCGACGAACCCCGCCGGTCTCACCGGCGGGGTTCGTCGTATTCCGATGTCGTCGTGGATGTTCGGAAGGCTCGGGATCCATGGTCGGCGTCAGTCGCCGGCCGGTTCGGTGGCCTTCTTCTCGATGGTCTTCTTCTCGACGACGTTCTTCGCGGCGGACTCGTGGTCGGTGGTCGTGGTGTCGGTGCCTGCTGTGTTCGTGACGGCGACGTGTGAGCCGGCGTCGTCGTCGACCGCGTAGGAATCGCGGAAGGAGACACGAGGAGTCGACGCCGAGTGGTAAAGGGCGATGCCGGCGAAGACGAGTGCGGCCAGCCCGAAGATCGCGGACGCGGCGATCGTGACGACGTGGACGGCCGTGGCGTACACCCCGTCGATCGGACCGGTCGCGACGGCGCCCGCCGCGGCGAGGGCCGCGCCCAGCAGGGCCCAGACCGCCGAGCGAATCCACGGCGCCACCACCGAGGCGTAGAAGAGGCGCTGGTAGATGGTGAGCGAGAACTCGTCCACTGCGGCCAGACGAACCTCGTCAGCGCCTGCGAGGTCGCGCAGTTCGCGTGCCAGTGCCGTCTGTCTCTGGAGGGTCGCGGACTCCCGTTCCCGGTACCGCACGAACGCGGCGGCACCGAACGCCGACGCGAGAAGACCCAACCCGACCATGACTCCCCAATAGTCCACGGCACACACGCTACAACGCCGTCCGTCACCGCTCGTGAACCAGGTCACATGGTGGGACGGTCGGCACCGGTCACAGCGGTGCGGTCGAGTACCGGTGCGCGCGAGGAGTCGATGGGACCGGTCGTCGCTGATACGTTGGGCGACCGTCTAGCCATCGCGGTCACGAAACGTCCGACCCCTCGGGTCGAGCGGAACCGAGAACGGGAGGAATGCACTGGTGACGATCAGATTGATCGGCGCGACGATCGTGTGCGTGATGCTCGGGCTGTTCATCAGCGCATCTGCGGGGCAAGCGGGAACGAACGACGTCGTCGCGTTCGCTGACCCACAACCGGGGGTCGCCGTCCTGTCCGGCGCGGAACCCGAGGCGGTCCTCGTCAGCCGCGAGTTGTACTCCCGATCCGCCGAGGCGATCCTGCTCGCACCGGGTGCACTCGCCGACCCCGAGACACGGAATCGCGTCGGGGAGACCGCAGGTGACAAGCACGTGCCGGTGCTCACCGTGACCCCGCAGACGGCGGACGACGTCGACGACGAGCTGGGGCGTCTCGGTGCGCAACGGGTGGTGCGACTCGGCGAGGTCGAAGGGCTCGAGGGTCGTCGGCCCGCGATCGATCTCGGGGACCTGCGAGGCAACCGGCCGCGAGACGGGGACGAACCGATCGTGATGGTCTCCCGGGACACCCCTGTCGATGCCACGCTGACCGCTCGTTCCGGAGCGCGCGTCGTCGAGGTGCCGTTCCCCGACCCGCGCGCGAACACGCCTGCCGTGGCCGCTCTGACCGGTGCTTCGTCGCAGACCCCGATCCGAGCGGTCGGAGCCGGCTTCGGCGACACCGAGGACTTCGCGGCACGGGTCGACCAGGCGCGGCGAACGCCGGAACTCCCCGGCGGTGGACAGGTCGTGTTCCCGGGCAGGCGGATGGTCGCGCTCTACGGTTCCCCCGACGCGCCGGCCCTGGGTCCGCTCGGCCGGCAGGGGATCGAGGCGTCGATCGAACGCGTCCGGCGTCTCGCGGCCGACTATCAGCGGGTCAGTGCCGAGCCGGTCGTCCCCGCGTTCGAGATCATCGCGACCGTCGCATCGTCGGAACCGGGCGAGGGCTCCAACTACACGAGCATGATCGACCCCGCGACGTTGCGGCCGTGGGTCGAGGCGGCCGGACGTGCCGGTGTCTACGTGACTCTCGACCTCCAGCCCGGACGTATGGACTTCCTGACCCAGGCCCAGAAGTATGCGGAGCTCCTGGCCCTGCCGCATGTCGGGCTGGCGCTCGACCCGGAGTGGCGCCTCAAGCCGGATCAGGTACACCTGAAGCAGATCGGGTCCGTCGAGGCCGCCGAGGTGAATCGCACCTCGGCGTGGCTCGCGGGAATGGTGCGTGAGCGAGGACTGCCACAGAAGCTCTTCGTGCTGCACCAGTTCGACGCCGGCATGCTCGGTCAGCGGAAGAACATCGTCACCGACCGAGAGGAACTCCAGGTGGTCCTGCACGCCGACGGGCACGGGACACCGCCGGTCAAGATGGAGACCTGGCGCAGATTGCTCGGTGATCTTCCCGCGGGGGTGTGGATGGGCTGGAAGAATTTCTACACGGAGGACAAGCCGACGTTCTCGCCGGCGACGACCATGGCGGTCGCGCCGACACCCTGGTTCGTCTCGTACCAGTAGCGCGCCGGGAGGCCTGCCACCTCCGGGCTCCGACCGGCGCCCGGGACACGCGACCCCGCGCCACGAGGTTCCAGAACGCGACGGGACGCACCCGACAGGGAGGAACCCCGGTGACCACGACTCCGGCCGACCCGCAGTCCCAGCGGCATCCCGTCCCGACCGCCGCCGATCTGGCCGCGTGTCCGACACCGGGGGAGCGATCCGACCCGCTGGCGATCCTCGCCAGACAGTCGCTGAACAGGGTGCCCGAACTCATCCCCGTCCGGCACGCGCGGATGGCGGCGACGCCGTTCACGTTCTATCGCGGCGCGGCGGCAGTCATGGCCGACGATCTCTCGCGAACCCCGGACACCGGAATCATCACGCAGCTCTGCGGGGATGCCCACCTGAGCAATCTGGGCCTGTTCTTCAGTCCGGAGCGTCGAATGGTCTTCGACCTGAACGATTTCGACGAGACCCACATCGGTCCCTTCGAATGGGACGTGAAACGGCTGGCGGCGAGTTTCACGATCGCAGGTCGCAACAACGGATTCGACGACACGACCAACCGGACGATCGCCAAGACCGTGGCGAAGACCTACCGTCGGACGATCAAACGCAGTGTCTCGCTGACCACTCTCGAATGTTGGTACGCCGGAATCGATGTCGACTCTCTGGTCGCGGAACTGGGAGACCGGCTGGACACCTCGGTGACGGAGCGGACGCAGAAGGCGCTACGCAAGGCCCGGCACCGGAACAGTGCCCAGGCCCTGGCCAAACTCTGCGAGATCGACCCGGACGGCACGGCACACATCCGCAGCGATCCGCCGCTGCTGGTGCCACTGAAAGAGCGCTTCTCCAGTGAGAACGCCGCCGTGGTCGAGGAACGTGTCCGAGAGCGGGTCGACAACTACCGGGCGACACTGCCGTTGCATGTGCAGGCGTTGCTCGCCCAGTTCTCGCTCGTCGACATCGCCTTCAAGGTCGTCGGAGTGGGGAGCGTCGGGACCCGGGCGTGGATCGTGCTGATGATGGGCAAGAACCTCGAGGATCCGCTCTTCCTCCAGGTGAAGGAGGCTCAGCGGTCGGTCCTCGCCGATTACGTCCCGACCTCGGGATTCGACAACCAGGGCCAGCGCGTCGTCGAGGGCCAGCGTCTCCTGCAGGCGGCGAGCGACCTCTTTCTGGGCTGGTCGACGGGGCTCGACGAGAACGGCGAGCGACGTGACTTCTACGTGCGCCAGCTCCGCGACGGGAAGGGGTCGGTCGTCGTCGAGGCGCTCGAACCCGACGCGATGAAACTCTATGCGCGCCTGTGCGGGACGGCGCTCGCCCAGGCGCACGCCAGGACGTCGACTCGCTTCGACATCGCACGATATCTCTCCGAGACAAAGGGTTTCGCGGATGCCGTGGCGGAGTTCTCGATCGCCTACGCAGATCTCAACGACGCCGATCATACCCAGATGACGGCGGCGATCAGCCGCGGCGAGCTGAGTGTGCACGACCTCACCGCGGCGGGAAAGAGCTGACGCACCGGGCTGTGGTACACAGACGACGGAGCGAACCGACCGCCGAGAACCGACAGGGAGATGTGTGCATGGATGACGCGACATTGCGAGATCGGGTGCGGGAGTTGATGCCTCGTGCGAAGTCGGATCTGGCGGAGATGGTGCGGTTCCGCTCGGTTCACGACCCGCAGCAGTTCCCGGTGGAGGAATGCGACGGCATGGTCGAATGGCTGTTGGGAACGTTCCGCGAGCTGGGTGTCGAGGATGTCGCCGCGCATGTGACCAGTGACGGGTCCAAGGCGGTCACCGGGCAGATCCCCGGTCCGGAAGGTGCGCCGACCGTCCTGCTGTACTTCCATCACGACGTGCAACCGCCCCTCGGTGAGAACGAATGGGATTCGCCGGTGTGGGAGCTGACGGAACGGGACGGTCGCTGGTACGGACGCGGTGCCGCCGACTGCAAGGGCAACATCGCCGTGCACCTCACCGCGCTGCGTGCCCTCGCCGGCGACCTCGGTGTGACCGTGAAGATCATCGGCGAGGGCTCGGAGGAACAGGGGACGGGTGGGCTCGAGCATTTCGCGGTCGAGCATCCCGACCTGTTGCGTGCCGACACCATCCTGATCGCCGACTCCGGCAACTTCGCTGTCGGCAGACCGAGTCTCACGACGACGTTGCGCGGCATCGCCAACATCGACGTCACGGTCGAAACCCTGGGATCGGCAATGCATTCCGGCATGTTCGGTGGGGCCGCGCCGGATGCGCTGGCCGCCCTCATCGCGATGCTCGCCACTCTGCGCGACGAGCACGGCAACACCACCATCACCGGTCTCGACGCCGATGCCGAGTGGCCTGGCGTTTCCTACCCGCCCGAACAGTTCCGTTCTGATGCAACGGTGCTCGAGGGCGTCGAGCTCGTGGGATCCGGATCGGTGTCGGACATGGTGTGGGCGCGTCCCGCCGCGACCGTGCTCGGCATCGACTGCCCGCCGGTGGTCGGGTCCTCCGCGGCGGTCCAGCCACGCGCCCGGGCGCGCATCAACCTGCGCGTGCCGCCGGGAATGGACCCCACCTACGCCCAGGACGCGCTCATCGAACACCTCCGGGCGGCCACCCCATGGAATGCCCGGGTGTCCTTCGAGCGTGAGGCGGTGGGATCGCCGTTCGTCGGCTCGACATCCGGTCCGGCCTACGAGGCGCTCACCGACGCGCTCGCGGCCGCCTACGGCGGCGAGGAGGTGCTGATCCAGGGGCAGGGTGGATCGATCCCGCTGTGCAACGTCCTGCAGAGCACCTTCCCCGACGCCGAGATCATGCTCTTCGGTGTCGAGGAGCCGCGGTGCCTGATCCACGCCCCCAACGAGAGCGTCGATCCGACCGAGATCGAGCGGATCGCGCTCGCCGAGGCCCTGTTCCTACGTGACTACGCGTCCCGCGCGGCCCGGGCCGGCCGGGATTCGGCCAACGCCGGGCCAGGCGGCGCCTAGCGCGGGTCCGATAGCTCGCGAAGGTGGACGGCTGACCCAGTTCCTGAGCGAAGTGGATAGGGAAAGTTCGCGTGTCGCAGCACAATCCCGAGACGAAGACCCATGAAATTGGGACCAAAGGCCCAAGACCGGGAACACCCCCGTCGGTAATGTCTGATGCCGGGTGGGAGAACTCTCGTGGAAGGAACAAGGTGGGCCCAGGTCCCATTGGTCGTGACGGGCAAGTGATGAACATTGCGCCGGAACATGTTTCGCGTAGCGAACAGGTTTCCCGTGTCGGAGTGTCGGACTTGCGAACGAGTGAGCGGTATTTGCGCGCCGCGGTCACCGACCTCATCGAGCGTAATTTCCGCGACCCGGATTTCAGTGTCGAGGTCGTGGCGCGGCACCTGCATGTGAGTCGCCGGCACCTCTATCGGGTTCTCGCCGGCAGTCCCACGTCGCTGGCCGAGATGATCGCCGACCGCCGTCTCGACTGGGCCCGTGGCCTGCTGACGGGCCCGGGGAATCCGAAACTCGAAGCGGTGGCACATGCTTCGGGCTTCGCCTCGACGGCGACGATGCGGAACAGATTCCGCGCCAAGTACGGGCTCACCCCTGACGAATTCCGGCGCGCCGCAACGGTTGCCGACGCGGAAGCCAGCTGATGCATTTCGGCGCAAGCACTTTGGTGCTTGCGCTGAAATGGTTTCGATCGTCGTGTTCAGTGGCGGTTCGCGATCACAGTATGCAAAGCGGCGAGTAGTCACTGCGTCCACCGGTCGTCGGTGAGACGAGGAACGTGCACGGGTTGAACCCCACCTTCTCTATCTCCTTGGTCAGCCGACGCAGTTCGGAGTCGGACACGACCTTGTCGCGCGAGAGCAGGAATCCCGAGGCGCGAGTGGGTCACCGACGATCGCGTACTTGTACGGACCGTTCGGGTTCTCGCCGTCCTCGATGTAGGCGATGATGTAGTTCGGCGCCCCGTTGGGGTTGATGCTGGCGGGTGTCTGCGGGAACCGCACACTCAACTGGGCATTCGTCTTGGTGTCCACCACGGTGGCGCGCCCGATCACGCCGCCCCGCATGCCGGTGGGTCCGGTGCACTGGTTGTCGACACCGATGGTCTTCTCATCGATCCGGGTGTAGAACGCGCGCAGGTCACGCCCCAGAACGAGGGGACGGTCGCCAGCTGCCACCATTTGCCGAGGTAACGGTCGACGTCGACGTAGGCCACCGGGGCCAGGGGCGCGGCCTGCGCCGGACCGGTCCCGATGACGAAACCGATACCACGACGATGCCGGCGACAAGGGCTGCAAGGGTGTGTGTGACGCGCATGGTGTTCCTTTCGTGGGCCGATCGTCTACGTCGAGTCCCGATCGGCTGTCTGAAGAGTGTTCAGACCGCACGCGGTCACGGATGGGTCATGGGCACCCGGCAGGCCATGTCGGCGGGCATCATCGCTGGTGAAACGAAAGATCACATGTTGTAGACGTTGTTCGGGTTCCAGGTGGAGACCGCCCAGATGACGATGAGGTCGAGGACGATGATCAGGATCGCCCAGGCCGGGTAGTAGGGCAGCCACAGGAACTGCGCGATGATCGACAGTGACGCGATGACGATGGCGGCGATGCGCGCCCAGTCCGCACCGACCGCGAGTCCGCCGGCGACGAGGATGCCGACGATGCCGAGGATCATGTGAATCCAGCCCCACGCGGTGAGGTCGAATTCGAAGACGTAGTCGCGGCCTACGACGAAGAGTTCGTCGTTGGCGATCGCCGAGATGCCCTGGAAGACCGAGACCAGGCCTGCGACGAAGAGCAGGGCGGCGGCGACGATCGAGATCCCGAAGGCGAAGCCCTGTTTGGCCGACGAGTTCGCCTGCTGGTCGGGGGTGGCGCTCATGGTGGCGTCCTTTCATGGTGGGGAACGCCGGCGTCCAGAGATCCTGGCGCGACGGCGCGGTGGCGTTGTTGCGGGTGGACCTTAACCAAGGATGGGACATCCGACCCGTGTCCCACAGCGTTTCGCTCAGTTCCGGCACATCTTTGAGCAGGCGATTTAGTACTCGGCGGGGGTCGGGTATAAGCTATCGCAGGCTACACACGGGGTGTGGCGCAGCTTGGTAGCGCGCTTCGTTCGGGACGAAGAGGTCGTGGGTTCGAATCCCGCCACCCCGACAGAGATCGGCCACGGTCGATCACAGAGATGTGTTGGTTGAGACACAGCAGTGAAACCCCGGTCGGCAGAGATGCGGCCGGGGTTTCCTCGTCTTCGCCGGTGACCTCGCAGTGGAGAGCGCGGGCTCAGATCTTCTGCTCGGAAGAGACACGATCGCCGAGGTGAGCGAGGATCTCGGGGTCGGCGCTGACGAACCGGTCGACCTCTTCGCCGCCGTCACAGCGCAACAGACTCACGGTGACATCCTCGGGACCGCGGCGGACGACCCGCCAGCAAGCACCGGAGTCCTCCCAGCGCCGCAGATCGTCGAGGGTCATGACGCAACGGGCTCCTTCGCTCAGCAACCCAGCTGCCGGGCCAGGTCGAGCAGATCGGTGGCGTGGAAATCGTTGTCCGGCGAACCGGAGTCGTCCTTGGGTTCGCCACCCCATTCGGCCGGTCGCTCGACGAACGCGGTACGCAGGCCGAAGGAGCGGGCGGCGTCGAGGTCCGACTGATGCGTCGCGACCATCATCACCTCGTCCGGTCGGACCTCGAGGAGTTCGGCGAGGCCGCAGTACGTCTCGCGCGCGGGTTTGTAGTGACGCCAGAGGTCGGAACCCCCGATGACGTCCCACCCGAAGCCGTTGTGTCGTGCCATGTCGGTCAGCAACGCCACGGTCCCGTTGCTGAGAGCGCACACGATGCGGTCCCGCTTGAGGCGCCGGATGCCTTCGGCGGCGTCGGGCCAGCCGGGGATGGTCCGCCACGCACGCACCAGCGCGCGGCTCTGTTCGGCGTCGAGAGTCACGCCGAAGGCCCCTGCGACCTCCCGGAGGGTCTCGGTCTGCAGGTCGTCGAGACGACGCCAGGGGAGCTCTCCGGCCTCGACACGCGCGAGGATCGGCGAGTAGCGGCGACGCCACTCACGCGCGAAGTCGGCGGAGTCGACCTCGGGGACGATCAGCGCCACGGCACCGGAGATCCCGGTGAACCAATCGGTGACCGTACCGAAGGTGTCGAACGCCAGGACCTTCACGCCGAGCGCGTTCACGAGTCGATCGACCCCCGGTGTGTTCGGGGGACGCTCACAGGGACTCGCGTGCCAGCTGCGGCAGCGACTGGTCGGCGTCGTAATCGGCGTCGCCGTGCGAGACCGGCGTCAGGGTGATGAGGCTGGCCTCCGGGCGGCAGCAGAAGCGGACGGGCGCGTACGGGGATGTGCCGAGGCCGGCGCTCACGTGCAGCTTCATCGACGACCCCCAGTTCGACGGTCCCTTCACCCGGGAACGGTCGATGTGGCAGTTGGTGACGAGCGCCCCGAAGAACGGCAGGCACAGTTGCCCGCCGTGGGTGTGGCCGGCCATCACGAGGTCGTAGCCGTCGGCGGCGAAGCGGTCGAGGACCCGCGGCTCGGGCGAATGCGTGAGGCCGAGGCGCAGGTGCGCCAGCGGGTTGGGGCGCCCGGCAATGGTCTCGTAGCGGTCCCGCTCGATGTGCGGATCGTCGACTCCGGCCGCGACCACCCGCACCCCGCTGACCTCGAGCTCACGCACGGTGTGTGTGGCGTCGAGCCAGCCGCGTTCGGTGAACGCCGCCCGCAGGTCCTGCCACGGAAGCGGTTCACCATACGTGCGCTGGTGATCCTTCTTGAAGTACTTGAACGGATTCTTCGCCTTGGGGCCGAAGTAGTCGTTGGAACCGAAGACGAACAGACCCGGACGCGACAGGAGGCCGCCGAGGGACTGGATCACCGCGGGCACCGCCTGCGGGTGCGCGAGATTGTCGCCGGTGTTGACCACCAGATCTGGTTCCAGCGCCTCGAGCTCGGAGATCCACGCCTGCTTGAGCCGCTGGTTGGGCATCATGTGCAGGTCGCTGATGTGCAGGACCCGCAGGGGAGAGGCGCCGGGTTCGAGGACCGACAGCGTCGTGTGGCGCAGGGCGAAGGCGTTGCGCTCGATGACCGTCGAGTAGACGAGGCCGGCCGCGGCGAGTCCCGCGGCACCGATCAGTGCGCGCGAACCGACCCCGGAACCGGGTGAACCGAGGCGTGAACGGCCGAGGCGTGCGAAGTCGAGTTCGGAGTGTTGCATCTGTTCAGAATACGCATCACCGAGCGCATGCCCACCCGTTCCCGGCCCCGGGCTCAGCCGGGTAGCTGGATCACGACCGGGCCGACACCGGGAACCACCACGGTGGTCTCGGTGGGACCGTTGCCGCCGTCACCGCCACCGGCGCGACGACCGTTGCTGACGTAGATGGTGACCGTGCTGCCGGGCATCGCGGAATCCGAGGGTGCGGTGAACACGACCGTGCCCTTGGGGCGGCCGCTGTCGACCTCGAGCTCGTTGACCTTGAACCCGGCCCGTTGCAGGCGTGAGGTCGCCTCACTGGCGGTCAGTCCGCTGACCTGCGGGATTCGTCCGCGGTCACTGCCGTTCCAGTATTCGCGGTCGATCGGAGGGAGCCGGACCGGACCGAACTTGGTCGCGACCGGTTTCACCGCCTGGAACCATGTCCGCGCGGGTTCCATACCGCCGAACACGTTGCCTTCGTAGCAGGACCGAAGCGGACTGGTGCACACACCCTGCGGGTTGGGGCCATCGCTGTAGACGTACGCGGCGCCGGCGATCTGGTTGGTGAATCCGACGAACGCCGACGACCGGTATGCCTCGGTCGTGCCGGTCTTACCCGACATCGGAAGCGTCCAGCCGACCGAACCCGCGGCGCCCGCGGCGGTACCCGCACCCACGTCGTCCTTGCTCATGGTGACGGCGAGGGTGTCGGCGAGACCCTTGTCGACGACCTGTTCGCAGCCCGGAGCGTTGAACGGGACCGTGGTGAGGGCACGCTGCCCGTCGGGCCCGATCACCGGGTTGCCGTACTGATCGCGCTTCACCCGGCTGATCGACTTGATCGGGTTGGGCGGGCACCAGACGCCGCCGGAGGCGATCGTCGCGGCGACGTTGGCGAGCTCGAGCGCGTTGATGGGCAGCGGCCCTAGCGTGAACGAACCGAAGTTCCCGTCCTTGACGTACTGGGCAATGCTCTTCTCGCCGTTTCCCGACGAGCCGGGGACGGTGTAGGAACGCAGGCCGAGGCGGACGGCCATGTCGACGGCCGGCTTCACGCCGACCTGCTGCAGCAGCTTGACGAAAGCGGTGTTCGGCGATTGGGCGAGCGCATCGGTCACCGACATCGCCGCGGGGTAGCGGCCGGCGTTCTTCACGCAGTAGGCGTTGGCCGGACACCCGTTCACCCCGCCGCTGTTACCCATGCCCTCCACGGCGACGAAACCGGGCACCGGGATCGTCGACCCGGCGCCGAGACCCTTCTCCAAGGCCGCAGCCACGGTGAAGATCTTGAACACCGAGCCCGCGCCGTCGCCGACCATCGAGAACGGTTGCGGCTGCATCGTCTCGCCGGCATTCAGGTTCAGTCCGTAGCGGCGACTCGACGCCATGGACAGCACGTCGTGGGACTTGTCCCCGGGACGGATGGTGCTGATGACATCCGCGACACCGTCGGCGGTGGGACTCGCCTGGGTCTTTGCCGCACGGTCCGTTGAGCGCTGCACGTCGGGGTCGAGGGTGGTCTGGATGATGTACCCGCCTCGCAGCACGGAGTTGCGCGACATCCCGTTCTCGGCGAGGAACTGCAACGCGTAGTCGCAGAAGAAGCCCTTGTCGTCGGCGGCGATGCAGCCCTGAGTGGGCGTCCGCGGACGCGGGAGCACGCCCAGCGGCTTCTCCTTGGCCGCCATCAGCTCGGCGCGTCGTTCGGGGAAGTTGTCGATCATCGTGTCGAGTACGAGGTTCCGGCGCGTCAGCGTGTCCTCGGCGTTGCTGTAGGGGTTGAGCGCCGAACTCGACTGCACCATGCCCGCGAGCATGGCCGCCTGCTCTACCTGCAGGTCCTTCGCCGGGATCCCGAAGTAGGTCTGCGCGGCCGCCTCGATGCCGTAGGCGTTGTTGCCGAACGGGACGACGTTCAGATAGCGGGTGACGATCTGCTTCTTCGCCTCCTGCTTGGCGGCGGCGTCGTCGAGACCCTTGTCGCGCTTGGCCTCGTCGATGAGGGTCTGTTCGAGCGTGAGGGCCATGCGCACCTCGCGCAGCTTGCGCGCCGGGGTCGTCTCGACCGCGGCCTGGCGGTCGGCCTCGGTGCGGGCGAGCACGAGCAGTTGATAGTTCTTGATGTACTGCTGATCGAGCGTCGACGCACCCTGCTGGACCTCGCCCGACGACGAGTTCTTCAGCGCGGCGCGGATGGTGCCCTTCCAGTCGACGCCGTCGTGCTCGAGGAAGCGCCGGTCCTCGACGGAGATGATCGCGCGGATCATGTCGGGCGAGATGTCGTTGTATCCGACCTGGTAGCGGTACTGGTCGAACAGCACCGCGATCGGCTTTCCGTTGGCGTCGGTCATCGTGGTGACCTCCGGCAAGGTGCCGTTCAGGAGTTCGGAGGAGACGTTCTCGACTGCCGCGGCCGCCCGGTTGGAGACGACTCCGACCCCACTGGCCACCGGATACATCAGGCCCGCGACGAGAACCCCGGCCAGCAGGCTCGCCCAGGCCAGTGACCACAGTTTCTTCGACATCACCCCGACAGGATACGTGCGATCGGTCCGAACATCGCCCAGCCTCGCCCCCGAGATCCGACGGGACCGTTGTGCCTGGACACGATCCCGGCGTGCTCGAAGAACGGCCCGACCGCGCGTCAGTGCAACCGTCCGATCGGATGAGTTTGCACGGTGGTCCCACTTTGTTGCGCTCCAGGGGTTGCGCACCCATGCACAGATCCCTAGATTGAGTGCAGAATGTGACTCACTTAACAGTTTGCTGTAAATGTGGTCTGAGCAGCGAGTTGAGCCCCGGCTTCGGGGACATGCGGAACACGATGAGTAGGGGTGGCGGATGGCGACAGCGGCAGTTTCTACCGGAGAAGATCGCTTGGCCTGGGTGGCCAGAGCACGATGCCGAGGCGGAGACCCGGACGATCTGTTCGTGAGAGGAGCAGCCCAGCGCAAGGCCGCCACGATCTGCCGGCACTGCCCGGTACAGCTCGAATGCGGTGCCGATGCCCTCGACAATCGCGTCGAGTTCGGTGTGTGGGGTGGCCTGACCGAGCGTCAGCGTCGCGCACTCCTGCGCCAGCATCCCGAGGTCACCTCGTGGTCGGCGTTCTTCGAAGCCCAGCGCCGGCGTCAGCGCGCCGACGCGGTCTGACCCACCAAGACACATCAGCAAACGCAATTCGGCTCGACCGACGGAAGCCGGCCGAGCCGATTGTCATCAGTCGGTGGTGAAAGCGCTCAGCCCCGTCCGGTGATCTGCTCCGCGACTGCGCGCAGTGCGGTCACGTCCGCGACCTCGAACGGCAACGCCGGGACCCCGACGATCGGGACCCGCGGATGGGCCGCCGTGAATCTCTGCAGCAGATGGAGTTCGCGCTTCGCGGTGGCGGCCCGGTCGGCGTGGATCTGTAGCACCCCGCGAGTCAGGTCGTCGGTGACCGACTCGAGTGCCACCAGCGCCGCCTCCTCGTGGATCGAGGTCAGGTTCGGGTGGGTCCGGTTGAGGATCAGACCCGCGAGCGGCATCGTCTCCTCCGACAGCCGGTCGACGAAGAATGCGGCCTCACGCAGCGCGTCGGCCTCGGCCGCGGCGACCACCGCGAACTGGGTGCCCGGCTGCTTCAGCAGTTCATAGGTCTTCAGCGCGCGGTCCTGGAAACCGCCGAACATCGAGTCCAGGGACTGCACGAACGTCGCGACGTCGCGCAGCATGTCGCCGCCGATGATGGTGGAGACGCCCCGCATCGCCAGGCTCATCGCCCCGGTCACCATTCGGCCGACACCGCGTCCGCCGCCGACCAGCACCTTCATCAGCCGACCCGACAGGAACGAGCCGAGACGCTGCGGCGCGTCGAGGAAGTCGAGGGCGTTCCGGGACGGTGGCGTGTCCACGACGATGAGGTCCCAGTGCTCCTGCTCGAGCAGCTTGCCGAGCTTCTCCATCGCCATGTACTCCTGCGTGCCGGAGAACGACGACGCGACCGTCTGATAGAAGGCGTTCTCCATGATCGCCTCGGCGCGTTCGGGACTGGAGTACTCGAGCACCATCTCGTCGAAGGTGCGCCGCATGTCGAGCATCATCGCGTCGAGCGTGCCCTTGCCATCGATCGGAACCGGCTGCGGCTCGTTGGTGAGCTGCGACATCCCGAGTGACTGTGCGAGCCGCTTGGCCGGGTCGATGGTGAGGACCGCGACGGTGCGGCCCTGCTCGGCTGCGTACATCGCCATGGCGGCCGCGGTGGTGGTCTTGCCGACGCCGCCGGCACCACAACAGATGACGACGCGGGTCGCGGGGTCGGTCAGCACCGCCCCCATCTTGAGGTCGAGTGGCATCACGCACCCGCTTTCTGGAGAAGGTTGGCCAGCTCGTAGATGGAACCGAGGTCGATGCCGTCGCCGAGGGACGGCAGTTCGAGGGTCGGCAGTTCGACCTCGTCGAGCTGGGCCTTCGCGATCTGCTGTGCCTGCAGGCGGGTCGCATGTTCGATGGTCTCGGTGAGCAGCCCGGACAGATCACCGTCGGCGAGCTTCACGCCGGCGGCGCTCAGGTTCTCCTCGATGCGCGAGGCATCGATCTGTCCCTCGGCGATCTCGTCGATCGTGTCGGCGGGCAGGTGCGGTGCACTGACCCGGTTGATGATCAGGCTGCCGAGGTTGAGGTTCTTGCCGCGCAGCTCCTCGATCGCCTCGATGGTCTCCTGGATCGGCATCGCCTCCAGCAACGTCACCAGGTGGACGACGGTCTCCTCGGAATGCAGCAGGCGGACGACACCCTCGCTCTGGTTACGGATCGGACCGGTCTTGGCGAGGTCGGCCATCGCCTGGGTGACGTCAAGGAAATTGCCGATCCGGCCGGTCGGCGGTGCGTCGACGACCACCGCGTCGTAGACGCGCTCGCCCTGCTTGTCGGTGTGGATGATGCGCTCTTTGATCTTGCCGGTGAGCAGCACGTCGCGCAGACCCGGTGCCACCGTGGTCACGAAGTCGATGGCGCCGATGCGCTTCATCGCCCGGCCGGCGAAGCCGAGGTTGTAGAACATGTCGAGGTATTCGAGCAGTGCGTGCTCGATGTCGACGGCGAGCGCCGACACCTCGCCCCCGCCTTCGGCAGTCGCGATCCTGGTGTCGGTCGGCGGCAGCGGCGGTATGTCGAAGAGCTGCGCAATGCCCTGCCGGCCCTCGGTCTCCACCAGGAGAACCTTCTTGCCGTCGGCGGCGAGTGCGAGCGCGAGCGCCGCCGCGATGGTCGTCTTACCGGTCCCGCCCTTACCCGAGACGAAGTGCAACCGGGCGCGCGATGCCGCGTCCGGCCACTCGTTCGCGTCCGCAACGGAAGAGTTGTCTGTCACGCCGGAATCGAGACCTTCCCCCGCCCCGGAACGTGAGCCCTGTTCATTGGCCACCGCAACACCTTATCCATTGATCGTCGGCAGATAGGGTGAGTCCATGACTGAAGTGACCGCGTGGGAGTACGTGACGGTGCCGCTGCTGACGCACGCAACCAAACAAATCCTCGATCAGTGGGGCGCCGACGGCTGGGAACTGGTGTCGGTGCTGCCCGGCCCGACCGGTGAGCAGCACGTGGCCTACATGAAGCGACCGAAGGGCTGAGCATGGCTGCAACCTGGACAGATCGACTCGCCGAGCTCGGCATCGCGCTACCCGACGTGGTGCCTCCGGTGGCCAGCTACACCCCGGCCGTGCGGACCGGCAACCTCGTCTACACCTCGGGACAGCTCCCGATCGTCAACGGCGAACTCTCGGTGCACGGCAAGGTGCACGACGGTGCCGAGGGCGTCGTGCGTCCGGATGAGGCCACCGATGCGGCGCGCGCCTGCGCGCTGAACGCGCTCGCCGCGGTGCACGCACTGGTCGGTATCGACTCGGTGGTGCGCATTGTCAAGGTGGTCGGTTTCGTCGCGTCGGCCCCTGGCTTCACCGGTCAGCCGAAGGTCATCAACGGTGCGTCGGATCTGCTGGGCGAGATCTTCGGCGACGCGGGAGTTCACGCTCGTTCGGCCGTCGGTGTCGCCGAACTGCCGCTCGGTGCACCCGTCGAGGTGGAGCTGATCGTCGAAGTGGCCTGACGTCTCTTTGGACGTCGCGCTGCTGGTCGTCGCGGCCGCAGCCGCCGGATGGGTCGACGCCGTGGTCGGCGGCGGTGGATTGGTGTTGATCCCCGCGATGCTGATCGCGCAGCCCGGCCTGCCGACGGCGACGGCACTCGGCACCAACAAACTCGCCGCGGTCTTCGGCACCGCATCGGCAGCCTGGCGCTATGTGCGGCACGTGCGCGTCGATCTACGACGGCTCGTCCCGGTGTTCCTCGCCGCGCTCGTGTTCTCGGCTCTCGGTGCGCTGGTGGCGATCTCGTTGCCGACGGAGATCTTCACGCCGATCGTGCTGGTGATGCTCGTCGGCGTGGGACTCTTCGTCGCGCTGAATCCCGGGTTCGGCGGCGACACGTCGTCGGGCCCGCGGTCTCGCCTGTCGACGATCGCCGGCCTGGTGATCGCCGGTGTCGTCGTCGCGTTCTACGACGGGGTGATGGGTCCCGGAACCGGGGCCTTCCTCATCATCAGCCTCACCGCTCTCGTCGGGACGACGTTCTTGGAGAGTTCGGCGATGGCAAAGGTCATCAACACCGGTACCAACCTCGGGGCGCTGACCGTGTTCGGGCTCCAGGGAAATGTGCTGTGGCTCTTGGGTCTCGGACTCGCAGTCGCCAATATCGTCGGCGCCCAGATCGGCTCGCACATGGCCATCGGGCGCGGTAGTTCGTTCGTGCGGTGGGTGCTCCTGGCCGTCGTCGTGGTGATGGTGGGGAAGCTGGGGTACGACCTGATCACCGACTGATCCACGTGCGCAGGCGAAAAGGCGTGGCGGTGCCGGGCCGGAACGGGAGATGCGGTGGGGGTGAACGCCCCCACCGAATCCGCCGCCGACTCGACGCGCGTCGCGATCCAGCGTCGCACCGTCGTCCTGCTGTGCCTGGTTCAGGTGCTGGGCGGCGTCTCGATGGGCGGTGCCCTGGCGCTGGGCGCGATTCTCGGTGAGGAGCTGTCCGGGACCGAATCGCTGGCCGGGTTGCCGGCCACGGTGTTGACACTCGGCGCGGCAGCAGCCGGGCTACCGCTCGCGGCGCTGGCGTCGGCGCGCGGTCGGCGACCCGCGCTCGCCACCGGGCTGATAGTCGCTGCCACCGGCGCGCTGATCGTGGCCTTCGCTGGGGACCGCGGCTGGTTCCTGCTGATGCTCGCGGGGATGATCGCGCTCGGATCGGGGACGGAAGTCAGCCTTCAGGCCCGGTTCGCGGCGACGGACCTGGCCGCGCCGGAGACACGGGGTCGCGACCTGTCGCTCGTGGTCTGGATGACGATGGTCGGCGCCGTCGTCGGTCCCGCGCTGGTTCCGCTCGGGGCGCCGGTCGCGGGTTGGGTCGGGATGGCGGACATGGCGGGGCCGTTCCTGTTGGGCGCCGTCGGGTGCCTGTGTGCGGCAGCCGTGCTCCTCGTCGGTCTGCGGCCCGACCCGCTCGTGGAAGCGAATCGTGGAGTTTCCGAATCGACATCGAGACCATCTCTGGCGGAGGGGCTTTCGGCGATCATGCAATCACCCGCCGCCCGAGCGGCGTTGGCGGCGGTCGTCTCGGTGCATGCAGTGATGGTCGGGGTCATGGTGCTGACGCCCGTTCACCTGCACCACGGCGGCGTGTCGGTGACGCTTGTCGGACTCTCGATCAGCGCCCACATCGCCGGGATGTTCGCGCTCTCACCGCTGATGGGCATCCTCGCCGACCGCGCTGGAAGAGTGCCGGTCATCCTCACCGGTCAGGCCGTTCTCGTCGTCAGTTGCATCGTCGGGTTCGTGTTCGTCGACTCCCAGGCCGGACTCGTCGCCGCACTGGTCCTACTCGGCATCGGGTGGTCGGCGTCCACGGTCGCGGCGTCGACCCTGCTGACCGACGCCGTAGAGGTCATCAGACATGCTGCGGCACAGGGTGTCTCGGACACCTCGATGAGTCTCGCCGGAGCCGGGGCGGGTGCGCTGGCCGGGGTCGTGGTGGGTGCGTTCGGATACGCCACCCTCGTACTCGGTGCCGGGACGATCGCGGTGGTCACCGCCGTGTACGTGGTGGTCGACGGTGCGCGCGGGCGCCGGCAGGCCGCGATGGCCTACAGTCCGATCATCGGCCTTGCAGGGGAGGGATCAGCGTGTCACAGCAACTCGTCGGACGAACGGGTGTCGTGACACTGGCGATCCCCGGGGGAGAGACTCTCGGCGAGATCGAACTGCCTTTCGGCGGAGGGACAGAGCGGTTCCTGGCGCGCGCCACGGAACCGCTCACGAGACACCCCGGTGCTGGTGATCGCCGAACTGCCCGGCCGGGTCGTCGACGTCGAACGCTGGACAACGCTCCCCGGGCTCTGACCTGCATCGCCGGTGCATGTGAATGGATGATCGGCGCCGGCAGCGAGATGAGGCAGTATGTGCTGCAACGATGCGATGATTTGCGATCGGCAACCTTGATGTGACGACACGAAACAATGCAAGACGCACCTGACGCGAGGAGAAGAGCATGCTCGGTTACTACGTCCCGGAACCCGACGAGGCGATGCTCATCTCGGGTGCGAAGGCCCATGAGGGCGACGCACCGTTCGTCGTGATCGTCGGCCACGGCAAATGGGTGATGCCCTTCTTCCGCAAGGTCCGGTTCCTGTCGATGGCATTGCACGAGGCCTCGATCCGTGAGGTCTGCGTGACCACGCAGGGCATCCAGCTCAACGTCCGCGCAGTGATCGCGCACAAGGTCGGCAACGACGTCGTGTCGATCGTCAACGCCGGCCAGCGATTCATCTCCGAGCAGGAGAACGAGATGAATCAGCTGACCGGACAGATCTTCTCCGGCCATCTCCGATCGATCGTCGGTTCCATGACGGTGGAGCAGATCATCCGCGAACGCGACACCCTCGCCCGGCAGGTGCTCGAGGCCTCGAAGAGGGAGATGGGATCGATCGGCCTGGTGGTCGACTCGTTCCAGATCCAGTCGATCGACGACATGGACTCCGGCTACATCAACGCGCTTGCCGCACCGAACATCGCGAAGGTGCAGCGCGAGGCCGCTGTGGAACGTGCTCGGGCCGACCAGGAATCGGCGAAGGCGCAGCAGGAGTCCCTGCGCAACCAGGCCGACTACGAGCGGGAGACCGCGATCAAGCGCGCGGCCATCAAGGCCGAGACCGACAAGGCCAACGCCGAGGCCGCCCAGGCCGGCCCGCTCGCCCAGGCGAGGGTCAACCAGGAAGTCATCCGCGAGCAGTCGGTGCTGGCGCAGGCGCAGGCCGAACTGCGTGAGCAGGAACTGATCTCGGAGGTCGTGAAGCCGGCCGAGGCCGAGGCGCGTCGCCGCGCGATCATCGCCGAGGCCGAGGCCGAGGCGAAGGCCGTGGAGATCCAGTCGGCCGCCGCCGCGCAGCACAACCGGATCGCGCTCGACCAGCAGCTCATCGAGGCGCTGCCGACCCTCGTGGGTGAAGTCGCCAAGGGGCTCAGCACCGCCAACCTCACGGTGTACAACGGCGCCGAGGGCGTCAACGAGATCATGACCGGCGTCATCACCCAGGGCGCCGCGCTCCTGCGCAGTCTGCAGGATCAGGTCGCGCCGACCGTGCTCGACGAGGCGTCGGACCAGTCCGTGAACGGCACCCCGGTCAGTGGGGTCTGAGGAACAGATGACCTTCTCCGAACAGCCCCTCCGTGACCACGCCGTACCGCCGAGCTGGCACAGCCGATTCGCCTTCTTCGACGCCTACGGCCCGCCGGCGGATCCGCCGTCCCGAGAGGCGATGAAACACTTGCCCTTCGGGCAACGGGTGCGCATCACCTTCAATCCACTGGCGTTCTTCTTCGGGCCGATCTACTTCGCGGTTAAGGGCATGTGGCGCAAAGGCCTGATGCTGTTCGGGCTGACGCTGGTCTTCAATGCGCTGCTCCTGGCCCTGAACGTCCCGAGCAGCTTCGACATGGCCATCGCGTGTGGTGTCGGTGCGCTGTACGCGACGACCGCGAACTACGCGTGGTACCTGCATGTCCGGAATGACAACCGTTCGTGGAACATCTTCGAGGGCACGACTCGCAGCAAGGGCTGAGTCGGGATCGGCTCACGGTGGCCGGATGGCCGAGCCGGGTGACCGGGGCCGTCGTCAGTCGATAGGCTCGGACACCATGAGCACCCCGAACGATGACGCCGCCGTCCACCCCGCCTACGGGGTGCTCCGAGAGGTAACCCCCTTCGCGTCGGTCCTGCTGTGCGACAACTCCGGGATGATGGAGCTCGACGGGACCAACACCTACGTGTTGCGCGCACCGGGCAGTGACGAGTGCGTCGTCGTCGATCCCGGTCCACCGAAGTACAAGCACCATGCCCGACGTCTTGCGGAGCTCCCCGTCGCGCTCACCCTGATCACGCACCGGCACTTCGACCACACCGGCGGTGTGGCCCGTCTGCACAAGCGGACGGGTGCACCCGTGCGCGCCCGTCTGGAGAAGTTCTGCCGGAATGCCGATCCCCTGCGCGACCGCGAGGTCATCGAGGTCGCCGGCCTGCGGATCACGGTGCTGCACACGCCCGGACACACCGGGGACTCGGTGAGTTTCCTCGTCGAGCACGAGGACCGGCGTGCGGTGCTCACCGGCGACACCATCCTGGGCAGCGGCACGACCGTGCTCGACCCAAGCGACGGCGGGCTGCGGGACTATCTCAACTCGCTGAACCGGCTCATCGTCGAAGGTGAAGGCGCGGCGCTGCTTCCGGCACATGGCCCCGACCATCCGGATCTCGTGCCGGTCGCCCGGTTCTACAAGACTCATCGCGAGGAGCGGATCGATCAGATCGTCGCCGCCCTCGACGCCATGGGCGTCTCTCCGCACGAGGCCAAGCCGATGAAGGTCGTGCGCCGCGTCTACTCCGACGTCGACAAGAAGCTGTGGCCGGCGGCGCGGATGTCGGTGAAGGCGCAGCTGGAGTACCTGCGCGAGGCCTGAGGCCGAAAGCAAGAGCCGCTCGCTCCCGAAGGAACGAGCGGCTCTTGTGGTTCGTCAGCGTGCGCGACGCGCCAGGCGCTCGGAGTCGGCGATCAGGACGCTCTTGCCCTCGAGGCGCAGCCAGCCGCGCTGGGCGAAGTCGGCGAGTGCCTTGTTCACGGTCTCGCGCGAGGCGCCGACCAGCTGGGCGATCTCTTCCTGGGTCAGGTCATGGGTGACGCGCAGGGCGCCGCCCTCCTGGGTGCCGAAACGCTGCGCGAGCTGCAGGAGCTGCTTCGCGACGCGACCGGGCACGTCGGTGAAGATCAGGTCGGCGAGGTTGTTGTTGGTGCGGCGCAGACGACGGGCCAGCACGCGGAGCAGCTGCTCGGCGATCTCGGGACGATCCTTGATCCACGCGCGCAGGGCGTCACGGTCCATCGACACCGCGCGGACCTCGGTCACCGTCGTCGCCGACGAGGTACGGGGGCCCGGGTCGAAGATGGAGAGCTCACCGAACATGTCCGACGGTCCCATGATCGTCAGCAGGTTCTCTCGGCCGTCGGGTGAACGTCGGCCGACCTTCACCTTGCCGGACATGATGATGTAGAGCCGGTCACCGGGCTCGCCTTCATGGAAGATCACGTGTCCACGAGGGAAATCCACGGGCTGAAGCTGCTTGGTCAGCGCCGCGACGGCAGAGGGCTCGACGCCCTGAAATATGCCTGCCCGCGCCAGTACTTCTTCCACCTAGGGAACCTTTCTCGAAATCTTTGCTACAGCCACGTTGTGAGATCGCGCCCTTGGATACGCTACCCCGCGCACGAGCATATGTGTTGAATGGGTCACTGACGGTGCAATGAGTGTGTGTCTGACCGACGAGATGCCCGGGTTCGGCGATCAGCGGCCGCGATCGGCCGGAGAACACCGCAAAGGACGCGTCCGGGCGGACCGGACGGCGAGTGGGGGGCGGTGGATCAGCTGGCTCGCTTTGGCGAGGCGGCGTGATCGGCGGTCGCCGGTTCGTGGCCGGGGAAGCGGTGGGGCCGAAGTTCGTGGAGTGCGGCGGGTGCGGGATCGCGAGGCGGCTTACCGGCGTTCTGGGACCCCGTGCGGTCGATGAATTCGTCGACGTCGTCGTTGGAGACGGACACGCGGTCGATCCGGGCCTGCACCTTGTCCATGCCCATGGCGAAGAGCATGAGTACCGCCGGGAACAGCAGTGCTGCGAGACCATGCATGGGGACAAGTAAACACAATCGGCCGCGCAGAATCCTCATCGGATGGGACGACGTCACTGACTTGTTACCTGACCGTAGGTTGTGTCCCTCATCCCGGCCCGTCGAGCCACGTAGCTCACACCGGCGCCGTGATGAGGTCCCTGACCTGGGGTGATGCTGCCGGACCCACGGTTCGGCGCGACCGTCGTGGGCCGTGATGAGCGGAGTTCGCCCAGCACATCGCTAACCTGAATCACGTGAGCGCACGGAAGGCTGCGTCGGTGGGTCAGGCCCCGGCACGCAAGCAGGAGACCCCCCTCGGGTTGGTCCGACGCGCGCGACGGATGAACCGCACCCTCAAGATCGCGTTTCCGCACGTCTACTGCGAACTCGACTTCACCAACCCACTCGAGCTGTCGGTGGCCACGATCCTGTCGGCGCAGTGCACCGACGTGCGGGTCAACCAGACCACCCCGGCGCTGTTCGCGAAGTACCGCACCGCCCGCGACTACGCCGAGGCCGACCGCACCGAACTCGAGGAGATGATCCGCTCCACCGGCTTCTACCGGAACAAGGCGAATGCGATCATCGGACTCGGCCAGGCCCTCGTCGAGCGCTACGACGGCGAGGTCCCCAACAACCTGAAGGACCTGGTGTCGCTACCCGGCTTCGGCCGCAAGACGGCCAACGTCGTCCTGGGCAATGCGTTCGGGATCCCCGGCATCACCGTCGACACGCACTTCGGTCGACTCGTCCGGCGCTGGCAGTGGACCGAGGAAGAGGACCCGGTGAAGGTCGAGCACGCCGTCGGCGAGCTGATCGAGCGCAGGGAGTGGACCGACCTGTCACACCGCGTGATCTTCCACGGCCGTCGTGTGTGCCATGCCCGCAAACCGGCCTGTGGCGTGTGCATCCTCGCCAAGGACTGCCCCGCGGTGGGCACGGGTCCGATGGACAAGGCCGAGGCCGCCGCGCTGGTCAAGGGTCCGGAGACCGACCACCTGCTCCGACTGGCGGGACTCGCCGCGCCGTGAACGACAACACCCCCGCACCGGCGACTCCTCAGCCCGCCGATTCCTCTCCGAGCCTCATGCCACCGGCCTCCCGCTTCCCGGCCGCAGCGCGCTGGACCCTCGTCTTCGTCATCGTGATGGTCGCGCTCATCGTCGCGATCTGGCCCCGCGGTGAGGCCCCGTCGCCGACCACCGGCGCACCGCCGTCGGTCAGCGGTGTCCGGCCCTTGGACGCGCCGGTCGACGAGGCGCGCGTGGCGAAGGCACGCACCGACGCGGCGCTCGCCGACTGCCCGGTCACCGGACTGCCGGAGAGCCCGGGTTCGGTCCTGGCCGGGATCGTCGAACCGTGTCTGGGGACCGGCGCGCCGTACGACATCGGCGCAGCCACCGCGGGCAAGCCCCTCGTCATCAACGTGTGGGCGCAATGGTGCGGACCCTGCAAGACCGAGTTGCCCTACTTCGAGGAATTCGCGGCCCGCGCCGGCGACCGCGTCACGGTGCTGGCACTCCATGCCAAGGAGGGCGGGACCAACCCGTTCTTCCCGCTGACACTGCTCACCGAGATCGGAGTTCGCTTGCCGTCCGTGCTCGATCCCGACGGCCGGGTGGCCGCCGCCATCACCGCGCCGCGAGTCTTCCCGTCGACCGTCTTCCTGCGTCCCGACGGCTCGATCGCCAAGGTGTATCCCGGGGTGTTCGACAGTCCGCAGGAGATCGCCGACGCGGTCGAGGAGTACCTGGACGTGACGGTATGAACGATCACCCGCACGTCGGCCCGCTCGTCCATCACGACGAGATCCCGCCGTGGTTGCATCCGCTGACCAGCGACGTCGCCGCCGTCTCCGAGAGCGTCAACAATCGTGGTGGGGACCGCACGCGATGGGCCCAGTTGTTCATCCGTGATCGTCGCGCGGCTGCGGTCCTCGTGCTGTTCTCCGGTTCCTGGGAGGCCGCCGACGACCATCCCGGCGGCGTTCCGGCCGACGCCGAGGTGCTGCTGACCGAACGCGCGTCGACGCTTCGTCAGCACAGCGGGCAGGTCGCGTTCCCCGGTGGTGCCGCCGATCCGGGTGACGACTTCCCGGTCGGCACCGCACTGCGCGAGGCCCGCGAGGAGACGGGACTCGATGCATCGGGCGTGCACATCCTGGCCAGCCTGCCGACCTTTCCGGTTCCACCGTCGGGCTTCGACGTGGTGCCGGTCATCGGCTGGTGGCACGAGCCGAGTGAGGTCCGCGTCGTCGACCCGGGCGAGACCGCCCGCGTCGACCGCATCAACCTGCGTGAGCTCCTCGCACCCGAGAACCGCTTCCAGGTGCGTCGCTCGGTGATGGGTGGTCGCCTCTATCAGGGGCCGGCCTTCTTCGTCGACGGTCTGCTGGTCTGGGGTTTCACCGGCGGACTCATCGCGGCCATCAGCGAGGCATCCGGGTGGGACAGGCCCTGGGACAAGAACGACATCCGGCCGCTCGACGAGATGATCGAACGCGCCGGCAACCGTCAGGAATCGGGATTCAGCGCCGTCCATCCGCGCGGGATGGTCGACCCGGACACCCATGGCGAACCGGGTGCGGGCTGATGACGGGCTCCACCTGGGTCGATGTCATCGTCATCGTCATCGCGCTCCTCGCGGCGATCAGCGGTTACCGATCCGGTGCCGTCGCCTCAGCGCTGGCGTTCATCGGCGTTGCGCTGGGTGCGGTGGCCGGGTTGTTGCTGGCCCCACATCTGATCGAGCGGTTCGACGACCTGCAGGTTCGTGTACTCGTCGGGATCCTCGTCCTCGTCGTGCTGGTGGTCATCGGTGAGGTGGCCGGCACGGTGCTGGGTCGCGCCGCACGTGGCGGCATCCGGTCGCCTGGGCTGCGGGCCATCGACAGCGGCGTCGGTTCGATACTCCAGGTGGTGGCCGTTCTCCTCGCGGCGGGATTGCTCGCGATCCCCTTGCGCGGTTCCGCCGACCCGGCGATCGCCGGCGCGGTGCGCGACTCCAAGATCCTGACCGGCGTCGAGGTGCTGTCGCCGCAGTGGGTCAACGATCTGCCCGGCGATTTCAAGGCCCTCCTCGACAGTTCGGGGCTGCCCAAGTTCCCGTTCGTGAGCTCGCCGTCGACCAACGTCGACCCTCCTGACCCGGCACTGGCCGGCCTACCTGTGGTCCGCCAGGCAAGGCCGAGCGTCGTCAAGATCGAAGGTGTCGCACCCAGTTGCCGTCAGGCCCTCGAGGGCAGCGGCTTCGTCGTCTCACCCGAGCGTGTGATGACCAATGCCCACGTCGTGGCCGGGACCGAGCGTCTGGAGGTGGAGACCTCGACCGGGGCCCGGTTGCCCGCGAAGGCCGTCCTCTTCGACAGCGACAACGACATCGCCGTCCTCGATGTCCCGGGCCTGCGGGCCCCCGCCCTGAAGTTCGCCTCACGGCCCGCATCGACCGGCGACGACGCCATCGCGCTCGGCTTCCCGGAGGCCGGCCCGTTCTACATCAGTCCGCTGCGGGTGCGGTCGGCGTTCATGCACACCGGTGACGACATCTACCGGACCGGCCAGGTCACGCGTGAGGTCTATGCGGTCCGCGGTTCGATCCGGCAGGGCAATTCCGGTGGGCCGTTGCTGAACTCAGACGGT
Source organism: Gordonia sp. YY1 (assembly GCF_009872315.1). Lineage (NCBI taxonomy): Bacteria > Bacillati > Actinomycetota > Actinomycetes > Mycobacteriales > Gordoniaceae > Gordonia > Gordonia sp. YY1. Next base: position 42,545 of record NZ_WXYI01000008.1, on the reverse strand, counting down.
GAGGTGCTCGGCGTCGTGTTCGGTGCGGCGGAGAACGCGGCCGACGAGACCGGCTTCGTGCTCACCGCCCGTCAGGTGCGTGCCGACTTCGACGAATCCGAGCGGCGAAGCGATCGGGTGAGTACCAAGAGGTGCGTGCTGGCCTGATCCGCCGGGCTTTCTTCGCGGCGACGTCGTTGGTCGCTTCCGGTTTCGTACGGAGGAAGTCGAGGATCGCCTCGGTCACCGCCGCGGGCTGTTCCTGGTGCACGAAGTGTCCGCTGCCCTCGAGCTGCCGGTAGGTCTGGTGCGCCGCCCACCGATGGCCGTCGGCCATGGCGTCGTTCAGTATGTACGGGTCGTCGCGGCCGCGTAGCGCGAGTACCGGCAGATGCAGCCGCTGGTCCATGAGCTCCATGAAACGCATTCCGTCGGGCCGGAACTGGGAGCGGAACGCCCAGCGCCGGTACTCCAGACTGCAATGCGCGACATACGGGATCAGCATCGCCGACCGGTTCAGTTCGACCGTCTGCGCGTAGTCGGGTTCGGCGCGCCAGGCCGGCGACGACCGCTTTGCGAAGTAGTCGGCGATGAACGCCGCGTCGTCCCGCGTGACCTGCCGCTCACCGAGGCGCGGGATCTGGTTGCGCAGGAAGGGCTTCAGGAATTGTGATCGCTGTGCCCGGTCACGTAGCGCGCGCCGGCGCAGTGCCCGCGGGTGAGGCGAGGCGAGGACGACGATCCGGTCGACGACGCGGGGATGCAGGGTCGCTGTCGCCCAGCAGACCAGGCCGCCGTCGGAGTGCCCGATAAGGGTCGCACTGGTGTGTCCGAGAGCTCGGACGAGACCGTTGGTGTCGCCGGCCAGGGTCCAGCCGTCGTAGCCGCGCGGTGGCTTGTCGGTGTCGCCATAGCCGCGCAGGTCGACTGCGACGGCCCGGAAGCCGGCCGCGCCGAGTGCTCTCAGCTGATGTCGCCAGCTCCACCAGAACTCGCCGAAGCCGTGCAGCAGCAGTATGAGCGGCCGGTCGCCGGTGGGGAGCCCAGCCGGTTCGACTGCGTGGAACCGGACACCGTTGGCGCGGACGTCGAGGTGCTCCCAGTCGCCGGGCAGACGAACGCTCGAGGGGTCAGGTGCCTCGCTCAATGCTCAGCCCTCGCGGGCGGGAGGAATCCTCGGATGCGCCGGGGCCTGCGAATGGTCGGAGCCGCGGTTGGGCAGCACGGAGGAAAGCTCGTTGACGGACTCCATCGTCTTCTTCGGGCCACGGACCTTCTTGAAGAAGATGTACCCGACGAGGGTTGCGACGCAGGTGACCACGACCAGGATCAGGAAGACGATGAGGAACGCCAGCCAGCGCCACACGAACTCGTCGAGCAGTTCGGCCAGGAAGAAAAAGAAGAAGAAGCTGGAGTACAGCGCCATCACGCCGGCGACGATCAGCAGACCCGTTCCCGCGCCCGCCTTCTTGGCCTCACCGACGAGTTCCGCCTTGGCCAGGGCGACTTCGGACCGGAACAGCGTCGAGACACTCGCGGTGGCGTCCTTGACCAGGCTCCCGATACTCGGCTCACCGTTCGGGCCGGCGTTCGCATCGGACAGTGGGATCGAGGGGACGGAGTCCCGGGGGATCGACGGGACGGAGTCCCGGCCCGCTTCGGGCAGGCCGTGCTCGTTGGGGCTCACAGAATCCTCCGTTGTTCGGCTGATGCCATATGTTGCCATGCGTGGGCTCACGAGGTGGCGGCCCACCCGGCGAGGCGTCGATGAAGTGGCCCGGAACGCGCGATGCGCCACCGGTGAGGCGTTCACCGGTGGCGCATCGACGCTGTCCGTTCCCTCCGGGAGCGAGCGTCTCGAAGGATCAGGCCCTCTTCGCCCGGATCGCCTCGAAGACCGCAGGATCGACGAGCGTCGAGGTGTCGCCGAGCTCGCGGCCCTCGGCGACGTCCTTGAGCAGGCGCCGCATGATCTTGCCCGACCGCGTCTTGGGCAGCTCCGGCACGACGTTGATCTCGCGCGGCTTGGCGATCGGGGAGATCTCCACCGACACCTGCTGGCGCAGTTCGGCGATCAGCTCGTCGCCGGTGTTCTCGACGCCCTCCCGGAGGATGACGAAGGCGACGATGCCCTGACCGGTGGTCTCGTCGGCGGCGCCGATGACCGCGGCCTCCGCCACGCCGGAGTGGCCGACGAGGGCCGACTCGACCTCTGCGGTCGAGATGCGGTGGCCGGACACGTTCATCACGTCGTCCACGCGGCCGAGGACCCAGAGGGCGTGGTCCTCGTCGTAGCGGGCACCGTCACCGGCGAAGTACCAGCCCTGCTCGGCGAATCGGGACCAGTAGGTCTCGCGGAAACGCTCCTCGTCGCCCCAGATGCCGCGCAGCATCGACGGCCACGGCTGATCGAGGACGAGGTAACCCTGTTCGCCTGCACTGACGGGCTTGCCCGCGTCGTCGACGATGTTCGCGCTGATGCCGGGCAGCGGTTTCATCGCCGAGCCGGGCTTGGTCTCGGTCACACCGGGCAGCGGCGAGATCATGATCGCGCCGGTCTCGGTCTGCCACCAGGTGTCGACGATCGGTGCCTTGCCGCCCCCGATGACCTCGCGGAACCACTTCCACGCCTCGGGATTGATCGGCTCGCCGACGCTACCGAGGAGGCGGATCGACGACAGATCGTGGGCTTCGGGGATCTGCTGGCCCCACTTCATGAACGTGCGGATCAGGGTCGGGGCGATGTAGTAGATGGTGACGCCGTACTTCTCGATGATCTCGAAGTGGCGGTGCTCGTTGGGGGAGTTGGGGGTGCCCTCGTAGACGACCTCGGTGGCGCCGTTGGAGAGCGGGCCGTAGACGAGGTACGAGTGGCCGGTCACCCAGCCGATGTCGGCGCCACACCAGAAGACGTCCCGGCTTTCCTTGTGGTCGAAGACGTAGTGGAAGGTGTAGCTGACCTGGGTCAGGTAGCCGCCGGAGGAGTGGACGATGCCCTTGGGCTTGCCGGTGGTGCCCGAGGTGTAGAGCAGGAACAGCGGATGCTCGGAGTCGAACGCCTCCGGCTCGTGGACGTCGGACTGCTGCTCGACGGTGTCCTCCCACCACACGTCGCGGCCCTCGACCCAGTTCAGGTCGGGGTCGTGGTCCGTGCGACGGACGACGAGGACCTTCTCGACCGACTTCGCGGCGTCGACGCCGGTGCCCAGCGCCTCGTCGACATGGGTCTTGAGGGGAGCGGGCTCGCCGCGGCGGTACTGGCCGTCGGTGGTGATGACGAGCTTGGCTTCGGCGTCGTCGACGCGGGAGCGCAACGCGCCCGACGAGAAGCCGGCGAACACCACCGAGTGGGTGAGTCCGAGACGCGCGCACGCGAGCATCGAGACCAGGGCCTCGGGGACCATCGGCATGTAGATGGCGACGCGGTCGCCGGCCTCCAGGCCGATCGAGGCGAAGTAGTTCGCGGCCTTGCTGACCTCGGCCAGCAGCTGGCTGTAGGTGAGGTCGCGGGTGTCGCCGGGTTCGCCGACCCAGTGGATGGCGACACGATCGCCCTTGCCTGCGGCGACGTGCCGGTCAACGCAGTTGACCGAGACGTTGAGCTTGCCGCCGACGAACCACTTGGCGAACGGGGCGTTCGACCAGTCGAGGGTGTCGGTGAAGTCGGTGGCCCAATCGAGACGGCGTGCCTGTTCCGCCCAGAACTCGAGTCGGTCGGCGTCTGCACGGGCGTAGATCTCGGCGGAGGCATTGGCCTGCGCGGCGAACTCCTCGGACGGCGGGTACGCCTGGACGGTGGTGGAAGACATCGGTGAAATGAGCCTTTCGCTTCTCGACGGCGGGTCAACCCACAGTAAAAGGTGACCCGGCGGGATGACGGATCGCTGGTGTGAGCGTAGTCACGTCACGTTGCAACCGGGTACCGGTGCTCCGCCGAGCGTGATCGATTCGCGATGAGCGGCGGCTCCGCCGCGATGAGCGGTCGCCGTGATTGTGCAGAAGCGTCGGTGTGGCCCGTGAGGACCGCCCACGGGAATGGGTTAGGACAATTGTCCGAAACCGTCACTAACAATAGGCGCGCTGATGGTTCGGCGCGGCCACTCGATGTGGTTTCGGTTTTGTCGGTCGGTTGAACCACTTCCGTCGCGGGCCGAGCGTCATGGCCTCGGGACTCCGGAACCGGGTCCCGGGAACAGGCGATGTGTTCGCGCAACTATCGTCGGGGCGTGACCAACGATCCTCTGGCTCCGCTACTGGACCTTCCTGGTGTGGCCGATGCGGCCGACCGGGCGCGTGACGCGTTGTCCGCGGTCCACCGGCACCCCGCCAACCTGCGTGGATGGGACAAGACGGCCACCGAGGCGTCGTGGCGCGCCGGTCGTTCGTCGGCCGCGATCGACGGGGGAAGTGTCGAACTCCGACGCGACGGGGACTTCGACGATCCGATTCTCGCCGGCGCGATGCGTGTGTCCCAGGCGCTCGACGGGGAATCCCTCGAGATCCTGACCGGCGTGGTCCGACGCGCCCCTGCTCAGGCGCTTGCGCGGCTACACACTCTGGCGGCGGCTGACCTGGTCGAGGATCCCGATCAGCTCGGCCGACCGCGCGCTGAGACGGATGTTGCAGAACGTCTCGACCTGTTGGGGCAGTTGATAACCGGTGCGACATCTGTGCCGGCGCCGGTGCTCACCGCGGTGGTGCACGGCGAGCTTCTCGGGCTCGAGCCGTTCCCCACGGCCAACGGCGTGGTCGCACGTGCCGCGTCGAGGCTGGTCGGTGCGGCGACCGGACTCGACCCCCACTGTCTGGGCGTCCCGGAGGTCACCTGGTTCAAGCGGGTGGCGGAGTATCGGTCGCTGTCCGCGGCGTTCGCCTCAGGCAGTCCGGACGGACTGCGGGACTGGCTCGTGTTCTGCTGCGAGGCGCTCGAAGCCGGTGCGGCGGAGGCGAAGTCGATTGCAGATGCGGCCCGGGCGGGGTAATCCGTTCCGATCCCGGACAGCACTGCGGGCGGCCTCCCTGTCGTTACCGACGAGGTTGCCGCCCGCGTAGCACGGACTCAAGTTACCAAGCGTGCTTGGTGGGTTGTGGTCACCGCCTCGGCGAGGGAACGCGAGTCAGGCCGCCCGAACCGTCCACGTGCTGCCATCTCAGGGCCGTTCTCCCCGGGCTGTCTACCGTCGGGGGAAAGCTGTGGCGCATCAAGTGTGGCGATCGTTTCTCCTGGTCGCGATTTCGCAGGCGCACAACGCTTTTGCCTCTATGCGGCGTGCTCCGCGTGGGTACTTGCCGCCCGTGCTGGGAAGTGCTCGGCGTGGGGGCTCGGTCCTTCTCTTCCGGATCGGGCTTGGCCTTCCGAACTTCCGTACCACTGTTGTACACCGTGATCGCGGTCACATCAAGTGATCGGTGTCCAAATGTTGATCGACCTCTCCGGATCGGCAGGAAGCGCTGCGGGGCAGCGCATTCGGAGCTCCGATGGCCGCACTCGACGCTCTGTGCGTGTTCGGGCAGCGCGTCGTGCGGGAGTCCTCGACCTGCCGGCGGGGGGCTGGTTCGTCATGACCATCAGGGCTGCGGAGGCCGCTCGCGACGCCAGTCGGCGTCGTGGTGCGTCCGCAATTCACCGACTGCAATCTTCCTTGGGGAAATGCGATCGTAGCCGTGGCCTGTATTGCCATCGCGGGGCCCGACCGAGCAGAACGGACATTTGCGAAATGGGATTGTTGTACTTGCAAAGAATCCGAATCCGTGTGTATAGTCGTCGGTACCCGGTTCTGATACCGGCGCCTTTCAGCCCGACCCCCCGGGGCTGAAACGCGACAACCCCGGCCTCCTCCCCCCCTGGCCGGGGTTGTCTTCTATCTTGGGGTCGGCAGCCCGAGATCAGTTGTACCCCGCCCGTCTGTGACGCTGTGGATTCGATCCACAGCATGCTCGGTATCTCCACAGGTGCAGCCGACGCCGGCTGACGGTGCCTTCTCCGCGTCATCATCGACGCATGCCCGATGACCTGCTCGTTCTCGTCGACCCGGACCTGCACGACGACGTCGCGCGCTGCGCGGCGGCCGCCGGTTACCGAACAGTGTTCGGTCGGGCCGACGACTGTCGCCGGGAGTGGCTCACCACCCGGGCGGTGGTTGCCGATCCGGCCGCGATCGCGGTCCTCTCCCTCATTCATCCGCCGCGTCGCGACGGACTGATCCTGGTGAGCGCCGACGAGCCGCACACTGACACCTGGCGGCTGGCGATGGACCTCGGCGCCTCTGACGCGGCCGCGTTGCCGTCCGACGAGAGTCGCCTGGTCAGGGCGTTGACGGAAGTGCGCGTGCCACGACGCCGGCCTGCCGGTGTCGTGGCGGTCATCGGCGCGCACGGCGGTGCAGGTGCGTCGACGCTGGCCGCCGCGGTGGCTCTCACCAGCGTCGGGCGGGGAGCCCCCACCCTGCTGCTCGATCTCGACGAGGTCGCGCCGGGCGCGGACCTCCTGCTCGGGATCGAGCAGCGTCCGGGACTGCGCTGGCAGGACCTCACCCTAGACGGCGGGGTCGTCGGTGGAACGGCATTGCACCACGCCCTCCCACGTGCGGAGAGCGGTCTCGCGGTGTTGACCTCCGAGCGTCTCCCGACCCACGGACCGGGAGCGGACGCGGTTGCCGCGGTCATCGACGCAGGTCAGACCCATGGAGATCTGGTAGTGCTCGATCTTCCTCGCGCCGATACCCCCGTCGTCCGCACGGCGATCGCGTCGGCGGATCTCGTCGTGCTGGTCTCGGCGCCCTCGGTCGGTGGTTGCGCCGCGGCGCGGCGTGTCGTCGGCCGTCTCATCGGTGACGAGGTCTCCGTCGAACTGGTGATCCGAGGTCCGTCGCTGGGCGGGTTACGCCCCGCCCAGGTCGCCGACGCGATCGGTGTGCCGCTGATCGCTGCATTCCGGCCGGACCCGCGTCTTCCGGTCCGACTCGAGGGCGGACCGCTGCGCGTTCGACCCCGCAGCCCACTCGGTCGTGCCGCCCGTGCCGTCCACCTGAGGGTCGCCGGGCAGGGGAGGGCGGCGTGACACCGGAACGCACCGACGACGACCTGCTCGAACGCGTCCGGTCTCGCCTGGCCGCAGACGCCGCCGACCCGAGTCCCGCGGTCATCGCCGAGGCGATACGCGCGGAGGCCGGCGGCGTACTCGGCGACACCGACCTGCTCGCGGCACTCCGCTTCCTCCAGACCGAACTCACCGGCGCAGGCAAACTCGAGGCCCTCCTCGCTGAACCCGACATCGCGGACATCCTCGTCGCCGGACCCGACGACGTGTGGGTCGACCGTGGACGCGGACTCGAGACGACGACGATCCGTTTTCCCGACGAGGCATCGGTCCGCCGTCTGGCGGGGCGTCTCGCGTTGAGCGCCGGCCGTCGCCTCGACGACGCCCAACCGTGGGTCGACGGGCAGTTGTCGAATGTCGGCCGCCGCGGATACACGGTCCGTCTACACGCGATCATCCCGCCGCTCGCCGCCGACGGGACATGTATCTCGCTGAGGGTGTTGCGGTCGGCATCGAAGGACCTGCCGAGTCTGATCGACAGCGGCACGATCCCGGCGGAGGTGGTCGGGATGATCGGGGAGATCTTGCGTCACCGCTTCTCGTTTCTGGTCATCGGCGGTACCGGATCCGGTAAGACGACGCTGCTCAACGCCTTGATCGGCGCGATGGATCCCCGCGAGCGCGTCGTGTGTGTCGAGGACGCCCTCGAACTCGCGCCTCGGCACCCTCAAGTGGTGCGGCTGGTGGCGCGCGCGGCGAATGTCGAGGGGGTGGGTGAGGTTCCGGTGCGGGCACTCGTCCGGCAGGCGCTCCGGATGCGGCCCGACCGGATCGTCGTGGGGGAGGTGCGCGGCGGCGAGGTCATCGACCTGCTCACCGCACTCAACACCGGACACGACGGCAGCGCCGGTACGGTGCACGCGAACTCGACCTCCGAGGTACCCGCGCGGATGGAAGCGCTTGCCGCACTGGGTGGGATGGGCCGGGACGCGCTGCACAGCCAGTTGGGGGCAGCCCTGCAGATGGTGCTCGGCGTCTCGCGCAGGTCCGACGGGTCGCGCGGGCTGGTCGAGATCGGCATCGTACAGCGAGCCCCTGACGGACGGATCGACATTGTTCCGATCTGGTTGCGCGACAGCGGTTTCACCGATCATCGGTACCTCTTCGACGCGATGCTCGCGAGTCATCGCCGACTCGACGACGACAACAACCACGAGCTCGGGGACGAGTCCGCGCCGCGGCGGCTGTCGGCATGATGTCGTCGATTCCACCGCTGACCCCGCTGCTGGCCGCCCTCGGGTTCGGTGTCCTGCTGTGGTCACCACCGCCCGCTGGTCGGCGCCTGCGGGTGGTCGTCGGGCGATCCCGCGGCGCCCGGTCGTCGAACCCGGCGGTGCTGCTCACCGTGGGTGCACCGGCCGCGGTCCTGGTGGTCGGTGGGTTACCGGCCGCGGTCGCGGCTGCGATCGTGGTGGCCGTCGTGGTGTGGATTCGACGACGCCGGCTGGCGGAGAAGAAGTTCGATCGTCAACTCGACGATCTGCTGCTGGCGCTGTCTCTGATGATCTCGGAGCTCTCCGTCGGAGCACCCCCGGTCCACGCCTGCGAGGTCGCCGTCGCCGAACTGCGCCGCCGCACGGTCGGCGACCCTCGTGGCTGTTCGGAGATCGCCGACGGGCTCGAGGCGATGGCGTCTCGCGCGTCGCTCGGCGGGTCGGCGATCGAGGGAGGGGAGCCGGGGCCGGAAACGACGCCGGGTTCGGCGGTCGGTTCGGGGGCTGCGTCGTGGCGTCGGATCGGAGTCGCCTGGCAGACCGCGGAACAGTACGGCCTGCCGATGGTCGACATGCTGGCCGCGTTGCGATCCGACCTGCGGTCACGCCGGGGATTCGCCGACCGCACACGTGCGGGTTTGTCGGGACCCCGCGCGACCGCCATGGTGCTGGCCGGGCTGCCCCTGCTCGGGATCGCATTGGGTCAGGCGACCGGCGCGGGTCCGATCCAGGTGCTCCTCGGCGGTGGTCTCGGCGGCATCCTGCTGGTGGTCGGGACGGTCTTGGCCGCGGCCGGGGTCGCCTGGTCCGAACGGATCACCGGAAAGGTGCTGGCTCGGTGACCGCAGTGGCAGTAGCAGTGGCGTCGCTGGCTGCAGGGCTGATGATCTGGCCCGGACCACGCTGGAGGCTGTACCGCGTCATCGACCCACCGCCGGGCCCCGACCGCTCCCCACGATGGCTGGGTGCCGGTCCGCCGCGCGAGGACCCCTTCGCCGTGGCGTCCGCCCTCGACCTCTTCGCCGTATGCCTGCGCGCCGGTCTGCCGGTGGGAGTCGCGGCCGCCGTCGTCGCCGGTCGTGCCCCGCCGTCGCTCGCCCGGCCGCTCACGCGCGTCGCCGACCTCCTCCAGCTCGGCGCCGATCCGGACGCGGCATGGTCGGCGTTGCTCGACGCCGATCCCGCCGCGAAGGCCTCGGGTGACGACCATCTCGAAGCCCTCGCCGCCCTGGCCAGGCGATCGGCTCGAGCCGGTTCGTCGCTGGCGGGCGGACTCGCGGAACTGGCCGACGACGTTCGACGCCGCGCGCACGACGATGCTCTGGCCGCGGCGGAACGAGCGGGCGTCGCGATCAGCGGCCCGCTCGGATTGTGCTTCCTGCCGGCGTTCATCTGTCTCGGGATCGTGCCGGTGGTGGTGGGTCTGGCGTCGACGGTGCTGGGCGCGCTCTGACGTCGTCGAGCAAACCCACCATTTTTCGGCAGATCCTCTACCTCCGACGGGGGTGGATATCTCCATCTGTGGTGGGTTTGCTGAAGAGCGCTCACATCTGTCGGTGCCCGCGAGCACACTGGGGTCATGGCGGACAACGGACATCGACATCACGCGATCGACTACGTCGAGCTGACGGTCACCGACATGACGGCGGCGCGCAGGTTCTACGGCGATGCATTCGGCTGGGACTTCAACGATTACGGCCCCGGTTACGCGGGAATCGTCGGACCGGGCGGGGCCGGTTCGCCTGAGGTAGGTGGTCTCGCGCTCGGCGATTCGGCGCCCGCCCGAGGCGGCCCGCTGGTTCTTCTGTATTCCGAGGACCTCGACGCCACGTTGGAGAAGGTGCGTGCGGCGGGTGGCGAAATCGTCAACGGTCCGTACGACTTTCCGGGCGGCCGCCGTTTCCACTTCACCGACCCGAGCGGCAACGAGCTGGGTGTCTGGTCGTCGGCCTGATCGTCCGTTCGGGCGAGATGCGTTCCGCCGTCGAGCAAACCCACCATTCTCCGGCAGATCCACCACCCCCCAGGGGTCGTGAGTCGCTCCATTCGTGGTGGGTTTGCGGGAGTCGGAAATCGGTGGATCCGATTGGACGTCTGATGCGTCCAAGTAGGTGCAGGGCCGGATGGCCGCCCGACTCGACAGGAGAACTCATGAACCACAATCTTTCTCGGATCTTCGACCGTGCCGGTGCGCACGCCACGCGCCTCATCACCGACGAGGACGGCATGTCCACGGCGGAATACGCCATCGGAACGATCGCTGCAGCGGCGTTCGGAGCGATCCTTTACACGGTGATCACCGGCGACAACATCGTCAGTGCGTTGACCGGCATCATCGGGAAGGCGCTCAACACCTCGGTGGGCTGATGCGCCTGCGTGAGTCGAGGATTCGTCTGGTTCGAATCGGTCGGGACGAGTCCGGGATGGCGACCGTCGAGGCGGCGTACGCGATCGCCGCGCTCGTGGTCGCGGTGCTGCTGGCCGTCGGTGCGATCGGTGGCGTGACGGCTCAGATCCGGTGCACCGACGCCGCGCGCGAGGCAGCACGGTTGACTGCGGCAGGCGACGATTCGGCGGGTCAGGTCGCGAAGCGCATGGCGGGGGAGGGAGCGGTGGTGGCAGTTTCGGTCCAGGGTGAGCGGGTCGTCGCTCGGGTGCGCACCTCCGTGGCGTTGCTGCCCGGGCTGGTGGTGTCGGCGCAGGCCGTCGCCGCGAAGGAACCGCGGGGGGAGGATCAGGTGGTCTTCGCACCGGGCGTCGAACCATGAGAGCCGTCGGCGGGGTGGCGTCCGACGACCAGGGCAATGCGACGGTGCTGGGCGCGTTCGCGATCGCCGCTCTAGCAGCGGTTCTGATCATGGTGATCTACGTCGGTGCCGCCGTGCTCGCCCGTCACCGCGCCCAGGCGGCCGCTGACCTGTCCGCTCTGGCGGCTGCTGCTGATCACGTCGCGGGGGAGTCCGACCCGTGCGCCGCTGCCCGCACACTGGCTGCAACGCAACGTCCGCCAGCCGAGGTGGTCTCGTGCCGCATCGACGGCGAGGACGTACTGGTGTCGGTCCGTGTCCCGGTCGATCTGGGCAGGTTCGGGATGCGATCGGCCGGTGCTTCCGCGCGGGCCGGACCGGTCGGCTAGCAGCCTGGGGCTAGCTCCGACTGTCCTCGTCTACGACAATCCGCTTCGGATAGACCCGCACCGATTGCATGGGGGCGAACCATAATTGGTGGAAGTGCACATCGGTGTCGCCGCGGTAGGCGAGCTCGAAGGCATCGGTCCCGGTGTTCACGGGGATCCACGGCCGCACTGCCCGGACGAATGACGACCAGTGGATCAGTTCACCCTCGGTCAGGAACCCGCCTGCGGACGCCCAGGTTTCACCTGACTGGGCGTCGGAGGAGGCGAGATACACCTCGCCGAGTGAGGGCGTGATCCGCGGGCCGATCATCGCGGTCTGCAGATACCACTGGGCGGTGGTCACCACAGGGGTGAAGCCACCGGAGCGGGCCGCGCACCACCCGTAGTGAAGGTCGAGGGCGTCGAGTGCCGCCTCCTCGGAGAAGAACACATCGCTTTCACCGATCGAGGACGGCAGGTTGTCGGTGTTCTGGATTGGACGCGCCAGCAGGAAGAAGGCGCGCGACGGCCGGGTAACCAGCCGCCTCATTCCGATCCCCCGGTCGGATGCCTCGTCATGCATGAGCCAAGTATTGCCGAGACAACAGGTCGAGGACGGCTACTGCGCCATCTTTGTCCAGCGGATCATTACCATTGCCACACTTGGGGCTCTGCACACACGACGGGCATCCGCTCTCGCATCCGCAGCTCGCGACCGCGTCCCGGGTGGCGTTGATCCAGGTGAGGAAGGCGGAGTGCCCCCGCTCGGCAAAGCCCGCCCCACCCATGTACCCGTCGTAGACGAAGACGGTCGGCAATCCGGTGTCGGGATGGAGGTCGGTGGACACGCCGCCGATGTCCCAGCGGTCGCATGTCGCCACGAGTGGGAGCAGGCCGATGGCGGCGTGCTCGGCCGCATGCAGCGAGCCGGGGAGTCGTGTCTCGTCGATCCCGGCCTCGGCCAGCACCTCCGGCGTGAGTGTGTACATGACCGCCCGGGTGTGCAGGGTCTGCTCGGGCATGTCGAGCTCGACGGCGTCGAGCACCTCACCGGTCCGCAGCGTACGGAGGTACCCGACCACCTGATGCGTGACGTCGACCTCCACGAAGGCAACGGTCAACGGACCGAACCGTCGGCTCTCCAGGGTCGAGGTGATCGAGATGTCGGTGGTCTCGCGCGCCGACGTGGTCCAGTCGGGGTCCTCCGGATGGGCCAGGGCCAGACCGTCGTCGAGGTCGAGTTCGTCGACGAGGTATGTCTCGCCCTGATGGATGTGCACCGCCCCGGGATGCACCGTCGACATCGCTCGTCCGGTGTCGACGGTGCCCAGGACCTGCGAGGTCGTGGTGTCGACGATCAGGACCTGCCCGCCGATGCCGCCCCGGATGTCGATCTCGGCGTGCGGTTCGACGCCGGCGGCGACGTACCAGCCCGACTTGCGTTTGCGCAGCAGTCCTTCGGCCGCCAGCTCCTCGGCCACCGGCCGAGCGTCCCACGCGTCGATCTCGGTCTCCGACAATGGCTTCTCCGCGGCGGCACATAGCAGGTGCGGCCCGAGGATGTACGGGTTGGCCGGATCGGTGACGGTGGCCTCGACCGGCTTGCCGAGAAGTGAGTCGGGATGGTGCACGAGGTAGGTGTCGAGTGGATCGTCGCGGGCGACCAGCACCACCAGCGAATCCCCGGACTCGCGTTGCCGCCCGGCACGACCCGCCTGTTGCCAGAACGACGCGACCGTGCCCGGGTAGCCGCTGACGATCACCGCGTCCAATCCGCTGATGTCGACACCCAATTCGAGTGCGTTGGTGGTCGCGACACCGAGGAGGTCACCGTCGGAGATCGCCTTCTCGAGCTTGCGCCGGTCGTCGGCGAGATAGCCTGCCCGGTAGGCCCCGACCCTCGATTCGAGTTCGGGTGCACTCTGCGACAACAGGTTCCGCGCCGACAGCGCGGTGAGTTCGACGCCGCGCCGGCTGCGTGCGAAACACAGTGTCCGCGCTCCCTCGATGACGAAATCGGCCAGCAGGCGGGCAGATTCGGCACCCGCGGAGCGTCGAACCGGTGCACCGTTCTCGCCGGTGACCACCGGCAGGAAGTCGGGTTCCCACAATGCGACGGTGCGCTCACCGCGGGGCGAACTGTCCTCGGTCACGGCGACAGCGGGCTCACCGATCAAGCGGCCCAACGCCTCCGCGGGTTGTGCGACCGTCGCGCTGGCGCCGATCACCGTCGGATCGGCGCCGGCCGCGCGGGCGATCCGGAGGAGCCGTCGCATCACGAGCGCGGTGTGCGAGCCGAAGACGCCACGGTAGTGATGGCATTCGTCGACGACGATGAAACGGAGATTCCGGAAGAACTGACGCCACCGGGCGTGATGGGAGAGGATGCCGATGTGCAGCATGTCGGGGTTGGTGAAGATCCAGCGTGAGTGCACGCGCGCCCACTGCCGGATCTCGGGGTCGGTGTCCCCGTCGTAGGCGCAGGGCTGCAGGTGCCCGAACTCGGGCCGTCCGGCGATGACCGACGACACCGCCCGGATCTGGTCCGCGCCCAGTGCTTTCGTCGGAGCCAGATATAGCGCTGTCGAATTCCTGTCATTCAGCAGAGTCGAAAGAATCGGCATTTGGTAAGACAGCGATTTACCCGATGCGGTGCCGGTGCAAATGGCAACGTGATTTCCACGAAATGCTTCGTCGGCGGCTCGGGCCTGATGAGTCCAGACACGTTCGATGCCGTTCTCCGTGTAGGCGTCGAGCAGAGCTTTCGGTACCCACTCCGGCCAGTCGGCGAAAGCCGCAGGGCGCGACGGGATTACCGACAGATGGGTGAGTGGGGAATGGTCGGGGTCGGCGCCCGCGAGGGACCTCGCGAGGAGGTCTGTCCCGAATGTGGAGTACTGCATTTTATGGAGGAAACTCTTCGAATTGGTGTCGCCGCGGGAGGTCTGGGGAGGTCGGGATGTTACCGACGGATGTCGTAGTGCTGAAGTTTGGCGAGGTTTTTGCTCATCTTGGTTGATGCGACTATCGCAACTGGGCCGGACATGATTGACTGGGTGCGGCCGCAGCTTTCGCAACCCGTCGAGGCGGGCGACAAGCGTGTTGCAGCCGTGGTACTGAGGTTAGTTTGGCGGATCGAAGCAGATCTTCGCGGGGCTCTTTGAGGTATGGCGGTCAACCGGCCACGACGTGATGACCCATCGCGTCGCGACAGTTGATATGTAAAGGATTGCAAGACATGGCACAGGGAACTGTGAAGTGGTTCAACGCGGAAAAGGGCTTCGGCTTCATCGCGCCTGACGAGGGCTCCGACGACGTGTTCGTCCACTACTCCGAGATCCAGGGATCCGGTTTCCGCACCCTCGAGGAGAACCAGCGGGTGGAGTTCGAGGTCGGCCAGGGCACCAAGGGCCCCCAGGCCACCGGCGTTCGCGCGGTCTGAGACCACCTGCGCAACTGCACACGCAGATTGCCGACAACCGCTCCCGTCTCGATCAGTCGAGGCGGGAGCGGTTTGTTGTCTGGGGCCGGGTAGGGCGCTGACGCGAACCGCCGCCGGAAAGGCCGGTTTCCGAGACCCCGACCACCTAATCTCGATCTGTGGGCCAGTTGTCGTTTTTCTCCGCGGAGACCGAGGAGCCCGCGTACTCCGATCTCGCGGGTCTGCTCGCGGCGCACGGTCAGGCCGTCCGTTCGGATTCCGGTACGCGGGTCTCGATCGTCGTCCGCGATCGCTGGCGCGCGGAGCAGATCGTCGAAGAGATGCGGGCCTCCGGTCTCGAGGCCGAGGTCACCGCGTCGGACGAGGGCACTCCGCTGGCTCGCACCGCGTCGTGTCATGAGCTCGACGCGCTCCACGAGGCATGGTCGGCCGGGGCGGTCAAGGCGATGCCCGCCGGCTGGATCCCGTCGTACCGGGCGTTGCGATTGTGGGTGATCGCCTCCGGACACTCCGATGCCGGTCGCTACCAGCTCGGCCTGGACCCGCATGCTCCTGACACCCACGCGGCCCTCGCGACGGCTCTGATGAGGGTCGGAATCGCACCCACTCTGGTCGGTACCCGTGGCCATTCACCTGCACTTCGCATCGCCGGGCACCGTCGTCTCGTCCGTCTGCACGAGTACGTGGGTCCGCCGCCCAATGCCGCCGCCGTGCCGGATTGGCCACCTGCGGACATACATTAGCGATCTCGTCGACAATTCCCTGAACTGGGAAAACGCTGGCTGGAAACGCGGTATGGGTCACATCTGACGACGCGACACGGAATTCAGATGTGCAAACGGCGCTATACATAAGGTACAAACCCATCGAACACACCTGTATCGACACACAGGAAGTTCTCCACCCAGTCAACCGAAGGACGCCCCGGTGGCCGAGACCAGCACTGCATCCCGCTCCAGTGGGGGAATCCGACGACTCGTGATCGTCGAGTCCCCTACCAAGGCGCGCAAGATCGCCGGTTACCTCGGCTCCAACTACGTCGTGGAGTCGTCCCGCGGCCACATCCGCGACCTGCCGCGCGGCGCCGCCGACGTGCCCGCCAAGTACAAGGGACAGCCCTGGGCGCGCCTCGGAGTGAACGTCGACGACAACTTCGAACCGCTGTACGTCGTCTCGCCGGACAAGAAGACCACCGTCAGCGAGCTGAAGTCGCTGATGAAGGACGTCGACGAGCTCTACCTCGCCACGGACGGTGACCGTGAGGGGGAGGCCATTGCCTGGCACCTCCTCGAGACGCTCAAGCCGAAGATCCCGGTCAAGCGGATGGTGTTCCACGAGATCACCGAGCCCGCCATCCGGGCGGCCGCCGAGAATCCCCGTGACCTCGACATCGACCTGGTCGACGCCCAGGAGACCCGCCGCATCCTCGACCGCCTCTACGGCTACGAGGTGTCGCCGGTCCTGTGGAAGAAGGTCATGCCGAAGCTGTCGGCCGGCCGCGTGCAGTCCGTCGCGACGCGCATCATCGTCGAACGTGAACGTGAGCGCATGGCGTTCGTGTCCGCCGAGTACTGGGACATCTCCGCGACGATGGACGCGGGCGCCGATGCCAGCCCTTCGACGTTCAAGGCGCGACTGGTCAACGTCGACGCGGCGCGCGTCGCCACCGGCCGTGACTTCGAGGCGACCGGTGAGCTGAGGAAGTCCGACGGCGTCGTCGTCCTCGACGCCGACCGCGCCGAGAGCCTGGCGGCAGGCCTGCGCGGCGCCGCCATGACGGTGACGTCGGTCGAGGAGAAGCCCTACACGCGTCGTCCGTATGCGCCGTTCATGACGTCGACGCTGCAGCAGGAGGCCGGCCGCAAGCTGCGGTTCACCTCCGACCGCACCATGCGCATCGCGCAGCGACTGTACGAGAACGGCTTCATCACCTACATGCGTACCGACTCGACGAGCCTGAGCGAGTCGGCGATCAACGCCGCCCGTGCCCAGGCCCGTGAGCTGTACGGCGACAATTTCGTCCACCCGACGCCGCGTCAGTACACCCGCAAGGTCAAGAACGCGCAGGAGGCCCACGAGGCGATCCGTCCCGCGGGCGAGACCTTCCGTACCCCCGGACAGGTCGCCGGACAGCTCGAGGCCGACGAGTTCCGTCTCTACGAGCTCATCTGGCAGCGCACCGTCGCCTCGCAGATGGCCGACGCCAAGGGCACCACGCTGAGCCTGCGGATCGCGGGTACGGCGTCCTCCGGAGAGCGTGCGACCTTCGCCGCGTCGGGCCGCACCATCACGTTCCCCGGCTTCCTGTCGGCCTACGTCGAGACCGTCGACGAGCAGACCGGCGGCCAGGCCGACGACGCCGAGAACCGGCTGCCGCAGCTGACCGAGGGACAGTCGCTCACCGCGATCGAGCTCACCGCCGACGGCCACTCGACCAACCCGCCCGCCCGGTTCACCGAGGCGTCGCTGGTCAAGGTGCTCGAAGAGCTGGGCATCGGCCGTCCGTCGACCTATGCCTCGATCATCGGCACCATCCAGGACCGCGGCTACGTCGTGAAGAAGGGCAACGCCCTCGTCCCGTCGTGGATCGCCTTCGCGGTGGTCGGGTTGCTCGAGGCGTACTTCGAGAGCCTCGTCGACTACGACTTCACCGCGACCCTCGAGGACGACCTCGACCAGATCGCCACCGGCAACGAGAACCGCACGAAATGGCTGTCGGAGTTCTACTTCGGAGACGAGCGGTCCGGTGACGCCGAAGCACGCTCCGCGCACTCGGCCATCGCCCAGTACGGCGGACTCAAGAAGCTCGTCGGCGTCAATCTCGAGGAGATCGACGCACGACAGGTCAACTCGATCCGGCTCTTCGACGACGAGGAGGGCCGTCCGATCTACGTGCGCGTCGGCCGCTTCGGTCCGTATCTCGAGCGCGACGTCAACGCGAACAAGAAGACCGACGCCGACGCGGAACCCGATCTGCAGCGCGCCAACCTGCCCGCCGACATCACCCCCGACGAGCTGACCCTGGCCGTCGCGGAGAAGCTGTTCGCGACGCCCCAGGAGGGTCGCACACTGGGCGTCGACCCGGTGACCGGCCACGAGATCGTCGCCAAGGAGGGGCGCTTCGGCCCCTACGTGACCGAGATCCTGCCGTCCGACGAGGATGACGACGACGGCGAGGCCCCGATCACCATCCCCGCGGGCCCGACACCGCGCGACGGCGGGTCCCCCGGAGCAGGCGGCAGCGATGCCGGCGACGCCGATGTCGTCCCGCTGGACTCCCCGGGCGGCGGCACCACCACGAAGACCAAACCGGCAGCGAAGAAGGTCGCCAAGAAGGCGGCGAAGAAGGCCGGTCCCAAGCCGCGCACCGGTTCGCTGTTCAAGTCGATGGACATCTCGACGGTCACCCTCGACGAGGCGCTGAAGCTGTTGTCGCTGCCGCGGGTCGTCGGCGTCGACCCGGAGTCCGGTGACGAGATCACCGCACAGAACGGTCGCTATGGGCCGTACCTCAAGAAGGGGTCCGATTCGCGGTCTCTCGGAAGCGAGGAACAACTCTTCGAGATCACCCTCGACGAGGCGCTCAAAATCTACTCCGAGCCCAAGCGTCGTGGACGGCAGGCCGCCGCGCCGCCGCTGCGCGAGCTGGGCAAGGACGACGAGGTCAGCGGCAAGCCGATGGTCATCAAGGACGGTCGCTTCGGCCCGTACGTGACCGACGGCGAGACCAACGCCAGCCTGCGCAAGGGCGACGAGGTCGACTCGATCACGCCTGAACGTGCGATGGAGCTCCTCGCCGATCGGCGTGCCCGTGGCCCGGCCAAGAAGGCGGCGAAGAAGGCTGCCAAGAAGGCACCGGCCAAGAAGGCTGCGAAGAAGACAGCCGCCAAGAAGACCACCGCCAAGAAGACCACCGCGAAGAAGGCTGCCGCGAAGAAGACGACAGCCAAGAAGACCGCTGCCAAGAAAGCCGAGCCGTCGGAGGACTGAAGCCGGCCCCCTTGTGACATCCCTCCGTAAGCTCCGAGGCGTCTCAGGGAGCGCGGGGCGGGCTACCCGAGGACGGTGTCGAGGTCAGTCCCTGCGGTAGGGCGCCATGTGTGGTCGTGCGAGGAGGGTCTCGATCCCTCGTCCGCGCAGCTCGACGCCCTCACCGATCTCCCAGTGTTCGGCTTCCTCGTGCGAGGCGAGGAACACCGCGCGGGCCGAACCGAGGACGCGGGTCGGTTCGTCTTTGGCGAGTTCGGTCAGCCGGGCGGCCTCGTTCACCGGGTCGCCGATGACGGTGTATTCGAGGCGCTGTTCGGCGCCGATGTGACCGGCAATCGCTTTACCCGCGGAGACGCCGATTCCGATGTCGGTGTCGCCGAGGGTCTCGTAGAGCTCGGCGCGCAACTCACGTGCGGAGGCCAATGCGCGCCCGGCGAAGTCGTCGAGGTCGAGCGGAGCGCCGAAGATGGCGAGGGCCGCATCACCCTGGAACTTGTTGACGAAGCCGCCGTGACGTCCGACGACAGCGACGACCACTCGGAAGAACTCGTTGAGCAGTTCGACGATCTCGCGCGGCGGACGGTTCACGGCCAGGCGCGTCGAGCCGACGATGTCGACGAACAGGACGCCGACGTAGCGTTCCTCGCCGCCGAGTTCGGTGCCGGTCTCGATGGCGCGTCGTGCGACGTCCTCGCCGACGTAGCGGCCGAACAGGTTGCGTAGTTCCTGGCGTTCGCGCAGGTCGGCGACCATGTCGTTGAAGCCTGCCTGCAGTAGACCGAGGTCGCTGCCGTCGTAGATCTTCACCGCGACGTTCAGGTCGCCGTCGCTGACCTTCGACTGCGCCCGACGCAGCTGTTTGATCGGGTCGTTGATCGCGGCGACCACTCGCACGATCGCGATGACGCTGAACGCGAGCGCCGACACCGCCATCCACAGGATCGGACGTTCCAGCCCGGTGGAGTCGGCTTCGATGATCCCGAGGCGGTGCAGCACGATCATCCCGATGATCACGACCATCGGCGCCACCACGCTGATCACCCAGAACGCCGTGATCCGGGTGGTCACGCTCGGCGCGATCGCGTGGTCGGGGTTGTTGGCCATCGCCGCGACGGTGATCGGCCGCAGCACCTTTTCGGCCTGCATGTAGCTCAGCGCGCACGTGACCATGGCACCGATGGCGCTCGCGATCGCGACGATGAAGGCGTTCTTGGACGACACCGTCAGATTGACCAGGGTGAACAGCGTGCCACCCACGACCCACAGCGCGGCGTTGACGACCGTCAGCAGGGTGGGCAGGGCGAGAGCGCGGCGTCGGGCGGCCTCGTTGTCGAGTCGCGTGCGTCTGCGATGCCACACGAGGACCGGCAGCGACAGCTGGATACTCGCGTAACCTCCGATGACCATCGCGATCAACAGGTAGCCCGCGAAGATCGCCTGATTCAGCGCGGTGATCTCGTCGAGACTGATCGAGTCCTGGAGTGGCATCCCGAAGCGGAGGAATGCGAAGGTGAACAGCGCGCCGACGAGGTTGGCACGGAGCATGTCGAGCGCGAGAATCGGCCACGGCGTATGAACCAGCCATCGGCCAAGGTGCAGGACCTTGGACCATCGCGACCGCTGTTCCACCACGGAGACTACGGTAGCTGGCTGCTTGCAATCGTTAAACACGGTTCCGCCCCGTTGGCGTGTCCGAACTGCGGTTTAGGGTGTCGTTGTGACCAATGTCTTTGATCGGCTGACCGGCCAAGAGGCGATCGCGGCCGATCTACGTGCCGCCGCCCGGGCCGCGCGGGTCCTCGCACAGGGGCTCGACGCGGGCAGCACCGAAGGTCTGTTCCTCCCCGACGACGAGATCCCGGGTGTCGATGCGGGATGGTCACGCGCGTCGATGACGCATTCCTGGCTCTTCACCGGACCGCCGGGGAGCGGCCGTTCGGTGGCCGCGACCTGTTTCGCGGCCGCACTGCAGTGCCAGACCCCCGACTCCGCGAACGTCGGCTGCGGCGAATGCCGCGCCTGCGTGACGGTCATGGCCAAGACCCACGCCGACGTCCGACACGTCGTGCCCGAAGGCCTGAGTCTCGCGGTCGGCGCGATGCGCGACATCGTGCAGGCCGCCGCACGACGCCCCGGAACCGGTCGCTGGCAGATCGTCATCGTCGAGGACGCCGACCGTCTCACCGAGCAGGCAGCGAATGCGCTCCTGAAGGTCGTCGAGGAGCCGCCACCGCGCACGGTGTTCCTGTTGTGTGCGCCGTCGGTGGACCCCGAGGACATCTCGGTGACCCTGCGGTCGCGATGCCGGCATGTCGCGCTGGTGACGCCGACGACCGCCGACATCGAACGCGTCCTCGTCGAACGCGACGGACTCGACCCGGAGCAGGCCCACTGGGCGGCGTCGGTCTGCGGCGGTCACATCGGTCGCGCCCGACGCCTCGCCACCGACCCCGACGCTCGTTCCCAGCGCGAGAAGGCGCTGGCGCTGGCACGGGCGGCGTCCCGGGATTCCACCGCCTACGCCGCGGCAGAGGAGTTGGTGCGGTCGGCGGAGGCCGCTGCCAAGGCGATCAGTGCCGAACTCGACGGGGCCGAGACCGAGCAGATGAAGACTGCGCTCGGCGCCGGCGGAACCGGCAAGGGAACCGCCCGGATGCCCCGCGGCAGCGCCGGCGCGCTGAAGGAACTGGAGAAGCGTCAGAAGTCGCGGGCCACGCGCGTCGGACGCGATGTCCTCGACCGTGCCCTCGTCGACCTCGCCGCGCTGTTTCGTGACGCGCTCGTCGTCGGGGTCTGGGCAAAGGTGACCGCGATGCACCCCGACAAGTCCGACGACATCTCGATACCCCTGGCCGGCTATGCCCGGCCCGAGCAGTTGCTGTCGTGCGTCGAGGCCGTTCTCGACTGCCGGGAGGCGCTGGACATGAACGTGAAGCCCAAGTTCGCGGTCGACGACATGGTCGCCAGGATCGGGTTGGCGCTCAAACGCAGGGTTGACGCCTGACGCGGTTCGGCGAGCGCCACCTCGATGTCTTGTCTGCTCGTCTCGGCGATGCCGTACGTGACCAGCAGCGTGGTGACCCATCAAGGAGATCGATGAGGAGAACCCCGTTCTGAAGAAGTGGCCGGCCCTATCATGGGTGGACGGTCGCGGGCCGTGCAGTCGATGAGCAAGGGAGCAGGCGATGTCCGACTTCATCCGCAAGATCAAGGAAGAGGCCAAAGCCGTCTCGGCCGCCATCGACCAGGAACTGACGGTCCTCGAAGGGGTTCCGGGGTACGACCCGCTGGCGGATGAGAAGGACGTGGAAGCCGCCGCCGACGAGCCCACCGCCGCCGACGAGGCCGAGGGCGAGCCGAGCAGGTAGACATGACGCACCGGCCGCCGGGTGGGGTCTCCCGCCCGGCGGCCGTCGTGCGTCATGGGCCCGGCTTCACTTCTGGACGAACCGCAGCAGGGCCTCGTTGACCTCGACGGCGTGCGTCCACAGCAGTCCGTGGGGAGCATCCTCGATCTCGACGTACTCAGCCGCCGGCACGGCTTCGTGGAAGCGGCGGCCGGTGGCGTCGATCGGCAGGATGTTGTCCGCGGTGCCGTGCACATGGGGTGCACGCGGTCGGGATGGACAAGGTGCGCGACGCGCCGGAAAGGCTACGGGCCGCCGAGACTTGCCGCGCAACTGTCGATCCTGGCGGAGGGGGCCCAGACGACCGCCGCGATCGCCGGCACCGCACAGGCTGCCGACGACGCGCGGAGTGCCGCCGAAATCCTGATCGATCAGGCTCTCGAATAAGTTGTCACTTGTTCGGAGGAATGGTCCGCCAAGCAATTAGTGGGTCATTTGAACCAATTGTTGAGGCATTCTGGTCGATTGATCTATCCGGAACGAATTTGGGCCATGATCGGTGATTGTTGAAACGGTATCCCGCCGAATCTCTAATTCGGTCTGCTAATGTTCCCGAGTAATCAACCCGTTGGAGAGTGCCTTCGGCACATGTTGACGCGCAACGGATCAGGGGCTGGGAAGGGTATGTGGATGCGATTCACGAAGGTGGCGACAGTAGGAATCGGGGTGGCGGCTGCGGCTGCGATGGGGTTCTCCGGATCGGGAGAGGCATCGGCAGCGCTGCTTCTGTCGTCGTCGTACCCTCACACACAATCCCTCAGTAATGGCACGGTGGCCGTGAAGGTGACCAACAAGACGTCGAAGACGGCGACGTGCTGGCTGTCCGTCCACAAGGCGAGCGACGAGACCGAACTCAAGATGCGCGCCACCGCCGTCAACGCGATCATCGCCACCGGCATCGAGTCCGGGCTGCTCGACAGCGCTCGTGAGGATGCAGCCGAAGGTGCGCTCAAGGTCGTGTGGAACGGCAAGAGCATCGCCGAGGACGGCTCGTCGACCGGACAGTGGGCCTCGGGTCGGACCGACACGTCGTATGCGATCTACCAGGAGTGCACGACCCCCGATCCGATCCTCGGGTTGACGATCAACGGCCTCGCGCAGGTCTACACCGTGACCGGAACCGGCAAGTCTCCTGACTCGCCTGACGATTCGGGCAACGGCAGCCTCGCAGGTCTGTTCGGCGGACTCCTCGGATAGTTCCTCGGACGGTGGGGGATCGGCGGGCCGAGACCTCTTGACCCCCGGCGTCAATGTCACATCGCTGCTCTGGGTGCATTGCTGTGCCCGCACGAAATCAGACACTCAATTCCCCGACGTTGTCGATCTTGTCGGGGTGTGCCTACGACACGTGTTGTAGGGCAATGAATCACGTGTCCGAAAGGGAACAGATGCGGTTTTCGCGGATGGCGCTGGCCGGAATCGGAGTGGCGGCTGGAGCCGCGGTGGCATTCACCGGGAGCGGAGAGGCTTCGGCGGCGCTGCTCCTGCCTTCGTGCAGGTCTACAAGGTGACCGGAACCGGTAAGGCTCCCGATAACCCGGGTGGTGGCGGCACTGGTGGTGGTGACACCGGTGGTGGCGACTCGGGCAACGGAAGCCTGGGAAATCTGTTCGGGTCGAGCTGATCCACTGGCCGGTTGGGGATCAGGCGGCCTCGCGGCCCGTCGAATCCCCACCGGCCGAGCTTGTTTCGGCGGAGTCCGACTTCTCCCGGTCCGTCCCGGCGTCCGATGAGTCGTCACCGCCGGTCGGTGAACCGGAGTCCCCGGCTCCGCTGTCTCCGGAGTCCGGTTTCTCCGAACCCGAGCCCGAACCCGAATCCTCAGAGTCAGGCGCTTCGGTGCCGCCGGGGCGGTCGTCGGCATCTCCGCTGCCGGGCTCGCCCTCGCCGCGGCCATCTGCGGGCGTCCGATCGTCGGTGGGGACGTCCTCGGCCGGCGGAACGATCCCCCCCGGCACGAACCCGCCGGATCTCGGCGGGTCACCCGGCTTCTCCGCGCCCGTCGCCACCTCGGACGGAACGGTGACGGTGTAACCATCGCCCGGTCGGTCCTGCTTGACCGAATCCACTGCTGTCACCGGCACCGCTGCGGTGTCGGGGTTCGGTGCCTGGGTCGGGTAGTAGGCCTCGGCGAGTTCGTCCCAACGAGCGAGGTCGTCCTTGTCGTAGGTGATCCCGAGCCGGTCGTGGACGGCAGCCACCAACAGCGCCAGGGGATGCGCGGCGTCGTAGACCAGGTATGTCGTGTTGCCGCTCTTGTACTCCTTCGGGTCACCCAGTCGTTCGACGTCGCCGTACGTGTGCGGTCCGGTGCCCGAGTGGATGGTGAGGAAGCCGGCCGCATTGACGATGAGCGACGCGACGGGCCGGTACGACACCCACTGGAAGTTGCTGACCGGGTCGCCGACGATGATCACCGACACGACCTCGACCTTGCCGGTGGCCTCCGGGTCGCGTGCGCCGTTCGCCTCGATCCCGGCCGCCTCGACGATCGGCTTGAGCCACGGCATGGCGTCGAGCCAGGCCTTGATGCCCCAGGGGCTCCGCGGGTCGGAGACCAGGACGACCATGTCCTTGCCCGGGACGAAGAAGTCGTCGTCGTAGGCCCGTGGGTTCTCGGCGGCATCGCCGAGTACGTCGGCGCCCTGCGAATAGCCGGTGTAGACGACGAACGGGCGGTCCTCGCCCATCTCGGCGAACGCGGCCATCACGGCCAGGTTCTGGTTCATCGCATGCTCTTTGGACTCGTCGTAGCCGGGCGAGAACGGAGCGATGGTGTTCGAGCGGCCGGCGATGACGGGTCCGAAGGACTCGGTGTAGTTGACGATGAGGGCCTGGCGGTTGCCGGCGTACGGGAGATTGCGCGGCATCAGCATGGTGTCGTCGGTCCCGGGTGTGACGACCATGATGGTGTCGTCGGGCAGGTCGGCGAAGATGTCGCTCGTGTTGTCGTGTTGGGTGGCTTCGCGGACGACGCCGCGGTCGATGAGGGATTCGACCACGGCGGTGACGTTCGTCGAGGCGACGGCGATCGGCACGACGGTGGCGAGAGACAATGCGCTGATCGTCAGCGAGGTGGCTGTCGCTCGCGACGGTTTACGAGGTGTTATGGCAGTCCGCGCCGGTTGAGACCGGTGCTTTCGTCCGCGACGTGCCCCCAATTGACCTCCTACAGTCGCATGGAGTGTAAGGAGCAGTGGGCTCGGAGTCTGTCATCCGAACGGATTAACGGGGCATACCTGGCACCGAATTATCTTTGCATCGCTAAGGGTTTAGCGGGCGGAAGATTCACTTGAAGGGCGGAAGAGGCTTCGGGTGTGCCTTCGGTAGTGGCGTGAGGGAGTGAATCCGTCGATGCGGGGAAGCGTCGTACGAGGGTCGAATCGTACGATCCTGGTGGAGCCGCCCAGGGGAATCGAACCCCTGACCTATTCATTACGAGTGAATTGCTCTACCGACTGAGCTAGGGCGGCGTGCTACGCGAGGCAGCGCAGACGAGTCTAGCGAGTCGATCGCCCGCAACAAAAACCGGCCCAGCTGTGCTGCCCCGCGCGTCGCCGCGCAGAATCGGCACCTGCGCGAAGAAGCGCCAGTTACAGCTGACGAACGGGCGTTGACCTGGAGATTCTGTGGCGGGTCGGGACTCAGAACGGGTAGTCGGAGCCGCACACCACCGGCACACGGTGGTCGGGGTCGAGCGCATTGCGGACGAGTGCGGCGACGGTCGGGGAGTAGGCCATGCCGACGTGACCGATCTTCGACGCCGGGCACACGTCCTGGACCAAGATGTTGACGACGTTCGGACCAGGTGTCATCAGCGTGACCTGGTACGGCGTCGAGATCTCGTCGTACCTGGTTGCGAAGTTGACGTAGTCGATCGACGGGTGCCGCGGGCCCCAGTAGCTCTGGCCGGGCGCCCGCGCCGGGAGTCGGTCGGTGATCGAGCCGACGCGGGAGAACCCCTGGTGTGATGCCGACAGCGCGATGATGGTGTCCACCTGCGCGGCGCGGCCGGGGAGTTGGGTCACGAGCTGGGCGATCGCTCCGCCCTGGCTGTGGCCGATGAGGTCGACCTTGGAGGCGCCGGTGGCGGCGAGGACCTTGTCGATGAACGGCGCGACCTGACGCGCGGATCGCTCCTTGTTGCCGAGGCCGCCGGTGGTGCCACTCCACGACGCCTGACCGTAGGTCGTGCTGAAGACGCAATACCCGGCGTTGGCGAGGGTCGGGGCGAGGTAGGCCCAGTTCGCGCTCTGGTTCATCGCGGTGGCATGCAGCAGGACGATAGGGTCGCGCCCTTCTCGATCCCGGCAGCCGAACCGGTTGCTGCCGGCCGGCGACTCGGTTGCCGGACCCAGGTAGTGCGCGGCGATCGCCTCGTCGGGATTCGTGGTGACCGGGAAGGGCGCGGCCTGCGCGGCGCCCGGGACGAGCAGCACGCAGGCCGCGGCAAGCGCGGTCGCGGCGGCGGCGAGGCCTGATCGGAGACGGCTCATGGGAGCATTGTCGCCCACGACCGTCGGCGCGACAGGCACTCTCGGACCTACGCGAGAATTTCGGCCATCTGCGTCAGGCGGATGCTGTTGCCCGACGGGTCCCGGAAGCCCGCGTCGATCCCGTATGGCCGCTCTTCGGGCTTCTCGGTGAATTCGACGCCGCGGGCGGACAATGCCTCGTAATCGGCCCGGCAGTCGTCGGTGGTGAGGAAGACGGTCCCCGCGAAACCCTTGGACATCAGGCTGTGGATCTCACCGGAAATCTCGGCCTCGAAGGCAGGCGGACCGGGGATGTCCATCAGCACGATGGAGACGTCGTCCTGTCCGGGCGGGCCGACGGTGAGCCAGCGGAACCCGCCCATTTCCGGGAGCGAGACGTCCGAGCGGACCTCCATCCCGACCTTCGTCGTCCAGAATTCCAGGGCCTCGTCCTGGTCATGGACCCACAGCTGAGCGCTGGCGATACGAATCATGGTGTGCACCTTTCGAATTGGTTCGTGGTCGGGCGTGTTCTCCCGGTGGTGGAACCAAAGTTACGGCCGCGCGGGTGCGGCGGTCTTCTTCCCGTGTGCTGTCTTCGGAAGCTGCTCGGCCGGCGCTGCGGACGGTTCCGGACGTTCGACGCGACTCGACGGTCCGGGCCGCGAGTAGACCCGCAACACACACGCGGGTACGTGAGCATAGGTGGCCGCGGGTGGGAACGAATCACGGTACGCGGTCGGCGTCTTGCCGAATGCGCGCGTGAAGCTCGTGGTGAACGATCCGACGCTCGACAGTCCCACCGACATGCAGATGTCGGCCACTGTGCGATCCGTCGACCGCAACATCGCTGCGGCCCGCTCGAGTCGCCGGGTCTGCAGGTAGGAATGCGGGGATTGGCCGAATGCGGCGGTGAACGCGCGCGAGAAGTGTGCGCGGGACAGCTTTGCCGCGGCGGCCATGTCGTCGACGGTCAGCGGTTCGGCGAACCGGACGTCGGCGAGATCCTTGGCGCGCAGCAGGTGGCGCGCCGGATGTGCGCTGGACATGGATTGATTATGCCGATCCCGCGATGACCCCGCGCCCTGTTCGACCGTCGGCTAGGTGACATCGCGACGGAGGAATTCGACGCCGCGCGGGGACAGTTCGTAGCCCACCTCGAGGCTCTCGGTCAGCCCGAGTTTCTTCAGCTTGGTGACGTCGTTCTTGAAACCCGCTCGGTCCCTGCCGAGTTCGACCGCGAGTTCGGTGGACACGACGCCGGGCCGGCGGGCGATGATCGCGAGGGTGTCCCGTGTCCAGGGTCCGTGTTCGGAGCGAGTGTCCATTCGATCGAGCCGCGAACGGATCTCCGCGACAGCGTCGTCGGAGAGATCGTCGTCGGCGCGCAGTGCGATCCGGGGATCCTCCCCGATGCAACGCAGTCCGATCCGGTAGGTCGGATTATCGGTGTTGACGCACAGCGTCGCCCGTATCGCATCGGCGTCCTCGTAGCCTGCCCGGCGGGCGTCCTCCGTGCTGAGCTGCGCGGGATCGACTCGCTCGAGGGACGTCACCTCGATGACGTGTGTCAGGGCGATGAAGCTCGATCCGGGACGGATGCGGGGACGCCCCCAGCGACGGAAGGCGAGGTCGACGGAACCGTCGGCGACCCCGCGCGCCACTGCAGCTGTGAGAAGCACGCCTCCGACCGTAGCGAGCGCGTTGGGGTCGCGCTGAGAGTCGGGATGAGTGCCTGTCGTGCCTGTGGATGACACCTGAGATGTTGCTGAGAGCTGTTGTAGGGTGACCCGAGATCAGCGACGGCAGTGCCGGCGCCACGGGGGGATCTTCCTTTGGTGTCGTGTCGTCGCGTGCACAACTGACAACGACGATCACCAGCCGGGGGGAGGGGGTCTCATGGTGCTGCAGCGTCCGCAGTCTTTGTGGTTCCCCGACGTTGCCGCCTGGCCGTCCTCCGGTGCCACGCCGGCGGTCGATCTGGCCGCTCACCTGGCTCGATTCCGATCCGTCGACGCAGTTCAGAGCGATGCCGGCGGCACGGCCGTGGCGGTGCTCGGCGCTCCGGCCACTTCTGTCGGGCGATCGGTGACGAGGGGTGAAACCCCCGTGGCCGCGGTTCCCGAGAAGCCCTCTTCCGATCTCGACTCCTTCCTCGCCGAGGCCGAGAGATCGGTCCGCGCGAAGCGAAAGGCCGTGTCCGGCATCGCTCCCGGGTGGCGCCGATTACTGGGTTCGGGACCGCGGATCGCGGGTGCGGCAGCTGCAGTTCTTGTGATTCTGACCACAGGCGTTGTCGCAATCTCGATGACTGGTGCCGACTCCGGGCGCTCCGCTGTGGCTGTGGAAACCTCCGAATCCGCCTCGCCGACCGAGGGGCCGACGACGTCGGCGGTCGCCCGCAACCCGGCGTGTGCGCAGCGTCCCGTCGGGTCGGGGACGACGGTGTCGAACGACGACGAGAAGGGCGACCAGGAGTCCGGTCCGGGCGCGATCCGCGCGTTCAACCACGCCTACTACGTACTGCGCTCGGCGAAAGCCGCACGCGCGGTTGCCGCCCCGGGTGCCGTCGCCTCCGAGTACGTCATGCAGCAGTACATCGATCAACGCCCGATCGGCACGCGGCACTGTCTGAAGATCACCGAACGGGCTCCCGGTGAGTACTCCGTCGTGCTCACCGAGTTGCAGCCCGACGCGGCGCCCATCACCTATCGCCAGGTCATCCGCACGTCGACGACGGGCGGCAAGACGTTCATCCAGTCCATCAGGTCCGTCGAATGAGTTCACGCGCAGCGTCATCGGGAGTCGCGCAGAAAGGTTGTACCGAGATGTCTCAGAGTCGTGGTCGGCATCGTAGGCGTCGGAGGCCGAGTGGTCCGGTTCTGTCGGTGACGTCTGCTGTTGTGGCGGTGTCGATCACGGCTGGTGCGGGTGCGGCGTTTGCTGTTCCGGAGCAGGGTGGTACCGATCCGTCGGATTCGGTGCCGGGTCAGGGTGGTACGAGTCCGTCTGATGTTGCGCCGGGTGCTCCGGCTCCGGGTGACACGGTGGTGCAGCCTGTGGTGGTGCCGGGTCCGGGTTCGGTTCCGGGTCCGCCGGTGGAGGCTCCGTATCGTTCGTACGACGATGCGAGTTCGTGGAGTTATGAGCGGCCGTATTCGCCGGTGATCACCAATCCTGTTGTGCCGCAGGTTGCTCCGCCGGTGCGTCCGATTGCGCCGCCGCCGGACAAGATTCGTGCGGGCAACTTCGTGACCGATATTCCTGAGGGTCTGTCGGACAAGGATGTGAACTCGATCAATGCGTGGTCGGCGTATGGCGAGGCGAAGATTGCTCAGGGTTTGATCTCGGTGGGTGTGCCGGAGGACGAGGCGAGTCGTCGGGCAGCTGCGACGATCATCGGTGTCATGGCCGGCGGTACGGCAGGTGCTGTCGCGCTGGGTATTCCGTCGGCGGTGGTTGGTGCTGTTGGTGGGGCTGGGGTCGGTGCGATCGCTGGTCTGGGAGTCAGCTGGATCACTACCGCTGGTGCAACGGCTTTCTTTGATGTGCCTGTCGGCGCTGGAATCGGTGCTGCAGTTGGCGGGATCGGGGCTGGCGCAGCCGGTGCAGCGCTCGGCTTCGCGATCGGTGGCACCGCTGGTGGTCTCCTCGCTTACTCCCTCGGGGCTGGTGATCCGGGTGCCAACCCGGATGAGCCGTGGAGGCAGAACCGCCCTCGGCATGCGGCGCCTGAGGTAAAAGAAGAGAATCAGTTTGAGTTTCACCTCTCGCCGGCCGAAGCGCGTCGCTCTGGCCTTCCGGCTGTTGACTATGTCGTCAACAGCCGCGGGGATGTGAATCTCAAGGTTGGGGCATCGGCGGTGAAATGGTCTGCTGCGCAGGCCAGGTCGCCCTATTCGGTCTTTGGCGAGGGCGCAGAGAAGTCCGTCCGGGACTGGACCAGGGCGCAATCGGACGGCTTGAAGAACGCCATCCCCGGCAGTGAAGTCCTCTGGCCGACGGAGAATGAATAGTCCTATGACGAGCGCTAGAGCGACAGCCCCACACCCAGTCCGTCGAACACATGCAAGTGTTCAGCACACGATCGAGTTCACCCCGCGGATGGGTCGCGCCGGAGAGAAGAGCATGCGACGGACAAGTGGAGGATTGAGATGAGAAGACTGTTCATCGGATTGATTGCTGGAGTTAGCGTGATCGTGTCCACCGGCATAGGGGCGGGTGGTGCGGCCGCTGCGCCCATCCCGAACATCGCGCTCTACGGCCATAATCTCGCGACAATGGGAGACCATTCCCTGTGCCGTGGCACTGTCAACCTCGCGATTCACACTCCACAGAACAAGCGCGGCGTGGTTCGTGTGACTGCACGGTCACTCGGATTCGGTGGTGACGGCGCCAGCTGGAAACGAAATCCAAAGTGCCGAGTACTATTCCAGACGACTTACACCAGTCTTCGGGGCTATGCACTGCACAAATGGGTGCCAGCAACGTTCGGTCCCCGTCCCGGTGAGAAGACAGAATGGGATGTCCCGACCGGATCGGGTCCGGCGACCATCGGTATCACGACGTACGCGGTGAACAATCCGGTCAGGACACCCACAGGTGGTCTCGTGGGTTTCCACATGCTTGTCCCGTAGAAGTACTCGTGTGTCAGATGACGAGCCTGCATGAACTCGCTTGACCACGGCAACCAGCCGCGAACTCCGTACCCTGATCGACGATGACTGGCCTGATACAGCCGCGCGACGGCGACCCGCAATCTTGGGATGAGCGGGCCGTCGTCGTTTGTGGAACCGCGGGCGGGGTCGGCACGTCTGTCGTGTCGGCCCTCCTCGCCGAACATCGCGCCGCGTCGACCCTCGGCCTGCTGTCGTGGTGGGTCGACGCGTCCGGCAACGACTGCGACATCGAGCTCCGACTCCGCGGAACTGGCAACGAAGAGCTGCTGCGCACCGCGTCGGGCACTGGTCTCTGGCTGCCTCCCGAGGAGGCGGCAGTCACCGACGCTGTGGTGGAGGTATGGCGGCAGGGCGCGGTGCCGGTCGTCGACGCCGGGGCGCACCCGCTCACGCTGCTGCCCGAACTCGCCGAAGACGACCTCCCGAACCTCACGCCGGTGCTCGTGATCAGCCCACGACCCGACCTGCTCAACCGGGCACGGGTCATCTTCACCGAATGGGACCGCGCGGGGGTGCTCGAGCGCACCGTCGTCGTGATCGGGTCCCAGCTTCCGGTGCCACAGCAGAAAGGCCTCGCGGACATGCTGGTCGGGGTCGTCTCCGGGGCGGTCGGCACGGTGATCGGCCTCGACTACGACCCGGTCATCGGCGCCGGGACCGCACTGGACCAGGACGCTCGACGCGGGTTTCTGCCTGCGACGGCCGAGGCGATCGCGAAACTGGCCGCAGCGACGTCGAACCAGCGCTGACAACGTTTCCACAGTGCGGGCTGAGTGCCGGAATCCGGCACTGAGCCCGCACTCTGTGTCAGCACCCCTTTCGCATCCGCGGTCCAGCAGGCAGCATGGGGGAGTATGACCGGCTCAACACGCAGTCCGCTGTCCCGTGCCCAGGCAACCGAAGCCGTACCCGATCCCTGGCGGGTGATCGGGTACAAGCTCCAGGCGGCCTATCGCACCGGTTCGATGGTGCGAGGTCTCGAGTTCATCACCAAGATCGTCGACGCGGCCGAGGCGGCGAACCACCACCCCGACATCGATCTGCGCTACGGCTCAGTGCATCTCGTTCTCACAACGCACAGTGCCCACCAGCTGACCGAGGCCGACGTCGCACTGGCGAACCGCATCGCGGGCATCGCGATCGAGATGGGCCTCGAGACGTTCCCCGAGCCCGCCGGCCAGTTCGACGTGGGGATCGACGCGCAGGACATCGAGGCCATCCGACCGTTCTGGAGGGCGGTGCTCGGCTATTCCGACGCGGTGGGTGACGAGTCCGTCGATCTGATCGATCCTGCCGGACGTCTGCCTGCCGTCTGGTTCCAGCAGATGGATTCCCCACGACCGGAACGCAACCGGGTGCACTTCGATCTGTGGGTGCCCCACGACGAGGTACACGAACGCCTGCAGGCAGCGATCACCGCGGGTGGCCAGCTACTGACCGATGAGTACGCGCCCGCGTGGTGGGTTCTCGCCGACACCGAAGGCAACGAGATCTGCCTGTGTACCTGGCAGGAACGGACCGACTGACGGTCAGTCGGGGTACATCGTCTGGGTGAACGCCATCCGGTCGCCTCGATAGAGTGAGCGGCGGAATTCGATGGGAACGCCCTGTCGTCGTACGACTGGCGCTTGAGCACGAACATCGGCGTACGCGCATCGACGTGTAGCAATGCCGCTTCGCGCGCGTCGGGAAGAGTGGTCTCCATCGTGTCCTCCGTTCTGCCGAAATTGATTCCGCGTCTCGCAAATTCGGCGTACAGAGATGACGACACCTCGAAGTTCGGCTCGAGATCGGGATACCGGTGGGCCGGTAGACGGGTCGTGTCGAGTCCTATCCGCACGCCGGCGGTGGTGATGATCCTGCCGTCGAGCAAGAGTTCTCGGAGTGCTTGACGAATGGTCTCGCGGGACACCGAGAATGCTTCGGCGAGTTCACGTTCCGCAGGGAACGGATCGCCCTCGACGAGATCTTCCAGCAGTCCTTCGAGCCGTGATCGAACCACCTGGTGCTTCAGAACACGCGGCCGCTCGAACAGATCCATGCTGCCGAAGATCAAGACTTGGTCTAGACCAAATGGAAGCCGAGTGTTCATCTGGAGTTCGGAGGAACCACCCGAATTGGGCTATACCAAAGGTGAGAGTTGTGCGCATGCAGACTTCAGGCAGCATCCGCATACCGAACTCGGAGGTCATCGACTCGACTGTCCCCCAGTACATCACCGGTCCCGTTCAGCTGGTCGTCTTCGACATGGCCGGTACCACCGTCGTCGACGACGGTCTCGTCACCCAGGCCTTCGAGGCAGCCGCCACCGCGGTCGGCGTCCCCGAGGCGGGAGAGACACGTGAACGCGCCCGCAAGTACGTGCTCGACACCATGGGGCAATCGAAGATCGCGGTCTTTCGTGCCCTCTTCGGCGCCGAGGGTGCAGCCGAAACCGCCAACGAAGAGTTCGAACGCGCCTACGGAGAACTGATCACCCGCGGAGTCGAACCCGTGGCGGGGGCTTCCGAAGTACTCGCCGGTCTTCGCGCTCGGGGCATCGCGACCGCCTTCACCACCGGGTTCAGTCCCGCGACGCAACAGCGAATCCTCAGAACTCTGGGATGGACCGAGGCCGTGGACCACGTCCTGGCACCTACCGCGGGCCTGCGCGGCCGGCCATACCCGGATCTCGTACTCGCCGCGGCCCTGACCGCACAGGTCGACGACCTGGCCAACGTGATCGTCGTCGGCGACACCTCCAGTGATATCGAGACCGCCCGTCGTGCGCGCGTCGGCCTTTCGGTCGGGGTCCTCACGGGCGCACACGACGAGGCCACCCTCCGTGCGGCCGGTGCCGACGCCGTGCTCGCCTCGGTCGCAGACCTCCCCGCGCTGATCCCCGACTCCTGAGCACTCCCTTCCCCAGAATCGCGTCACCCCATGATGATTCGCCGGCTCCTCGACGTCGACATCCGCACGTCCACGGTCCTCGGCGTCGTCGGTGCCGGCGGTATCGGTCTCCTGCTGTCCGAGTCGATCCGCACGCTCGGTCTCGAGGTCGTCTGGGCGATCGTGATCGTCATCTTCGTCATTGTGTTCGCCATCGAAAGGTTGCCGGGATGGATACGTTCGAAACAGGTCTGACCCGTGCGGCCGTGTGGCGGGGCGATCGGATCGACATCGTCGAGATGCCGCTGCCCGCACCGGGGCGAGGAGAGATCGTCGTCAGAATCCGACTGGCGACGGTCTGCGGCAGTGATCTGCACACCGTCAGTGGGCGTAGACAGTCGCCGTGCCCGTCGGTCCTCGGGCACGAAGCGGTCGGCGAGGTCGTCGCAGTCGGCGCGGGCGCACCCGCGCGGGTGGGCGACCGGGTCGTGTGGTCGGTCACGGTCGCGTGCGGTGAATGCGACCGCTGCGGGCGCGGGATCACCGCCAAGTGCCGGCGAGTACGGAAAGTCGGTCACGAGTCCTTCGACAGTGACTGGACGTTGTCGGGAGGCTATGCCACACACATCGTGCTGCCTTCGGGTACCGCGGTGGTCAGGGTTCCGGAGCATCTCGGCGACGCGGTGGCCGCTCCGGCCGCCTGTGCGACGGCCACGGTCATGGCCGCGGTCGAGCGCGCCGGCGACATGTCGGGCCGCAGGGTGTTGATCGGGGGTGCCGGCATGCTGGGTACGACCGCCGCGGCGGTGTGCACCGACCGCGGGGCCCACGCGATGATCGTCGACCCCGACCGGGTCCGACTCGGACAAGCGGTCAGCTTCGGAGCTCTGCTCGACGACGGCGAGATGGTCGATGCAGTACTCGATTTCACCGGTGCCGCGTCGTTCATCCGGGAAAGCCTTCCGCGGCTGGCGATCTCCGGGGCGCTTGTTCTCGCCGGGTCCGTCGCCCCGGGGCCGTTGCTGGAAGTCGATCCGGAGCAGATCGTCCGACGCTGGTGGACGATCACCGGCATCCACAACTATGAGCCACGCCATCTGCGGGAGGCTGTCGCCTTTCTCGGCCGCACGGTGGACCGTCATCCTTGGTCGGAACTGGTGACCGATCCGCTACCACTCGAACAGATCGAGACCGCGGTGCGGTCGGCCCCCGGCCGCAAGCTACGCGTCGCCGTCGCGCCGTAGACCCCGAAACCGATGGGAAACGAGAGGATCTGAATCGATGCGCGTGATCATCGTCGGAGCCGGAATCACCGGAACCGCGCACGCCTGGATGGCCGTCGAACGAGGTCACGACGTCGTTCACCTCGACCGTGAGCTGGAGGCGCGGGGCGCGACGGTCCGCAACTTCGGTCTGGTGTGGGTGTCGGGCCGGTCGGCGCCCGAACTGGAGACACGCTGCGGTCGCGCGTGCTCTGGGAGGAGATCGGGGCACTGGTTCCGGCTGTCGGATTTCGCGCCAATGGGTCGATCACATTGCTGCGCAACGCTGCCGAAGTGGCAGTCGCAGAGGAGGTCGTCGCCCGCGAGGATGCGGACCGCCGCGGCTTCCACCTCCTCACGAGAGCCCAGGTCGCCGAGGTCAATCCCGCCCTTCAAGGCGAATACCTTGCCGGACTGCACTGTACGAGCGATGCCGCGGTCGAGTCACGACAGGCGATGCCGGCTCTCCGAGCGCATCTCGCGCGTTCGGGGCGGTATACATTCGTGCCGGGTGTGGAGGCTCGCGACATCTACGGGACC
This sequence comes from Gordonia sp. YY1, assembly GCF_009872315.1. Classification (NCBI taxonomy): domain Bacteria; kingdom Bacillati; phylum Actinomycetota; class Actinomycetes; order Mycobacteriales; family Gordoniaceae; genus Gordonia; species Gordonia sp. YY1. The sequence continues at coordinate 6,472 of NZ_WXYI01000008.1, read as the reverse complement.
TCTGTGCGTGACGACGCCGGCACGGTTCACGGCGGTGACTGTGTCCTGTTGTGCCCCGGGGCAAATCACCGCGGTCTTCTGCACGAGGTGTTCGGCGAACTCCCGATCCGCCGGGTGCGGCTGCAGATGATGCAGACGTCCCCGCTCGGGCAGCGGCTGACGACCTCCATCGCCGACGGCGACAGTCTGCGTTACTATCCGGGGTTCGCCGGGACGGCGCTGGACGAACTGCGGCGAACCGAGCCGCAACGACCGATCGCAGCCGAGCAGGGCATGCAGTTGCTGTGTGTTCAGCGGCTCCACGGCGGGCTGACCATCGGGGACACCCATGAGTACGAGGAGCCGTTCGCGTTCGACATCGACGAGGACCCCTACGCGCATCTGGTGGCGGTGACGGAGGGCCTGCTGGGCAGGGCCCTACCGCAAATTCAACGACGCTGGGCCGGTGTCTACAGCCAGTGCACCGAACCCGACCGCATCGTGTGCCGGGAGTCGATCGCCGACGGAGTCTGGGCCGTCACCGGCCCCGGCGGGCGGGGGATGACGCTGGGGCCCGCCATCGCGGAAGAATCTGCGGGACTGATGGGCTGGTAGCGGCCTGGCGCCGCGGTGAGCGGCGCCAGGCGCAACCTTCGATCAGGAGCAGAGACCCTCGTCCTGCGCGGCCTTGGCGACCGCGGCCGCGACCGCCGGTGCGACCCGGTCGTCGAGCGGGCTGGGCACGATGCGATCGGCGCGCAGGTCTTCGGCGGCGACCGAGAAGATCGCTTCTGCCGCAGCGATCTTCATGCCCTCACTGATCCGGCGGGCGCCGGCGTCGAGTGCGCCCTTGAAGACGCCCGGGAAGGCGAGCACGTTGTTGATCTGATTCGGGAAGTCACTGCGTCCGGTCGCGACGACGGCCGCGTACTTGGCGGCGGCCTCGGGGTGGATCTCGGGATCGGGGTTCGACAGTGCGAACACGATCGCGTCGTCGTTCATCGACGCGATGATCTCCTCGGGGATGAGGCCGGCCGAGACGCCGATGAAGACGTCCGCGCCCTCGAGGGCCTCCACGGCGCCGCCGGTCAGACCACGCGGGTTGGTGCGGCTCGCCAGATCGGCCTTCGACTCGTTCAGGCCGTCGCGTCCCTCCGAGACGATGCCCTTCGAGTCGAGCACGATGACGTCCGAGACGCCCACGGCCAGGAGGATGTTGGCACATGCGACGCCCGCGGCGCCGGCGCCGGAGATCACCACGCGCAGGCTGGTGATGTCGCGGCCGAGGTGCGTCGTCGCGCCCTTCAGGGCGGCGAGTACGACGATGGCGGTGCCGTGCTGGTCGTCGTGCATGACCGGGCAGTCGAGGGCCTCGATCACGCGGCGCTCGATCTCGAAGCAGCGTGGCGCCGAGATGTCCTCGAGGTTGACCGCGCCGAAGCTCGGACGCAGACGGATCAGGGTCTCGACGATCTCGTCGGGATCCTTGGTGTCGAGGACGATCGGGATCGAGTTCAGCCCGGCGAAGCTACGGAACAGTGCGGACTTGCCCTCCATGACCGGCAGCGACGCACGCGGGCCGATGTCACCGAGACCGAGCACAGCCGATCCGTCGCTCACCACGGCCACCAGACGGTCGGTCCAGGTGTACTTGTTCACCAGGGTGGCGTCGGTGTCGATCGCGCGTGACACCTGGGCGACGCCCGGGGTGTAGGCGATCGACAGGTCGCGCTGAGTGTCGATCGGCGAGCGCAACTCGACGGACAGCTTGCCGCCGGCGTGCGCCAAGAAGATCTCGTCATCGGTGATCGGCAGATCGGCAATGGCCGGTTCGGTGATCGGGGTGTCGCCCATACGTGTGTCCCCCATACGTGTCTCCTCCGTGCTCGTCACGGTCGGGTCCTCCTGAATGCCGCGAAACGCGGGTTGCATCGTCTCGCCGGCCACGTTGCCCGCGAGCTGTCGAGATCCGCATCGACGCGAGCGGGTGGCTCAGCGGACGCGATCAGGGCTCGTGAGCGAGGGTGACGCTCGTTACGGCCGCATCAAGTGTCTCACCGATGAGGACCGTCATGGAAGTCGGGTCTGCCCTGGTGACGGCGCCATCAGGCATTGGTAAGGTACAACTTGTGTCTATGTCGCATGCCTCCGCGGAATCCGCTGCTGAGCGGGTATATGCCGAGGTCAAAGAGCAAATTCTCACAAACGAGATCGCTGGCGGTGAGCTGATCAGCGAGGGTGAGATCGCTTCGAGGTGCTCCGTGAGCCGCACTCCCGTGCGTGAGGCATTCCTGCGGCTCGAGACCGAGGGGTGGATGCGGCTCTACCCGAAGCGAGGAGCGCTCGTGGTACCGATCGGAGACCGCGAGAAGCGCGACGTCGTCGACGCCCGACGTCTCCTCGAAGGTCACGCGGTCCGCGCGGTCACCTCCCGGCCCGCCGCCGCGGCCGAGCTGGCCGCGCGACTGCGAGCCAACCTCGAGGCGCACCGGCGAGCCGACACGACCGACGTCGCCGAGTTCTCGCGGCTCGACGCCGAGTTCCACCAGCTGATCGCCGCTGCCGGCGACAACCCGCTCCTCGCCGACTTCTACACGACGCTGGGCGAGCGGCATCGCCGCATGACGATCGCCTCGGTGCACCGCGACGCCGGGGTGGCCGCCCGCATCATCACCGACCACCTCGGCCTCCTCGGCGCCATCGAGTCCGCCGACGCCGACCGTTTCGAACACCTCTTGGCGGGGCACCTCGCCGGTGTCCATGACCTCCCGGGAGAACCCGCATGACCGACAACCGCCGCCGCTTCGGATGGCCCGCGGTCTCGCTGGCCGTCTTCGCGACCGCGTGGGGCGGTAACGAGTTCACCCCGCTGCTCGTCATGTACCGCCAGATCAGCGGTCTTTCGCCGGTCGTCGTCGACGCCCTGCTGTTCGCATATGTCTTCGGCATCGTCCCCGCACTGCTGATCGGCGGACCGCTGTCGGATCGGTTCGGACGTCGTCCCCTGATGCTGCCGGCGCCGGTGTTCGCGGCGCTGGGCTCGGTGTTGCTGGCCGCGGGGTCGCAGTCGGTGGAGTTGCTGACCGTGGGACGCATCTGCAGCGGCGTCGCGCTCGGTCTGTCGATGGCGGTCGGCGGCAGCTGGATCAAGGAACTGTCCGACCGCGACGGTGCGCGAGCCGGGATCGGCGCCGGACGTGCGGCGATGAGCCTGACCGCCGGCTTCGGAATCGGCGCGGGTGTCGCCGGCGTGCTCGCCCAGTGGGGCCCGTGGCCGCACGTGCTGCCGTACCTGGTGAACATCGCCGTCGCGGTGTGCGCGGGAGCTCTTCTGACTGTCGTCCCCGAGACGCGTTTCCCCAGCCTGTCGCCCGGCCGCCTGCGCGACGACCTGCGTATCCCGGCCGCCGGTCACCGACGGTTCATGTTCGTGGTCCTGCCGGTCGCGCCGTGGGTCTTCGGTGCCGCCGCGACGGCGTACGCGATCATCCCGGCGCTCATGTCGGCACGGACCTCCGGGGCGCCGATCGCCTTCGCCGCCCTGTGCTGCGTCCTCGGACTCGGCGCCGGGTTCGGCATCCAGTCGGTGGGTCGGCGCATCGATGTGCCGGGCAGTTCGCGCGGCGTGGTCGTCGCGCTCACGACCCTCGTCGCGGGCATGCTCGTCGCCGCCGTGGCGGCACACGTGCTGACCGTGTGGCTGTCACTGGTCGCCGCAACCCTGCTCGGCTGCGGCTACGGGATGGCCCTGATCGCCGGCCTGCTCGAGGTGCAGCGCATCGCCGGTCCGGACGACCTCGCCGGTCTGACCGCGGTGTTCTACAGCGTGACCTACCTCGGCTTCGCCGTCCCCGCGGTCCTGGCCTGGATCACCGGGACCTGGACGTCGATCACCTACACGGAGATGTTCGTGTTCGGTGCGGTCGCAGCCCTGGTCTGCCTCGCCGTCGCGGCGTCCGGGCACTCGAAGCATCGCCCGGAGGTCCTCCCGGTGTCCGACGGGCAACCGATGCCCGACGAGAGCGTCGTCACCGGACAGTCGCACTGATACGGCGCCGGGTACCCTGCTGAGTGTTTGGTCGGGGCCCGGCAGGGAGTGGAAACGGGTCTCAACCGCGGGGTGACAGGCGAGTGTGGAAAGGCGCGGGGTGATGGTGCTGGCTGCGTGGGTCGTGATCGTGTCCGCGCTCGTGCTGATCCTGCCTGGTGCATTCGTAGGACGCCGGATGAACCTGTCGTGGCCGGTGGCGCTCGCGGCGGGACCGGCCATCACGTTCGCGCTGGTCTCGATCCTCACCGTGCTGTACTCCGCGGTCGGCTTCGTGTGGAACCCGATCTCGGCGCTCGTGGGGCTGGTTCTCGCTCTCGCGGTGGCGTGGGCGTATTCCCGCCTGCTGCGCACCGGCGTCGCACGACGGTTTGTGCCGGTGCCTGCGGATACGAGCGAACCAGGAGTCGGGCGTACCGCGATGCTGCGCGTGGTCGCCGGTCTCGGTCTCGGCGGACTCATCATCGCGATCACCTGCATCCGGCCGGTGGCCAAGACCGCGTTCGCGGGACTCGACAACATCTCGCAGGTGTGGGACTCGTTGTGGCACGCCAGTTCTCTGCGGTGGATCCACGAGACCGGGATCGGTTCGGCCCTGCGCATGGGCGAGCTGATGAACTACGACACCCACGGGTTCAACTATTACCCGAACACGTGGCATGCCCTGGGCGCCTTGCTGTTCCCGTTGACCGGCGCGAATCCGGTCGAGTTGTACAACACGTATTCGCCTGCGGTACTGGCGGTCACGGTGCCGCTGGGTGTGGCGTCACTGGCCTACTGGTTCGCCCGACACCGCTACGACGTCGACACCTCCGCTCTCATCGCGGGTACCGCCGCCGCCGTCGCCGCGCTGTTCCCGTCACTGCCGTACGTCGAAGTGCAGCTGACGTCGGTGCCGAATGCGGTTGGCGTGAGTCTTGCTCCGGTCGCGGCGGTACTGGTTCTCAGCGTGGTCCGCGACCGGTCTCGTGTGCTACCGGCCGCCCTGGCGGTGGCCGGTGTGACGGCCACGCATCCCTCCGGTCTGATCCTCGTCGGTGTCATCGTGGGACTGTGGTGGCTGTGTGAGGGCCTCTGGCGACCGGCGGTGAGCCGTGTGGGTGATCTCGCGACCCTCGCGGTCACGGCCGTCCTCACGCTGATCCTGATCTTCCCGGTGGTCCTCGGCACGATCCGCGTCGCGGACACCAACGAACTCCCGTTCTTCGACTTCCGTGAAGAAGGGATCGGAATACTCGACGGCCTGGCGCAGGGTGCGTTCAACGGCACGATCCCGCTGAATCTCGATCACTTCCCGGTCTGGCCGCTGATCATCGTGACCGTCCTCGGCCTCGGGGTCCTGGCCTGGTTGCGGTGCTGGGCCGGACTCGCGGCGTGGCTGGTCTTCGCGCTCGTGACGGCGAACTCGGTGGTGTCACTCGGCCCGCTGTCCTACCCGCTCGGCGCCATCGGGGGCTACTTCTACAACTCGCCGCACCGACTCACCTTCGTGGTCGCCATCTTCTCGGCGGCGGCCGCAGGTGTCGCGATCGGCGTGTCCGTGGTCGCCCTCATCGGCGTCATCGGGCGGCGGTTCGGGCCGTCGGACGAGACCTCCACCACGGGCACGAACCGCGCCGGTTGGGTGGTCGCGACCACGTACGTGGTGTTGCTGGCCCTGATCGCCGGCGCCGCGGTGGTCCGCTACTCGCCGAACGCGCAGATCGCGTCGAAGGAACGGGGCGGCAAGTACATCGGCCCTGACGACCTCGCCGCCTACGCATGGCTCGCCTCGCAACCCGACGCCCAGGACGTGCTCGTCCTCAACAACCTCGACCAGGGCACCGGTTGGATGTACCCGGTCACCGGCGTCACCCCGATGTTCCCGTTCTACCGCGCCAACGAGTTCTCCGATCGGCAGCGCGACGTCTTCTGGGGTGTCGCGAAGATCGGCGCCGACCCCGCGATCGACCAGATCGTCCGGGACATGAACGTGCACTACGTGATCGACTCCCCGACGAGCTACTGGGAGTTCCAGCGCGGCCGGCCCGATCCCGAGAACGGCCACCAGGGCGACCCGTTCCTGGAACTGCGCGAGAACGGGGCCCCCGGTCTGACCGAGGTGTTCCGGCAGGGCGAGGCCGTCGTCTACCGCGTCAACGACCTGGTGTACCCGCCTGCGCCGGTGGAGGGTGTGCCGGCTGTGGGCGTCCCGCCGGCCGAGGCGCCGCCCGTCGGCTGACCCGGGACGAGGTCGTATGTGGTCCGGCGTCCTCGGCTTTGGTGCGAGGCCTGCTCGTCGCGCCGCCCTTCGCGAGCATCGGGCTTTCTGCTTCAGACCGGTATGACGTTGTGCCCGGATTCCGGGCACAACGTCATACCGATGCCATCTCAGGCGCGCGGGTATGCGGCGGCGAGCATTATCGAGGCGAGGGTGGCTTCGGCGTCGGAGGCGTTGCGTAGGTC
>NZ_WXYI01000007.1:147742-229428 GCF_009872315.1 Gordonia sp. YY1 | reverse complement strand
GCCACCCAGCAGCGGCAGCACCGCCAAACACTGCTCAACCGCCACTACCTGGCCCACCCGCAACGCTTCCGGCGCCCGCCCCGGGCCCCGGAAATCCCGACCATCGTCGGGATCAACCACAGAAGAACAACCAACCAGACCCTGTCTCAGACAGGTTGAGAAATTCCGCCGCCGGGTGGTGGAAATGCCGAAAAAGGGTGGGTCTGTCGTTGGCAGACGACGGCAGGCCCGCACCTCCGAAAAGGTGCGGGCCTGCCGTCAGAGTGGCTGAGACTCAGGCGGTCTCGGTGATCGGACGATCAACCCAGCTCATCAGGTCGCGCAGCTTCTTGCCGGTGACCTCGATCGGGTGCTCGGCGTTCTGCTTACGCAGGCCTTCGAGCTCCTTGTTGCCGCCTTCGACGTTGGCGACGAGGCGCTTGACGAAGGTGCCGTCCTGGATGTCCTTGAGGATGGCGCGCATGCGCTCCTTGGTGTCGGCGTCGATGACGCGCGGACCGGAGACGTAGCCACCGAACTCGGCGGTGTCGGAGACCGAGTAGTTCATGCGGGCGATGCCACCCTCGTACATGAGGTCGACGATGAGCTTGAGCTCGTGCAGCACCTCGAAGTAAGCCATCTCCGGCGCGTAACCGGCCTCGACCATGACCTCGAAGCCGGCCTTGACCAGTTCCTCGGTGCCACCGCAGAGCACGGCCTGCTCACCGAAGAGGTCGGTCTCGGTCTCTTCCTTGAAGGTCGTCTTGATGATGCCGGCACGGCCACCGCCGATGGCGCTGGCGTAGCTGAGTGCGAGGGCCTGGCCCTCACCCTTCGGGTCCTGGTGGACCGCGATGAGCGCGGGGACACCCTTGCCGTCGACGAACTGACGACGCACCAGGTGGCCGGGGCCCTTGGGGGCGACCATGGCGACGGTGACGTTGGCCGGAGCCTTGATCAGGCCGAAGTGGATGTTCAGGCCGTGACCGAAGAACAGCGCGTCGCCGTCCTTGAGGTTCGGCTCGATGTCCTCGGTGAAGATCTGTGCCTGCGAGGTGTCGGGCGCGAGGACCATGATGACGTCGGCCCAGGCAGCAGCCTCGGCTGCGGTGAGGACCTTGAGGCCCTGCTCCTCGGCCTTGGCCTTGGACTTGGAGCCCTCACGCAGACCGATGACGACGTCGACGCCCGAGTCACGCAGCGACAGCGAATGCGCATGGCCCTGGCTGCCGTAGCCGATCACCGCGACCTTGCGACCCTGGATGATCGACAGATCCGCGTCGTCGTCGTAGAACAGTTCGATGGCCACTTTGTTTCCCTTCGATTTGTGGCGCCCCTCGCGATTTTCTCTCTCGCCGAGGGACTTCTAAATTCTTCGCCGCTGTTTCCAGCGGAGTGTATCGGTCAGCGATTGGCCGACATGCTCTTCGGTCCGCGACCCAGCGCGACTGCACCCGACTGGGCGATCTCACGGATGCCGTAAGGATCGAGCATCCGCAGAAGAGCCTCGAGCTTCTCCGACGTACCGGTGGCCTCGATGGTGAGCGACTCCGGCGACACGTCGATGACCTTGGCGCGGAACAGGTTCACCACCTCGATGACCTCGGTGCGCACCGTCGAATCGGAACGGACCTTGACCATCATCAGCTCGCGCGACACCGAGTTGGCCGGGTCCTGCTCGACGATCTTGATCACGTTCACCAGCTTGTTGAGCTGCTTGGTGACCTGCTCGAGCGGGAAGTCCTCGACGGAGACCATGATGGTCATCCGCGAGATCCCCTTGAGCTCGGTCGGTCCGACGGCAAGCGACTCGATGTTGAACCCGCGACGCGAGAACAATCCGGAGACGCGGGCCAGGACGCCCGGCCGGTCCTCGACCAGGACGCTGAGGGTATGGGTGGTGCTCACTTCTGGTCCTTCTCTGCTGCGCGGTCGGCCGGAGCGTTGTCGACCTTCTGGTCCACAGTCCCGCGTGGGGCGTTCATCGTCTCGTGGATCTCGACCGGGTCCGACGCCGACTCGTCGTCGTCGAACAGCGGCCGGATGTCGCGGGCCGCCATGATCTCGTCGTTGCCGGTACCCGCGGCGACCATCGGCCACACCTGGGCGTCCTTGCCGACGATGAAGTCGATGACGACCGGACGGTCGTTGATCGCGCGTGCCTGAGCGATGACGTCGTCGACGTCCCCCTCACGCTCGACGCGGAAAGCGACACAGCCCAACGCTTCTGACAGCTTGACGAAGTCCGGGATCATCCGCGAATGCGTCGCCAGATCGGTGTTGGAGTACCGCTCCTCGTAGAACAGGGTCTGCCACTGCCGGACCATGCCCAGGTTGCCGTTGTTGATCAGCGCGACCTTGATCGGGATGCCCTCGATCGCGCAGGTGGCCAGTTCCTGGTTGGTCATCTGGAAGCAGCCGTCGCCGTCGATGGCCCACACCTCGGTGTCGGGTGCGGCGGCCTTGGCGCCCATGGCAGCGGGGACGGCGTAGCCCATCGTGCCCAGACCACCGGAGTTGAGCCAGGTGCGCGGCTTCTCATAGGAGATGAACTGCGCCGCCCACATCTGATGCTGGCCGACGCCGGCGCAGTAGACCGCGTCGGGTCCGGCGGCCTTGCCCAGAGCCTGGATGACGAACTCGGGAGACATCGAACCGTCGGTCTGACGGTCATAGCTCAGCGGGTAGGTCCGACGGATGCCGTCGAGGTAGGTCCACCACTCCGACAGATCCGGTGTGGCTCCACTGGTCGCCCGCTCGTCGCGCAGCGTCTCGGTCAGCTCGGCGATGACGGCTTTGCAGTCGCCGACGATCGGGACGTCGACCGGCCGGTTCTTGCCGATCTCGGCCGGGTCGATGTCGGCGTGGATGACCTTGGCGCCGGGGGCGAAGGAATCCAGCTGTCCGGTCACCCGGTCGTCGAACCGTGCGCCCAGCGTGATCAGCAGATCACTTCGCTGCAGCGCACCGACGGCGGCCACGGTGCCGTGCATACCCGGCATACCCAGGTGCTGGTTGTGGCTGTCGGGGAACGCGCCGCGCGCCATCAGGGTCGTGACGACCGGGATGCCGGTCAGCTCGGCGAGCTCGAGCAGCTCCGCGGACGCGTTGGCCTTGATCACACCGCCACCGACGTAGAGAACCGGCGACTTCGCGGCGTTGATCATCCGAGCCGCCTCGCGGACCTGCTTGCCGTGCGGCTTGGTGACCGGACGGTAGCCGGGCAGGTCGATCTGAGGCGGCCACGAGAACGTGGTCTGGCTCTGCAGGATGTCCTTGGGGATGTCGACGAGAACCGCACCCGGACGTCCGCTCTCGGCGATGTGGAACGCCTCGGCGATGGTCTTGGGGATGTCGATCGCACGGCTGACCAGGAAGTTGTGCTTCGTGATCGGCATCGTGATGCCGGAGATGTCGGCCTCCTGGAAGGCGTCGGTGCCGATCAGCGACCGACCGACCTGACCGGTGATGGCCACGACCGGCACCGAGTCCATCTGCGCATCGGCCAGCGGGGTCACCAGGTTGGTGGCACCTGGGCCCGAGGTGGCCATCATGACGCCCGCGCGACCGGCAACCTGGGCGTAACCGGTGGCGGCGTGGCCGGCACCCTGCTCATGGCGGACCAGGACGTGACGGACCTTGGTGGAGTCCAGAAGCGGGTCGTAGACCGGCAGGACCGCGCCGCCGGGAATGCCGAAGACGACCTCGACACCGAGCTCCTCGAGGGATCTGACCACCGACTGCGCACCGCTGACGCGCTCCGGCGCGACGGTGTGCTGACCTACCGCACGGATGTTGCCCGCCGCGGGCGACTGCTGACGCAGTCCGGCGTTACGCGTCGGCTCACTACGGCCGGCGGCGTTGCGTGCTGTTGGTGCGCTCACTGCACGATCCTCATCTTGTCTGTATTTCGGTGGTGGGGTGATGTGACTACCTGACATGAAAAAACCCCCGACAGCTTCCGCTGTTCGAGGGTGGCGCGTCGATGCCGGTAGGGGTCTGCGAAGTGACCGGTCAGGCGACGCGCCAGCCGATTACTACGAGGATCCCGTTAATCATCACGTTGATCACGGTAGGACCGCGCGTCGTTCTGAGTCAAACTCCGGTCCATGCCGTCCCACATGATGGGAAGGCACAGGTGGTGACGGACGTCTCACCCACTACTCACGGGTACACCCGACGCCGGACTCGCCGCGGCCGGGTTGGCACAATGGAGACGTGCCGACTGATTCCAGCGACCCTGCAGCCCAGCCTCCGCGCAGCTCCCGGACACCACGCGATGCGGCGGCCGCCGACGACTCCCTCGAGATCACCTACCCGGTGACCTTCCGGATGAATCGGCTCGCCTACTTCACCGTGCCGATGCTCGCACTGGTCGTGGTCCTGCTGATCGGTGCCTCGCCGTGGTTCGCCTTCGCCTTCGTGGTGCCGGCCGTGCTGTGGTTCTGGATTCATCGTCTGCGCACGATCGTCACCGAGGACGGATTGCGTGCGGTCGGATTCTCGACCACCGAGGTGGCCTGGTCCGACATCGCCGGCCTGCAGTTCCCCAAGTGGAGTTCGGTGCGCGCCGTCCTCCACAACGGTGAGCGAGTTCGCCTCCCCGCCATCGGTTTCCGCGACCTGCCCGCGCTGTCGATCGTCAGCGGTGGACGGATTCCGGATCCGTTCGAGGCGGCCGCGAACCCCGACGAGTAGAACCGGCACGCCCCGGAGGCACAGAATCGACGCTGCGCGAACGGCTTTGACACGGACAGGCCGTTAGGCTCGTCGGGTGACGTACGCGACGCTCGACGCGAACCAACTCGACGACCTGATCTCCGACGGTGAACTCGGCGCGGTCGCGACCGCGCTGTCCGCGATCCCCGCCGGCGACATCGCCGCCCTCCTCGACCGTCTCCCCCACCAGTCGCGGGGCGTGGCGTTCCGCCTCCTGCCCAAGGATCTCGCCGTCGAGGTCTTCGACGATCTCTCCGCCGACTCCCAGCGCAGGCTCATCGACGATCTCGGGACAGTCGAAGTGGTCGCCGCGTTCGATCACCTCGACCCCGACGACCGCGCGGAACTCCTCGACGAACTGCCCGCCGGTGTCGCCCGGGCACTCATCCAGCAACTGACCCCGGCCGAACGCGACGTCACCGCCGTCGTACTGGGTTATCCCCGCGGTTCGGTGGGGCGGCGGATGAGCCCGGAGTTCGTGCACGCCCGACTCGACGAGACCGCCGGCGCGGCGCTGAGCCGAGTGAAGGAGCGCGGGCACGCCGCCGAGACCATCTACACCGTGCCCGTGCTCGACGATGCCCGCACGCTGAGCGGCGTCGTCAGTCTTCGTGACCTGCTACTCGCCGATCCGGAGGCACCCGTCGCCGGTCTGATGCGCAAGCCGATGTTCGCGCACTCCGACGACGACGCGGAGTCCACCGCCCAGCGGTGCGTCGATCGGGGCATCCTCGCGATGCCCGTCGTCGACCGCGACAACCGACTCGTCGGCGTCCTCACCATCGACGACGCGGTCGAGGTCGTCGAACAGGCCCGCGACACCGACGAAGCCCGTGCCGGTGCCCGCGAACCGCTTCGCGAGCCGTACCTGCATGCGTCGATACTGTCGATCACCCGCGCCCGGATCGTGTGGCTGTTCGTCCTCGCGGTGTCGGCGATCCTCACCGTGAACGTTCTGGAGATCTTCGAGGGCACGCTCGAACAGAAGGTCGCCCTCGCGCTGTTCATCCCACTGCTCACCGGGATCGGCGGCAACACCGGTTCGCAGGCCGCGACCACCGTCACCCGCGCCCTCGCGACCGACGACGTGACGACCCGCGACGTCGTGCGCGTCGCCGGCAAGGAGGTCCGGGTCGGTCTGACGATGGGCTCGCTGCTCGGTGTCGTCGGATTCGCCGTCGCCGCACTGGTGTACGGCGTCGACATCGGCACGGTGATCGGTCTGACCATCGTGTCGATCTGCACGATGGCCGCGACCGTCGGCGGGGTGATGCCGCTGGTCGCGAAATCCATCCGCGTGGACCCGGCGGTGTTCTCGACCCCGTTCATCTCCACGTTCTGCGACGCGACAGGTCTCATCGTCTACTTCTCCATCGCCAAGGCGGTCTTGGGAATCTGACGCCGCCACCCGGCATCGCGAGCGTCCGTCCACGTCCGAATCGTTTTGTTTCCGCATGTCACAGCGGAGTAGCCTGGTCTCTCGGCGACTCGCGACGCCCACCCTCAGCGTGCGACGCCCCGTTCAACCCAGTTCCCGGGGCACACGGCCCTGTGAAACACACCCTCGGGATCGCGGTGTTGACGCCACGAGTCCGACGCGGCGAACACCTCCGGCCCAGGAGCCCGAAGGCGTTCGGCCGGAACGACTCCGCCCGACCCGACGATCGATATGAGGAAGCCATGCCAGCCCTGAGGTCACGCACCACCACCGTCGGCCGCGAAGCCGCCGGCGCCCGCTCCCTGTGGCGCGCCACCGGGATGACCGACGACGATTTCGGCAAGCCGATCGTGGCGATCGCCAACTCGTACACGCAGTTCGTGCCGGGGCATGTGCACCTCAAGGATGTCGGCGAGATCGTCGCCGACGCAGTGCGCGCCGCCGGTGGCGTCCCCCGCGAATTTCACACCATCGCCGTCGACGACGGCATCGCAATGGGTCACGGCGGCATGCTGTACTCGCTGCCCAGCCGCGAGATCATCGCCGACTCGGTCGAATACATGGTCAACGCCCACACCGCCGACGCGCTGGTGTGCATCTCCAACTGCGACAAGATCACCCCCGGCATGCTCAATGCCGCGATGCGCCTGAACATCCCGACCGTGTTCGTCTCCGGCGGACCGATGGAGGCCGGCAAGGCCGTCGTCGTCGGCGATGTCGCTCATCCGTCTTCGGACCTCATCACCACCATCTCCGCGTCGGCCAACAGCGACGTCGACGAGGCCGGGCTGGACGAGGTCGAACGGTCGGCCTGCCCGACCTGTGGCTCGTGTTCGGGCATGTTCACCGCCAACTCGATGAACTGCCTCACCGAGGCTCTCGGACTCGCTCTGCCGGGCAACGGTTCCACGCTGGCCACCCACGAGGCACGACGTGCGTTGTTCGAGCGCGCGGGCAAGGTGGTCATCGACGCCGCGAACCGCTGGTACCGCGACGACGACGCCTCGGTCCTGCCCCGCAACATCGCGACCCCTGCCGCCTTCCGGAACGCGATGGCGCTCGACGTCGCGATGGGCGGCTCGACCAACACCGTGCTGCACATCCTCGCCGCGGCACAGGAGGGTGAGGTCGCCGATTTCGACCTGTCGACCATCGACAAGATCAGCCGCAGGGTCCCGTGCCTGTCGAAGGTGTCCCCCAACTCCGACTACCACATGGAGGACGTCCACCGCGCCGGCGGAATCCCGGCGATCCTCGGTGAACTCCGTCGCGCCGGACTGCTCGACGACACCACCTCGACCGTCCACACGCCGACGATGGCGCAGGCGCTCGACGACTGGGACATCCGCGGCGGCAAGGCTCTCGACGAGGCCGTCGAACTGTTCCACGCGGCGCCGGGTGGCGTGCGGACGACGACCCCGTTCTCCACGGCGAACCGGTGGAGTTCACTCGACACCGACGCCGCCGGGGGCTGCATCCGCGACCTCGAGCACGCCTACACCGTCGAAGGCGGGCTGTGCGTGCTGCGCGGCAACCTCGCGCCCGACGGTGCCGTTCTCAAGACCGCCGGCATCGACGAGGACCTGTGGCACTTCGAGGGTCCGGCCCGCGTGGTCGAGAGCCAGGAGGATGCCGTCCAGGTCATTCTCTCGAAGACCATCCAGGCCGGCGAGGTCCTGGTCGTGCGCTACGAAGGCCCTGCGGGTGGTCCGGGCATGCAGGAGATGCTGCACCCGACCGCCTTCATGAAGGGCACCGGTATGGGCAAGAAGTGCGCGCTCATCACCGACGGCCGGTTCTCCGGCGGATCGTCGGGTCTGTCGGTCGGCCACATGTCGCCGGAGGCGGCGTCGGGGGGCGCGATCGGACTCGTCGAGGATGGCGACCGGATCCTCATCGACGTCAAGACGCGTCGTCTCGAGGTGCTCGTCGACGACGACGTGCTCGCCGAGCGCCGGGCCAAGATGGAGGCCTCCGAGCGTCCGTGGCAGCCGAAGGACCGTCAGCGCTCGGTCACGACCGCGCTGCGCGCGTACGCGAAGCTCGCGACCTCGGCCGACAAGGGCGCGGTCCGTCAGGTCGACTGACGCCTCTCAGCAGAAGATGCGGGGTGCGTACCGGAGTCCGGTACGCACCCCGCATTCTGTGTCGGAGCTTGCTCCTCGTGTGACTCAGTTGAGCGGGTTGGTGCCGTTCGCCAGAATCCAGACGGCAGCGGCCGCACCGATGCCGACGATCAGCCACACGAAGGACCCGACGAACGGTCGACGGGCCCAGCCCCGCGGGTAGTCCAGTGAGTACAGGCCGGGACCGGTGAGGATGACCGCGGCCGCGGTGGCCGCGAGGAACAACTCGTACTCCGCTCCCTGTGCCGCGGCGAAGAATTCGAAACCGCCGGCCGAGGACACCCGGTACGCCGCGGCGACGAGCATCGTGCCGAGGATCGCCGACGCGCCGATCGGGGTCAGCAAGCCGAGGATCACCATGAGGCCGCCGACCGTCTCCGCGAGTGCGCCGACGATCGCGAGGATCTGCGCGTAGTCGGCGTTGAACCCGCCGTCGACGAGCATCTGCTCGAATCCGCTGAGCCGCGGCCCGTTCCAGAGGCCGAACAGTTTCTGCAGGCCGTGTGCGCCGACGAACGCGCCGAGCGCGATCCGCAGCAGCAACAGGCCGAGGTCGATGGTGCCGCGCCGCGACTTCGCGACAGCGTCCTCGAGTTCGTCGTCGGCCACCGACCTCGTGTCGTACTCGTCCTCATGCGCCCGGTTCCGTCGACGACCGAACAGTCGCCGGCCCGGTGACTCGTCGTCGAGCAAAGCGGTGTCCGACGAACCCGGTTCGTCCGGGTTCGCGCGGTAACGGCCGGTGTCGTCCTCGTCGTCGAGGAAGTCGTAGCGGCCGGTGCCGACCGGTGGCAACGCGGGTTCGGGCCTGGTCGCGGTGTCGTCGGCGGGGATCTCGGCGGAGGTACCGGTCTGGGCGACCGGGCGGCGCCCGAACGCGACGGTCGGTTCGCCGTCCGACTGCGGGCTCCGGGACTTCGGAGTGCTCGCAGGTCCCGCCGTGCCCCGAGGTTCCGCGGTGCCCCGAGATTCCGGGGAGTGATCAGGTTCGGGGCTGCTCGCAGGTTCCGGGGTGCGCACGGGTTCGTGGACAGGTGCCGGTGGCGGGTTGACCACGGTGCCCCTGATCTGACGGGTCTCCACATCGCCGGGATCGATGTCGTCGAGTTCGTCGACCCGCGCATACGGTGCCGGTGAACGCCGTGCGTGCCGGTTGTAGAAGTCGTCCCGGTCGACCGCGGGCGGCGGTGCGGGGGTCGGTGGATGGTCCGTCACCGGGATCTGACCGGTCGGCTCGTCGTATGGGCTGGTCGCGGACGGGCTCGACGTATCGGGCTCCCTGTCGCTCGGCGTGTCGCGTTCGCTCACATGCCCGACTCTAGAGGCTCGCGGTGTGCGGTCCCCGCACCCCGACGGGGTGAGTCGGCACACCACTACTGTGGACGCCATGTGGAAGGGGCGGCCGACGGGCCGAATGCTGGTGGCGTTTCTGGCGGTGATCGCGCTCGCTCTGGGCGGCTGCGCGAACTTCACCGAACAGGACCGTCAGCGGGAGGCCGGCGCGTTCAGTCCCAACAACCGTCCGAGTGGCCAGGCCGAGCCGACGCCGCCCCCGGAGACGCCGCGGGAGACCCAGCCGCCGCCGACGGGACCGTGCGTCGACCCCGATCCCGCGGTGATCGCGACCTGTCTCGCGTCGACGGGTGGGGTGATGCCCGGTGACGAGCAGGGCGAGGTCACGGTCGTCGCCGAACGCACGACCGGGAAGATCATCACCACCAAGCGCTATGGCCCCGAACGGGTCCTCGGTCAGGCCCCGGTCGACGCGTCGGGCGACGGCGGACTCATCGATTTCGCCTTCTCCCCCACCTACTCCCAGGACCGCCTGATCTACGCACTGATCACCACGCCGTCGGACAATCGGGTCGTCCGTCTCGCCCCCGGCGACGTGCCGAAGCCGATCCTGACCGGAATCCCCAAGGGCGCCACCGGGAACATGGGCTCGATGTACTTCCGCTCGCCCACCGAGCTGGTGGTCGCCACCGGCGACGCCGGGAACCCGGCCGCCGCTGACGACGCGTCGTCTCTGGCCGGAAAGCTGCTGCTGATCACCTCGTTCACCTCGGGTGTGAGCCCGCGTCCGCAGATCCTGGCCTCGGGTTTCGGATCATCGGTCGCCCTGTGCCCCAACGCATCCACCGGGACCATCTACGTCGCCGACCAGAAGGCCACCGAGGACCGCGTGCAGGTCATCGAAGAAGGTGGCCCCAAGGTGCTGTGGACGTGGCCCGACAAGCCGCAGATCGCCGGGTGCGGCGTGGCCGGCGGCAGCATCTTCGTCTCGACGACCCGCACCCAGCGGATCGAGGGCATCCGCGAACCGACCCGCGAGGACCCGACGATCACCCCTCCCGTCGTAGCCCTCGACCGCCGCTACGGCGCGCTCGGCCGGATGGCCGCTCTTCCCAACGGACTCCTGCAGGTGGCCACCGTCAACAAGCAGGTCGGCAATCCGAAGCCGACCGACGACCGCGTGTTCCGCTTCCTCCCGCAGGGTGGGGGCAACGACCGGACCTGAGCGGGCTTCGACCGCACCGGGCTTCGACGCGGTTCCTCGCTGCGCTCGGTACCGGCTCAGCCGGCAGCAAGCACCACCCACGCTGCGCTCGGTACCGGCTCAGCCGACAGGAAAACACCACCGACACTGCGCGCGATACCGGCTCAGCCGGCAAGAAGCACCACCGACACTGCGCTCGGTACCGGCTCAGCCGACAGGAAAACACCACCCACGCTGCGCTCGGTACCGGCTCAGCCGACAGGAAACACCACCCATGCTGCGCTCGGTACCGGCTCAGCCGACAGGAAAACACCACCCACGCTGCGCTCCGTACCGGCTCAGCCGGCAGCAAGCGCCACCGCTAGGAGCAGGCCGCGAGCACCAGTTCCTTGACCCGTGCCGGGTCGGCCTGTCCGCGGGTGGCCTTCATGACGTCGCCGACGATCTTGCCGGCCGCGGCGACCTTGCCCCCGCGGATCTTCTCGGCGATGTCGGGGTTGGCGGCCAGGGCGTCGTCGACGGCCTTCTGCAGGGCCGAGTCGTCGCGGACGACCTCGAGGCCGCGGTCGGCCACGATCTGCTTCGGCTCACCTTCACCGTCGAGCACCGCGGTGGCGACCTGCTGGGCGAGCTTGGTGGTCAGCTTGCCCTCGTCGACGAGTCCGATGATCTCGGCGACCTGCGCCGGCGTGACGGACAGGTCGGCGAGTTCCACGCCACGCGAATTGGCCTGCTGCGCAAGGAACGACACCCACCAGCCGCGGGCGGCCTCGGGTGACGCACCGGCGTCGACGGTGGCGATGATGAGGTCGACGGCTCCGACGTTCACCAGGTCGCGCATGACCTCGTCGGAGACGCCCCATTCCTCCTGGATGCGCGCGCGACGCAACCACGGCAACTCGGGCAGCGTGGCTCGGAGTTCCTCGATCCACGCCGAATCCGGCTGGACCGGAGGAAGATCCGGCTCCGGGAAGTAGCGGTAGTCCTCCGCGGTCTCCTTGCGGCGTCCGGCCGAGGTGGTGCCGTCGGCCTCGTGGAAGTGCCGGGTCTCCTGCACGATCTCGCCGCCGGTCTGCAGGATCGCCGCCTGGCGGCGCATCTCGTAGCGCACGGCGACCTCGACGCTCTTGAGCGAGTTGACGTTCTTGGTCTCGGTGCGGGTACCGAATTCGGCCGCGCCCTTGGCCATCAGCGACAGGTTCACGTCGCAGCGCATCGAGCCCTGGTCCATGCGCACGTCCGACACGTCGAGGGACTTGAGCAGGTCGCGCAGCGCCGTCACATAAGCGCGTGCAACCTCGGGTGCACGCTCGCCGGCTCCGACGATGGGTCGGGTGACGATCTCGACGAGCGGCACGCCGGCGCGGTTGTAGTCGAGCAGCGAGTGGCTCGCACCGTGGATTCGGCCGGTGGCGCCGCCGATGTGCAGCGACTTGCCGGTGTCCTCCTCCATGTGTGCCCGCTCGATCTCCACGCGCCACGTGGTGCCGTCGGCGAGCAGGACGTCGAGGTAACCGTCGTATGAGGTGGGCTCGTCGTACTGCGAGATCTGGTAGTTCTTCGGCTGGTCCGGGTAGAAGTAGTTCTTCCGCGCGAACTTGCTCGACGGCCGGATCGAGCAGTTCAGTGCCAGGCCGATGCGGATCGCCGATTCGATGGCCTTGGCGTTGGCGACCGGCAGCGAGCCGGGCAGACCGATGCACACCGGGCACACCTGAGTATTGGGGTCGGCGCCGAACTCGGTCGGGCATCCGCAGAACATCTTGGTCGCGGTACCCAGCTCGACGTGCACCTCGAGGCCCATCACCGGATCGAAAGCGGCGATGACCTCGTCGTACTCCAACAGTTCGACGGCGGCGGAAGTCATGGCTGCCAGTTTATGCGGCGATATCCCAGGGATACGTTCAGGGTGATCACCGATGCCGGGAACCGGTCGTCGAACCTACCGTCGAAGACATCAGTTCACCGACCGAGGAGTCCCGATGACCACCGCACAACCTGCTTCCCCCGCCCCGCGACTGACGCGATCACGCTCGAACGCATGGCTCGGCGGCGTCTGCGGCGGTATCGCCGAACGATGGGGCTGGGACCCGACCCTGGTGCGTGTCCTGTTCGTGCTGTCGATGCTCCTCCCCGGCCCCCAGGTGCTCATCTACCTGGCGCTGTGGATCGTCATCCCCCGCGAACCCGCACCGGCCATCACCGCGGTCTAGCTAGCCGAAGATGACCCGGATCTCCTTGTACTGATCCAGGGGCACGGTTTTCAGTTCCCCGAGCGCCTCGTCGAAGGTGATCCGGTCGATCCGGGTCCCGTGGAGGGCGACCATGTGTCCCCAGCCCTTCTCGGCGACCAGGTCCGCGGTGGCCATGCCCATGCGGGTGGCGAGAACCCGGTCATAGGCCGACGGCACACCGCCGCGTTGGATGTAGCCGAGGACCGTTGCCCGGGTCGCGATGCCGGTCCGTTCCTCGATGAGCGGCGCCAGCACCTCCGCGACACCACCGAGGCGTGGCCGGTTGAATTCGTCGCGCCCCTTGGTGGAGTACGCCTCCGTCATCTCGGGGAGCTTGAAACCCTCGGCGACGACGACCATCGGTGCACGACCGCGCGCCTTGACACTGGTCACCCAGGCGCATATCTGATCGAGACTCTCGGGGTGCTCGGGGATGAGGATGACGTGCGCGCCGCCGGCGATACCCGAGTGCAGGGCGATCCAGCCGGCGTG
Organism: Gordonia sp. YY1; assembly: GCF_009872315.1. Classification (NCBI taxonomy): domain Bacteria; kingdom Bacillati; phylum Actinomycetota; class Actinomycetes; order Mycobacteriales; family Gordoniaceae; genus Gordonia; species Gordonia sp. YY1. The sequence goes on along the minus strand of NZ_WXYI01000007.1, from coordinate 215,943 downwards.
GCGCCCCATCACCTCGAGCACCATGCACCTCCTGTGCGAGTTGCCGGTGGTCCGTAAGCGGTCGATGGCCTCGGTTGCGATCTCGACGGCGGTGTTGAATCCGAACGTGTAGTCGGTGGCGTCGATGTCGTTGTCGATCGTCTTCGGGACGCCGACGATGTTGATGCCGTCGTCGAACAGTCGCTTCGACGCCGACGCCGTGCCCTCGCCGCCGATCGCGATGACACCGTCGATGCCGAGGTTCTCGAGCACCTTCTTGATGTTGTCGGGGCCGCCGTCGGGTTCGGTGTAGGGACCGAACCTGCTCGTCCCCAGGATCGTTCCGCCCTGATTGGACAGACCGCGCACCGTGGATCGGTTCAGTTCCATGATGTCGCCGTAGACGAGACCCGCCCAGCCGTCCTTGAAGCCGACGAACTCGTGACCGTAGACGGTCTCACCCTTGAGCACCGCACCGCGGATGACGGCGTTCAGACCGGGGCAGTCACCGCCGGAGGTCAGAATGCCGAATCTCTTGGCCATGTGGTGAGACCCTCCTTCTCGAGCGCGACGGACACCCCCAATCTAGTGCCCGCGTGCCCGACCCGCTGACCACGAAATCACTTGATCCCGTTCTCGTAGGCGAACACCACGGCCTGCGCTCGATCGCGCAGCGCCAGCTTGCCCAGGAGACTGCTCACGTGGGTCTTGACGGTCTGTTCGGTGACGTAGAGATCGGCGCCGATCTCGGCGTTCGACTTGCCGTCGGCCACCAGATCGAGTACCTCTCGCTCGCGCGGGGTGAGGTGTTCGAGTGCGGGGTTGCGGCTGGGGCGTCGACGGCGTGCGGTCACCTCGGTGATGAGTCGCTTGGTGATCGACGGCGCGAGTAGCGCTTCGCCGGCGGCGACCACGCGCACCGCACGCACGAGTTCGTCGGCGGGCGCGTCCTTGAGCAGGAAGCCCGACGCACCGATCCGCAACGCCTCGTAGACGTAATCATCGATGTCGAAGGTGGTGAGCATCAGCACGCGCGTCGGCGGTTCCAGCCCGGCCGACAGGATCTGTTCGGCGGCCCACAGCCCGTCCTTGCGCGGCATCCGCACGTCCATCAGGACGACGTCGGGACGCGCACGCCGGCACACCTCGACCGCTTCGACCCCGTCGGCGGCGTCCCCGAGCACGGACAGGTCGGGCTGGGCGGCGAGCAGGGCCGAGAAACCCTGACGCACCATCGCCTGGTCGTCGGCGATGACCACGGTGATCGGACCGGTGTTGCCCTGTGCTTGCTGCGATTCCGCGTTGATCGGCACGCCTGCCACGCTACTGGTCGGAGACTGGCGAGGAGACCTTCGGCACGGTCGCCGACGACGGTGCGCCGGCGATGACCCCGTCGCGTGGTGGCGTCATCGGGATCCGCGCACGCACCGCGAACCCGCCGTCGACCGTCGGTGCCGCGACGAGCGAACCCCCTACGGCCTGCGCACGTTCGAGCATCCCGGGGATACCGACGCCGTTGCCGCCGATCCCGAGGGGTTCGGCCGTCGGCGTCGAATTGACCACAGCCACCTCGACGGTGCCGTGCTCACCCGGTGTCACACTCACCAGCGTGCGGCTGCCCGGCGCGTGTCGGGTGGCGTTGGCCAGCGACTCCTGAACGATCCGGTAGATCACCAGTGCCGCCGATTCCCCCACCCCGGCATCGTCGACCTCGCGGATCAGCGTGACCTCGGAGCCGGCCCGAGTGGTCGCGGCGACGAGCGAATCGATCTGCGCCAGGCCCGGATTGGGGGCCGTGGTCTCGGCGCCCTCGACCCGCAGCACCCCGAGCAGCTGGCGGACCTCGTCGAGTGAGGTCCGGGCGGCATCGGCGATGGCGTCGAATTCGGCTGCCGCCGCGGGCGAGACGTCGTCGATCCGGTAGCGCGCGGTCTGCGACATCACGACGACCATCGACATGCGGTGTGCCACCACGTCGTGCAGGTCGCGGGCGATGCGCGCGCGTTCCTGCAGCACCGCGGATTCGGCCTCCGCCTCCTCGGTTTGTCTCGTGCGAACGGCGAGCTGCCGCCGCGACGCCATCAGTCCGCGGAGCAGTGCCACGACGACCGCGAGCACCGAGATCCCGACGATCCACGCGGGGTGCACCGCGTAGGCGACGACGAGCGAGGTCGTGAGCCACACCAGCGGAATCCATCGCAACGGGCAGCGCAGCATCACCATGGCCGTCAGCACGAGCAGCTCGATGAAATGGGTGACCTGGATGGTGAGTTCCCAATCGTTGCGCGTGGGCACGACGAGACCGATGACCTGCGCCGAGACCACCGAGACCGCCCAGCCGACGAGCGGCGCCGACCAGGCGAGCGCGATGGGGAGCGCGGCGAACGCCGCGACGACGGGCAGGACGAACGCCGGCACGGAGTGCGTGACCGGCAGGGTCGGCCACGCGATCGAGTACATGATCAGGGCCACGACCAGGAAGAACCAGTTGACCCGCGAGGAGAAATAGGCACGCACCGCGGGGTCCTGGGCGACCGGCGCGGTGGACGCCCAGCCGACGAAGTCACCGCCGGCCGCGCGCAGATGCTTGCGTAAACCGAACATGAGGTTCACCCTAGGCTCCGAGGGGCCCGGCAGTCCTCATACTTTCGGGGGAGACGACCTCGTTCCCGAGTAGTGTCCGCCGCCGGACATCCCCGCCCCGCCGGTGATTACGAACCGCCCGTCGGAGCGATGTGGACCGGCGGTTTCACCACTTAGCGTCAACGGCCATGAACCCTCCCGGACCACTGCGGAAATGGCCTTCGGACAACACTTCTCACCTTGATCACGGCGCGGACCCGGCGCACCGACGGGGCCGGATCCGAACCCTCGTCGCCGCACTGACACTCGCTGTTCTCCTTGCCGGACAATGGATGTCGACGGCGCAAGCAGTCGCCGGTGACACCGGTTCCATCGCGGGTCCGGTCATCCCGCACCCCGAGGATGCCGACAATCCATATGCCGCAGCCGTCGTCGCACTGACCGGACCGGCTCCGGCCACGACGATGGACGTCCTGCCCGCATCCTTCGAGATGCACATGGGTTACACGCCGACGGTCGTGACCGGTGTACCCACGGACCCGGACGGCGGCTGCTCGTCGCCGGTACCGCTCCCGGACCGGTTCACACCGCTGTGCCGCACACACGATTTCGGCTACGACCTGTTGCGTGCTGCCGCGGCAGACGGCCGACCGCTGGGATCGTGGGCGCGATTCGCCCTGGACCGCATGCTGATCGAGGCGATGCAGCGTTCCTGCGATGATCCCGCCTGCGCGACCGCGGCCCGCGTAGCCCGCATCGGTCTGGCCTGGAACACCTGGCGCCAGTTCGGTGGACCGCCGATCCGACAGGAATCGATTCCCCAGCTGGTGTCCACCACGGTCGAACGCGCGCTGGTCGATCGGCAGCCCACCGAGGAGCTCTCATGACCAGCGCGCCTGCCGCTCGCGTGTCGATGGACGCCGGGCGAGCTCTGCCTCCCCCGGTTCTCGTGGTCAGTATCGTCGCTTCGTATCTCCTGGCGCTCCATCCCGGAACGCTTCCGCGCGACGCGGCGACGACCGCGGTCGTGACGTCCGGCTTCGCCGCCGTGGGCGCGGTCGTGGGAATGCTGTTGTCAGGATGGGCTTCTCGGCGACGCCCGCACCCGGACACGCAGACGCGTCGCGTCGTCTTCGGTGCCGGGGTGCTGATCGCGGCCGGCGGTGCGGGACTGTCGGTGTGGTGGCAGAGCTTGATCCGCGCCGCGGTCGGGGCGCCACCCGTTGGGCCCGACTGGTGGGTTGCGGCTACGGTCGCACCCGCTGCAGCGGTCGCCGCGATCGTGCTGATCCCCCGCGTCACCGCGGTGATCGCGGCGTCGGCGGTCGCGCTCACCGCCGGACTTCTCACCCCGGCCGACGCCGGTGCCGACCGCGGACAACCGTTGCCGCGCACCATCGTCGTCTCCGAGTTCGGGACTCTGCTGCGCGGAGAACTCGCCGCACCGGAATTCGATCGTCCGGCAGAACGGTTGGTGAGGTCCTGGATGCACAGCGGCGGACTGTCGGCTCGCGCGGTGATCGTTGCGGTCCCCACCGGGTCGGGCTGGGTCGACCCGGCCGCGGTCGCCGGTTTCGTCGACCGCTTCGACGGCGACGTCCGGATACTGACACTCCCCTACGCCGACGTGCCGTCGTGGAAAGCGTTCATCTCCGATGATGCGGCCGCGGCGGAATCGTCGATCACGCTGGTCCGCGAACTCGCGAAGGTCCTGGCGAGCCGGTCCGCGGGCGCCCGGCCCCGGTTGGTGCTCTACGGCCAGAGCCTCGGCGCGGTGGGGGCCGACGCCGCCCGGGTCTGGCTCGAGGACCATCACCCGTCACTGCTCGCGGAGACCGTCCTGACCGCACCGCCCGAGGGGACGGTGGCGCAGGCGTCGAGAACGCCGCGGATCGTCATGGCCAATCGCAGCGATCCGGTGGTCCGCTGGTCACTCGGTTCGCTGTGGCGTCCGCCTGCGTATCCCGACGACACCGTGCTCGGCGGTCGACGGGTACCCGAGGTCCCCTGGCTGCCGGTCGTCGGATTCCTGCAGTCCAGCGTCGACCTGCTGGCCGCGCTCGACGGACCGACGGGCGTCGGTCACCGCTACGGGACCGAGCAGGCGCGACCGGTCAGCGGCCTGCCGCGGTGACCTCGCAAACCCACCACAGATGGACGAACCCACCACCTGAAACGGTGGTGGGTTCGCCCAAAAGTGGTGGGTGTGCAGTGACGTCAGATGATCGCGCCGCGAGCCGCCTCATACGACGCGCCGACCCGGTAAAGCCGGTCGTCGGCGAGTGCGGGCGCCATGATCTGCAGGCCGACGGGCATGCCGTCGTCCTTCGACAGCCCGGACGGCACGGACATCGACCCGATGCCGGCCAGGTTCACCGGCAGCGTGCAGAGGTCGAACAGGTACATCGCCAGCGGATCGTCGACCTTCTCCCCGATCGGGAAGGCGGTGGTCGGGGTGGTCGGCGAGATCAGCACGTCGACCTTCTCGAAGGCGGCGGTGAAGTCGCGCGAGATCAGGGTGCGGACCTTCTGCGCCTGACCGTAGTAGGCGTCGTAGTAGCCCGAGGACAGCGCGTAGGTGCCGATCATGATGCGGCGCTTCACCTCTGGGCCGAAACCGGCTTCGCGGCTCAGCGCCATGACCTCGTCGGCCGAATGCGAACCGTCGTCGCCGACGCGTAGTCCGTACCGCATGGCGTCGAAGCGTGCGAGGTTCGACGACACCTCTGACGGGAGGATCAGATAGTAGGCGCCGAGCGCGTAGGTGAAGTGCGGGCAGCTGACCTCGACGACCTCCGCGCCGCGCTCGGTGAGCAGTTCGACCGCCTGGTTAAAGGAATCGAGCACGCCGGACTGGTAGCCCTCGCCCTGCAGTTCGGTGACGACGCCGATCTTGACGCCTTTGAGGTCCTGTTCCGCACCTTCGCGAGCGGCCGCGACCACGTCGGGTACCGGCACGTTGATCGAGGTGGAGTCACGCGGGTCGTGTCCGGCGATGACCTCGTGCAGCATCGCGGTGTCGAGGACCGTGCGGCCACACGGGCCGCCCTGGTCGAGCGACGACGCGCACGCGACGAGTCCGTAGCGGGAGACGGTGCCGTAGGTCGGCTTGACGCCGACGGTCGCGGTGACGGCGGCCGGCTGCCGGATCGAGCCGCCCGTGTCGGTACCGATCGCGAGCGGGGCCTCATACGACGCGAGCGCCGCGGCGCTGCCGCCGCCCGAGCCGCCGGGGATCCTGGTGGGGTCCCACGGGTTTCGGGTCAGCTGGTAGGCGGAGTTCTCGGTCGAGCTGCCCATGGCGAACTCGTCCATGTTGGTCTTGCCCAGGATCGGGATGCCTGCGGCGCGGAGCCGCTCGGTGACCGCGGCGTCGTAGGGCGGAACCCAACCCTCGAGGATCTTGGAACCGCACGTCGTGGGGGCGTCGGTGGTGGTGAAGACGTCCTTGAGCGCGATCGGCACACCGGCGAGCGACGACACGGCGTCGCCCGAGGCGATCGCGTCGTCGGCGGCTTTGGCAGCGACGAGCGCCTCGGCGCCGCTGACGTGCAGGAAGGCCCCCAGCTCGCCGTCCACCTCGGCGATGCGGTCGAGGTGGGCCTGTGTGACCTCGACCGAGCTGACCTCGCGGGTCGCGATCTTGGTGGCGAGTTCGGCCGCGGACAGACCGGTCAGGTCACCGGCGGGACGAGGAGCTGCGGCGTGCGAATCGGGGCTCACTGCTCTTCTCCCAGGATCTGCGGAACGGCGAAACGGTCCTGTTCGACGGCCGGCGCACCGGACAGCGCGGCGTCGGTGCTCAGGCCGGGCACGACGACGTCGGGACGCAGCACGTTGGCGAGTTCGGCCGGATGCGCGGTTCCGGGCACGTCGTCGGCGGCCACCTCCGACACCGACGCGACGTGGGTCAGGATCGAGTCCAGCTGCTTGGCGTAGACATCGAGTTCGTCCTCGCTCAGCGCCAGTCGCGACAGTCGCGCCAGATGCGCGACCTCTTCACGCGATATGGACTTCGGTTCGCCAGCCACCGTCAGCGTCCTCTCTCACCATCACTTGCTCGGTCATGTCGCTCACCCGACGCCCATGCGACGCAGATGCGCCTCTCCAGCCTATGGGAACGCGCCAACCCGACTCACCCCAGCCACCGGTTGCACCTCCCGGACACACCCGCCCCGCCCCCGGCGCGGCGCACCCGGTCGCCTCCGGCGCGGCGCACCCGGTCGCCCCCGGCGCTGCGCGCGCCGTCGCCACGGGTGCGAGAATGACCCACGTGTCTTACCTGTTGCGCGTCCAGCTCGAGGACCGTCCCGGCAGTCTCGGCGTGCTCGCCGTGCAGCTCGGTTCGGTCGGTGCCGACATCCTGTCACTCGAAGTGGTCGAACGCGGCAACGGTTATGCCGTCGACGACCTGGTCGTCGAGGTGGCACCCGGTGCGCTGCCGGACAGCCTGATCACGGCAGCCGAGAAGGTCAACGGCGTTCGCGTGGATTCGATCCGCCCGTATTCCGGCGTGCTCGACACCCACCGCGAACTCGAGCTCGTCGACCAGGTCGCCACCGCGAAGCGCAAGGATCGCCTCCAGGTCCTCGTCGACAACGCCCCGCGCGTGCTGCGGGTGTCGTGGGCGATGGTCATCACCAGGGCCAGCGGCGGCGTCCTACAGCTGTTCGGCTCCTCCGGCGCCCCGGAAACCCCACTCACCAGGGCTGATTGGCTGCCTCTGGAGCATGCGGCGCAACTCGACGCCGAAGGCGACTGGGTGCCGGGTGCATGGCAGGACATGGACACCCGCCTCGCCGCGGCGCCGATCGGCTCCAATGACAAGGCGATCCTGCTCGGCCGCATCGGCGGGCCGGATTTCCGGCCCTCGGAGGTCGCCCGACTCGGCTACCTCGCCGGGATCGTCAGTACGGTGTTGCGCGCCGACGGTTAGCAGGATGATGGAGGCATGACCTCCATCACACTCACGCAAGGAGACATCACCCTTCAGTCGGTCGACGCGATCGTCAATGCCGCCAATTCGACACTCCTCGGCGGTGGCGGGGTCGACGGCGCCATCCATCGGCGTGGAGGTCCCGCGATTCTCGCCGAGTGCAAGGAACTCCGGGCCGGACGCTACAAGCGCGGACTCCCCGTCGGCGAAGCAGTTGCCACCACCGCCGGCGATCTGGATGCACGCTGGGTCATCCACACGGTCGGACCGGTGCACTCCCACGATGAGGACCGATCCGAATTCCTGGTCGCCTGCTATCGCGAATCCCTCCGCGTGGCAGACGAATTGGGTGCGACGACGATCGCCTTCCCGGCCATCTCGACCGGCGTCTACGGTTGGCCCATGGCCGATGGCGCACGCCGGGCCATCGACACCGTCCGGTCCGTGGACACCGCGATGACCGAGATCCGGTTCGTGTTGTTCGATCCGCGGGCGTACCGCGCCTTCGACGCCGCGCTCAACGGTTAGCGCTGCTCAACGAAAAGAATTCGCTCCTGAGGAGCGGACTTACGAAGCGGAATCCCTGCTCCCTGAGGAGCGACCGGAGCGGACTGACGAAGCGGAATCCCTGCTCCCTGAGGAGCGTCCGGAGCGGACTGACGAAGCGGAATCCCTGCTCCCTGAGGAGCGACCGGAGCTTGCGGAGGACGCGTCTCGAAGGGTCGACGACGCGATCTCATCAGGCCTTCGAGGCTCGTCGCTTGCGCTCCTCACACCTCAGGCAGCGAAGGGTCGTGCCGCGTTCTTTCGATCCGGCCGCGAGGGGGTCACTCGGGACTGCCGGTCTCCAGGAGACGCTTGAACGCGTCCTCGTCGAGGACCGGCACACCGAGTTGCTCGGCCTTGTCGGCCTTGCTCCCCGGCGAGTCACCCACGACCACGTAGTCGGTCTTCTTCGACACCGATCCCGATGCCTTGCCGCCACGCTGCAGGATCGCCTCCTTGGCGCCGTCGCGGGAGAAGTCCACCAGCGATCCGGTCACGACGATGGTCTTGCCCTCGAGGGTCCGCGCGATCGAGTCGTCACGCTCGTCCTCCATGGAAACGCCTGCGGCGCGCCACTTCTCCACGATCTCCCGATGCCAGTCGATGGTGAACCAGTCGTGGATCGACTGCGCGAGAGTCATGCCGAGGCCCTCGACGTCGGCGAGCTGTTCGACGTCGGCGGCCTCGATGGCCTCCAGTGAGCCGAACTCGGTGGCCAGCGCGCGCGCCGCGGTGGGCCCGACGTGGCGGATCGACAGACCCACCAGCACGCGCCACAACGCCACGTCCTTGGCCTTGTCGAGGTTGGCCAGCAAGCGTTTCCCGTTCGCCGACAACGCGCCCGCCTTGGTGGTGAACAACTCCGTGCGGGCGAGGTCGTCGGCGGAGATGGAGAACAGATCACCCTCGTTGCGGATCACCTTTGCCGACAGCAGCGCGGTGGCTGCCTCGTAACCGAGCGCCTCGATGTCGAACGAACCACGACCGGCGAGATGAAAGAGCCGCTCCCGCAATTGAGCCGGGCAACTCTCCTGATTCGGGCACCGGACGTCGACGTCGGATTCCTTCTCCGGACGCAACGGCGTACCGCATTCCGGACAGCGCTCGGGCATCTCGAACTCGAGCTCGGAACCGTCGCGCAGGTCGACCACCGGCCCGAGCACCTCGGGGATCACATCGCCGGCCTTGCGGATGGTCACGGTGTCGCCGATGAGCACACCCTTGCGCTTGACCTCCGAGCCGTTGTGGAGGGTCGCGCGAGAGACCGTCGAACCCGCGACGAGGACCGGTTCGAGCACCGCGAACGGTGTGACGCGACCGGTGCGCCCGACGCCGACCTGGATGTCGCGCAGCTTGGTCGTGGCCTCTTCCGGCGGGTACTTGTAGGCGATCGCCCACCGCGGTGCGCGCGAGGTGGAACCGAGGCGGCGTTGGACGCCGAAGTCGTCGACCTTGACCACGATGCCGTCGATCTCGTGGTCGACGTCGTGGCGGTGTTCGCCCCAGTAGGAGATCTTGTCGAGGATCTCGGCGGCGGTCGAGGCCTTGGTGGTGTGGGTGGACACCGGAAGTCCCCACGCGCCGAGCGCGAGATAGGCATCATGCAACGACTCCGGCCGCCACCCCTCGGTGTGGCCGATGCCGTGACAGATCATCCGCAGTTTTCGACGAGCGGTGACCTGCGGGTTCTTCTGCCGCAGCGACCCAGCCGCCGAGTTGCGTGGATTGGCGAACGGCGGCTTGCCATCGGCCACCAGGGACGCGTTGAGCGCCTCGAAATCCTCGACACGGAAGAAGACCTCGCCGCGCACCTCGAGGACGTCCGGGATCGGATAGCCGTCGGCGGCCGTCAGTCGGTGCGGGATGTCGTCGATGGTGCGCGCGTTGAGCGAGACGTCCTCACCGGTGCGACCGTCGCCACGGGTGACACCGCGTTCGAGGACTCCGTTGCGGTATACGAGCGCCAGGGCGACACCGTCGATCTTGAGTTCGCAGAGGAACTCGACCTCGGCACCGGCGTCGGAGTTGACCCTCTGGACCCAGGAGGTCATCTCGTCGTAGTCGAAGACGTTGTCCAGCGACATCATCCGCTCGAGATGGTCGACCGGGGAGAACGCGGTGGAGAAACCGCCGCCGACCAGTTTTGTCGGCGAGTCGGGCGTCGCGAGCTCGGGGTGACTGTCCTCGAGGTCCTGCAGGCGTCGTAGGAGAGCATCGAACTCGCCGTCGGAGATGACCGGCGCATCCTTCACGTAGTACCGGAACTGATGCTCGCGGATCTCCTCGGCGAGCTCCGTCCACTGCTCCCGCAGGTCTCCCTCGGGTCCCGACTGTTCGGTCGCCGGCCGCCCCGACTCCGTTGTTTCTGCCACGCACCGAGGGTATCGGAGTACCCGGACAACGAGCCCGGAGCTCACCGGGCAACTGCACCGCCCCTACGGAATGACGTCGCGCGCGACGTCAACACCTCGGGGAGAAGTGGCGAAGCCGCTGCTCTCGGATCACGGAGCGGTCGAGTCGAGCTTCGCCAGCGACCGTTTCGGCGCGACCTGACGGTAGCTGGCGTCGAGGAGTTCGGCGACCTCGTCCCAGTCGGGGTCCCCGTCACCGTCGAGGATCAGGGCCAGCCACCCGTAGGGGCCGTAGTAGGCCGGCACGTAGAACCGCGGATCCTCTTCGAGCGCGGGCTTCTCCGACTCGTCGGGGATGAACAGGACCGAGTGGTCGTAGCGGATCTTGCCACCCTTCAGACCGCCGCCGTAGTTGGCGAACATCTTGCCGCACCGGAACGTCGGGCGACCGTGCGCCACGACCTCGGTGGCGTCGGGAAGCGCGAGCGCGATCTCGCGGACGCGACCCAGGATCGGGTCGGCGTCGTCGAACATGATCGGATGCGGCATGCCCGCAGGATAGTTCCGGCCGCCCGGGTTCCGCAGTCGTTCCGGGTCGTCAGAGGGCGGTCGGGTCGCCGGCGAGCAGCTGACCCGCTTCGGCAACCACCGCGAGAGCCTTGCGCGCCCAGCTCTCCGACGCTCCGGCCATACCGCAGGTCGGTGTGACGATGACGCTCTCCGACAACACTTTCCGGTTGAGGCCGATTCGGTCGGTGAGTGCGGCGAGGCCGGTCGCCACGGTCTCGGCGTTGACCGGCTGTTTCGGCGCGGTGGACGGCACCCGACCGGCAACCAGTACATCCCCGCGATCGATGAGCATCCCGATGCCGTCGAGGTCGGCGTCGCCGGGTGCGGTGACGTCTATCGAATACGCCACGCCCCGAAGGTGTTCGAGGAGATCCCAACGGGGACGGCTGCAGTCGTGGAGCACCACCGGGGCGTCGACGTGATCGATCAGCTCGGTGAGGGCCCGCGCCACCTCGACCGCCGGGATCGCCCGGATCGGGTCGAATCGGGTGAGGGGTGTGACGGTTCCGTCGATGACCCGGCCGATCATCGGTTCGTCGATCTGGACCACGACCTGTGCGCCCAGGCGCCGGGTGACCTCGCCGACGTGTTCGCGGATTCCTTCGGCGGTGGACGCGACGATGTCGCGGACCGCGCCCGGATCCTTCAGCACACGATGACCGTTGGGCAGTTCGACCGACGCCGACGTCGTGAACGGACCGGCGACCTGGACCTTGTAGGCTCGGCCGGTACCGACGAATCCCGCTGTCTCCCACAGCTCCTCGGCGACGTCGAGATCCTCTTTGAGGTAGTCACGCGCTCGCCGGGTCAGTTGCGACTCCCGTTGCGCCAACCGGTATCCCCAGGTCGCGGTGTCCATCGGGAGGTCGACGAGGATCGCGGCCATCCGGCCGATCAGGTCCGAGCCCGCTCCGCGACCGGGGAGTTCGACGAGGTGCGCGAGGTCGAGTTCACCGTTGACGACGGCAGCGGCCGCGCGCGGATCGGTGCCGGGCATCGAGCCCACGCCGGTGCCGATACCGGTGGGCAGATCGGGTGTGGTCACCGAGCCGCGACAGCGGTCGGTCGCGACGTGGTCGACGCGATGCGTCCGCATCCGACGACCTGATCGCCGCGCTCCGCGTCGGGCAGGTACAGCACGGCGGCCTGGCCGCGTGCGACGCCGGTCAGCGGTTCGTGCAGGACGATGTCGATCGCGGGTTCGCCGTCGACGGTGGTCGGCGTCGCGGTCACCGGCGCGAGCCCGCCGTGGGCGCGGACCTGGACCACGGCCTCGAACGGCTCGTCGGGGGTGATGCCCGACGTCCACACCGCGCGGGTGGCGGTGATGCCCCAGACCTGCAGATCCTCCGCGGTGCCGACCGTGACGGTGCCCGAGTCCGGGTCGATCTCGGTGACGTAGCGGGGCTTGCCGTCCGCGGCGGGGGCGTCGATGCCGAGCCCCTTGCGCTGTCCGATGGTGAAACCGTGGACACCCTCGTGGTCGGCGAGGCGCTCACCGGACGAGGCGTCGACGACCGCGCCCGGACGGATCCCGATCTTGGCGCCGAGGAAGGCGCGGGTGTCACCGCTGGGGATGAAGCAGATGTCATGCGAGTCGGGCTTGTCGGCGACCGCGAGACCGCGGCGCGCGGCCTCCGCCCGGATCTCGGCCTTCGGGGTGTCCCCGACCGGGAACAGCGCACGGGAGAGCTGCTCGCGGGTGAGGACGGCGAGCACGTAGGACTGGTCCTTGTCGTCGTCGACGGCCCGGCGCAGCTCACCGTCGACGAGCTGGGCGTAGTGACCGGTGGCCAGCGCGTCGAAGCCGAGGGCGATCGCCTTGTCGGCGAGCGCGGCGAACTTGATCTTCTCGTTGCACGTCAGGCACGGGTTGGGGGTGCGTCCGGCGGCGTAGGCCTCGACGAACTCGTCGATGACGTCGTCCTTGAACCGGTCGGCGAAATCCCAGACGTAGAACGGGATTCCGAGCACGTCCGCGGCACGGCGCGCATCCGAGGCGTCCTCCCGGGAGCAGCAGCCGCGGGAGCCGGTACGCAGTGCTCCCGGTGCGGTCGAGAGAGCGAGGTGGACGCCGACGACCTCGTGTCCGGCGTCGACGGCACGCGCGGCCGCGACCGCCGAGTCGACGCCGCCACTCATCGCTGCGAGTACGCGCATCAGGAGACCTTTCCGCCGGGTGCGGAGACGAGGCCGGCGGCGCGAGCACGATCCACGACCTCGTCGATGACCTGGGCCACCGCGTCGATGTCGGCGTCGGTGGTCGTGTGGGAGAGCGAGAACCGCAGCGACGAGCGGGCGTCGGCCATGTCGAGTCCCATCGCGAGCAACACGTGGCTCGCCTGCGCGACACCCGCGGTGCAGGCGGAACCGGTGGAGCACTCGATGCCCTTGGCGTCGAGCAGCATCAGCAGGGAGTCTCCTTCGCAGCCGGCGAAGGAGACATGCACGTTTCCGGGCAGGCGTGCGTCCACATCGGCCCCGTTGCGCACCGTGCCCTCGACGCCGAGCAGGACGTCGGTGAGCCGCGACGCGAGGGCGCGTACGCGGGTCGTGTTCTCCTCCATGTGCTCGACACACCAGGTCAGCGCAGCGGCCATGCCGGCGGCCCCGGCGACGTCCTGGGTGCCCGACCGCACGTCACGTTCGTGGCCTCCACCGTGCTGTAGCGGGACGCAGGCGACCTCACGACCCAGCAGCAACGCACCGACGCCCTGCGGTCCGCCGAACTTGTGGGCGGCGAGGCTCAGCGCGGACAGTCCGCTGGCGGTGAAGTCGATCGGCAGGTGGCCGACGGCCTGGACGGCGTCGGAGTGCACCGGCACGCCGAACTCGGCGCCGAGCGCCACGATCTCGGCGATGGGCTGAATGGAACCGACCTCGTTGTTGGCCCACATGACCGAGATGAGGGCGGTCTGGTCGGCGTGTGCCTCCAGTTCGGCACGGAGATCGGCGGGTGAGACCACGCCGTCGGCGTCGACCGGCAGCACCACCAGCTCGGCTCCGGCGTCGGCCGCGAGCCACTGCGCGGGGTCGAGGACCGCGTGGTGCTCGACCCCCGACACGATGATGCGGCGACGCTGCTCATCGGCCCGGCGACGGGCCCAGTAGATCCCCTTGACCGCGAGATTGTCAGATTCGGTACCGCCCCCGGTGAAGATGACCTCCGACGGCCGCGCACCGACCGCCGCGGCGATCGCCTCGCGCGCCTCCTCGAGGCGGCGTCGGGCGGTGCGGCCGGATCCGTGCAGGGAGGAGGCGTTACCCGGCGTGCTGAAGACAGCGGTCATCGCCTCGACGGCTTCGGGCAGCATCTGCGTCGAAGCGGCGTGGTCGAGGTAGACGGACGTGCGCGGAGGCACTCGGGTTGGCAGGGGCATCGCTAGCAAGGATAAACGCGCGGCCGACGTCGACAAATTCCGCGACCGCGTGCCTGCCTCAGACGCGTTCGAGATAGAAGTACAGGTGGCGTCCGTCGATGACGCCGCCCTTGCCGTTCATGATGCCCATGACGGTGGTGTCGTCGACGCGCTTGAAGTGATCGATGACCGGCTGGCCGTCGTAAACCATCGACGCGGTGATCTCGCCGCGGAACTCGATCGCCCACAGGCTCGCCTCGCCCTTGCCGAGTGCGACGTTGGAGAACAGCTTGCCGTTCTCGTCGCGACAGACCAGCGGCTGCACATCACTGCGCGAGGTGAAGGTCTTGCCGAACCAATTGGCCTTCCCCAGCACCCCGTTGATGGCGTGGCCGGTGGTGAACTCGCCACCCTTCCACGCCCCCAGCATCTCTTCGGGACGCAGCGTCGCGAGCCCCGCCCAGACGGTGTCGAGGACCGCGTCGTCGACGAGCCCTTCCGCTTCCCGCAGCTCGAAGAACTTGGCGCGGGCCGCTTCCCGGGTCAGGGTGGACGTCATCGTCGGACTCCTTCGACATACGGCGATCTTCTCGGCCGCGTGCGCGGCCGCTCCGAAGGAACCTATATCAGAGAACAGTCGATGTCACTTTCCGCCGAACTCAGGACGCGTTCGCAGCGACGCGCCAACTCGCGACGGTCGGTTCCCGGCGCTTCGGCGGGCTCGAGACGGACGACCACGGTCAGTCCGCGGGCCCGCAGCACTCTCCGGAGGGTGTCCAGGGGAGAGTCGTCGCCGATGAAACTCGGGTCGGTCGCGGCGTGTCCGTCCGGCCCGAGAAACCTCAGACGGACCGGGAGCACCGGCACCGCGGCGTCGATCGCGGCCTGGAAGAACGCCGGACGGAACTCACCGCCGGTGCGGCCGCAGAAGGTGGTCCCCTCCGGGAACACGATCACCGAGGAGTCGGCGGCCAGGCGCGCGCAGACCCCGCCCACCGCCGCCGGGAGTCCGCGCAGCGTTCCACGGTCGACGGCGATCACGCCGAATCTGCGCGCGATCCCCGCGACGACCGGCATGTCGACGACGTCCGATTTCGCCACCACATGCGCCGAGCTCACCAGGGCCAGCGCGAGGACGTCGAGGAACGAGATGTGATTGGCGACGATGAGCCCGGTCGCGCGCGGGTCGCGTCGCCGGTCGTCGACGACGACCCGGATACCGAGCGCGGCGAGCAGCGGGCCCGAGGCCCGCGCCCGAAGCGCTCGCCGTGGCCGATGCCGCAGGCGCGCCACCGCCTCGTCGGCGACGAGCATCCCGACGATCCAGCAGACGACGGCGGCGAGGCGGCACAGTCGCTGACCCACGACCACCGCGTCGACGAGCAGTGCGACACGCCTCGTGCCCCGGGGACCGAGGCAACTGTCTCCGCAGGTGCTGACCGGGAACCACGGGTGCCGCGCCGGTTCCGCCGACAGCGGGATCATCGCGACGGGGCGGCCGAGCCGAGGCGCTGGGCGCTCGATCGCAGGCGTTCGAGGTAGCGCCGGTTGGTACCTTCCCGATCGAGCACCGTGAGGAAGTCCGCGACATCGAAGACGTCGTCGACGGCGGGTTCGCCGCAGATACGGGCACCCATCCGCAGGTATCCGCGCATCAGGGGCGGCATGCCGACGGTGTCCGACGGCGTGATGTCCTCGAGCAACCGCCCGCCGATGCGTGGGGGCGTCAGTGGAGAGACATGCAGGACGGGGTCGGTGTAGTCCTCACGCAGCCGGTCACGGACCGCGCGCAAGACCGACCCGGGCATCCACTCCCCCGGGCTGTGCAGGGGCACCGATACACAACCCATCAGATAGCGGTAGCCGGCCTGATCCATGTACTGCAGCAGGGCCGCCCACATGAGCGCGGTGACCGACCCGTCACGATGCTCGGAGTGGACGCAGGCACGACCCAGTTCGACTGTCTCCGCGAAGATGTCGGCCACGGCTCCGAGGTCGAACTCGGTGGACGAATACCAGCCGCCGGCGGCGATCGCGCGTGGCGGGGCCAGCAGCCGTGCGCATCCGATGACGCCGTGGTCGTCGTGCCGCACGACGAGGTGTTCACAGAACTCGTCGAAACGATCGGCGTCGCGTCCGGTGACGGCGTCGCCGATGCGATCGGAGAACCCGGGCTCGTCGGCGAAGACCCGGTAGCGGAGTTGTTGGACGGCAACGATGTCGGCCGGGTCTTCGGACACGAGCACCCGGACCGGGCCGGCGGTCAACAAGGTGGTCGAGACGGCGGAAGCGGTTGCAGCGGACGAGGCGATGGACTGCAGAGCGTTCATGCCCCGAATGAAAGCCAGCGTCTGCGTCGCCACGGCCACGTCGGCGTGACGTGTCGGGGCGAACCGGGTGAACACGAGACGCACCGGGATTCCGGGTGAACGGAACGCGAACGCACGGTGGCCCCCGACGCGAACGTCGGGGGCCACCGGAGTTCTGCGTGATCAGCAGATCACTTGCGCTTCTTGACCTCTTCGGTCAGCTGCGGTGCGACGTTGAACAGGTCGCCCACGACGCCGTAATCGGCGATCTCGAAGATCGGCGCCTCTTCGTCCTTGTTGACCGCGACGATGGTCTTCGAGGTCTGCATACCGGCCCGGTGCTGGATCGCACCCGAGATACCCAGGGCGACGTAGAGCTGCGGCGACACGGTCTTACCGGTCTGACCGACCTGGAACTGACCCGGGTAGTACCCGGAGTCGACCGCGGCACGCGAAGCACCCACGGCGGCACCGAGGGCGTCGGCGAGCTCCTCGACGACCGAGAACTTCTCGGCGCTACCGACACCGCGACCACCGGAGACCACGATCGAGGCCTCGGTGAGCTCGGGACGATCGCCACCGATGTTCGGCTCGACCTTGGTGATCTTGACGGCGTTCTCGGCCGCAGCCGGGACCTCGACATCGACACGCTCGCCGGCACCGGCCTGCGGAGCGGCCTCCACACCACCCGGGCGGATCGAGATGACCGGGGTGTCGCCCTTGGCCTGCGCCTCGACGGTGAACGCACCACCGAAGATGGAGTGGATGCCCACCCCGCCTTCCTTGACGTCGACGACGTCGGCGAGGACACCCGAGCCGAGACGCACGGCGAGACGGCCGGCGATCTCCTTGCCGTCGGCGGTGGCCGCGACCAGGATCGCTGCCGGAGCAGCACTCTCGGCGATCGAGGACAGCACGTCGACCTGCGGGTTGATCAGGTAGGTGGCCGCGTCGTCGGACTCGGCGACGTAGACCTTCTCAGCGCCGGCTTCCTTGAGGCCGTCGATGATCGCATCGGCCGAGCCGGGCTTGCCGACGACGACAGCCGACGGGGTACCGAGGGCGCGGGCGGCGGTGATGAGCTCGCTGGTGACCTTCTTCAGGGCGCCTTCGGCGTCCTGCTCCACGAGCACGAGTACTTCTGCCATGTTGGTTTTCTCCTGAATGTCTGGGGTTCGCCGGATTGTCTGGTGGGGAAGATCAGATGATCTTCTGACCGACCAGGTACTCGGCGACCTTCGTGCCGCCGTCGCCTTCGTCGGTGACGCGCTCGCCGGCGGTCTTCGGCGGCTTCGGGGTCGAGGAGTTCACGACGCTGCCGGCGTTGGCCAGGCCCACATCGGTCGGCTCGACATCGATCTCGGCCAGCGAGACGACGGTGACTTCCTTCTTCTTCGCGGCCATAATGCCCTTGAAGGACGGGAAGCGGGGCTCGTTGATCTTCTCGTTGACGCTGACGATCGCCGGGAGCTGCGCCTCGACGTGGAAGATGCCCTCGTCGGTCTCACGCTCGCCCTTGAGGGTCTCGCCCTCCAGGGTCAGCTTGCGCAGATGCGTCAGGTGCGGCAGTTCGAGGTACTCGGCGATCATCGCCGGGATCGCGCCGACACGGCCGTCGGTGGCCTCGTTACCGGCGATGACGAGCTCGACACCCTCGACCGTGCCCAGCGCGCGGGCCAGTACATAGGCGGTCTGAACCGCATCCGAACCGTGCAGCAGATCGTCCTTGATGTGGATCGCCTTGTCCGCACCCATCGACAGTGCCTTACGGATGGCGTCGGTGGCCCGGTCGGGACCAGCAGTCAGGATGGTGACCTCACCGCCGTCGGCCTCCTTGATCTTCAGCGCTTCTTCGACGGCGCGCTCGTTGATCTCGTCCAGCACGGCGTCAGCTGCCTCACGGTCCAGGGTGTAGTCGTCGTCGGACAACTTGCGCTCGGACCACGTGTCGGGAACCTGCTTGATCAGTACGACAATGTTTGTCATGGGTCTACGTCGACCTCCTGCGTCGGGTTCGGCAACTTACCGGCGGGTAAGGCCATGGGTCTCCCCCACTTTAGCGTTTCCTATGTTCTCACTAAACACCGACTACCTCACACTATGGAGCGGCACCGGACCTGCGGGTGAGCCCAGCGGCGACGACGGCCGATCGCTTGTTCGGTCATCGGCGCCGGGACGAACCGGGAGGCCGCGACCCCATGCCCTACGCTCGTGCAGATGACTGACGCAGACCTCGGTTCTCCGCCGACCGCCGGGACGACCGGTCTGGAGGCCCTCGACACCGACCGGCAACTGGCACTGACCGGTGAACGGACGGTTCCGGGCATCCCCGCGGAGAACTACTGGTTTCGCCGCCACGAGATCGCGTACCGCCACATCCTGGACCGCTGCACGGGCCGCGAGATCCTCGAGGCGGGCTCGGGCGAGGGTTACGGCGCCGCGATGATGGCCGACGCCGGGGCGTCGTCTGTGGTCTGCGTCGACTACGACACCGCTGCGGTCGAACACACGCGTCGCCGTTACCCCGGACTCGTCGTGCACCAGGGCAATCTGATCGACCTCCCGCTGGCCGACGCATCGGTGGATCTCGTGGTGAACTTCCAGGTGATAGAGCACCTCTGGGACCAGGCCGCGTTCATCGCCGAGTGCCGCCGGGTGCTGCGTCCGGGTGGCGAGCTGCTGATCTCGACCCCCAACCGGATCACCTTCTCCCCCGGTCGCGACACACCGCTCAACCCGTTCCACACCCGTGAGCTGAACGCCGCCGAACTCACCGAACTCATCGTCGAGGGCGGGTTCACCCTCGAGGCGATGCTCGGCGTGCACCACGGCCCCCGCCTGGCCGCACTCGACGACAAGTGGGGCGGATCGCTGATCGACGCCCAGATCGAGCGGGCCCTCGCCGGCCAACCATGGCCCGCCGACCTGGTCGACGACGTCGCCGCCGTCGTCGCGGAGGACTTCGCGGTACTCGACGCGCGCGACTCCGACATCGACGCCTCGCTCGACCTGTTCGTGGTGGCGATCCGGGACTGAGGAATGACCATCAGCACCACAGAGGTTCCGGGACAGTTCACCTTCGTCCTGCACTCACACCTCCCCTGGCTGGCCAATCACGGTCGCTGGCCGGTCGGCGAGGAATGGCTCTACCAGTCGTGGGCGTCGTCGTATCTGCCGTTGTTCGATGTGCTCGAGCGGCTGGCCGCCGACGGCTTCACCGACCAGTTGACCCTCGGCCTCACCCCGGTCCTGGTCGCGCAGCTCGACGACCCGCACTGTGCGTCGTCGATGTACGAGTGGCTCGCCGACTGGCAGCTGCGGGCCATCCAGGCCGCGACGTCGAGCGATACCGACCGCGCCGACGCCGGCCGCCGCGAGTACCTCGCCGCCCAGCGTGCGCTGGACACCTTCGAGACCAAGTGGCGCCACGGGGCCTCGCCGCTGATCCGCCACGTCGCCTCGAGCGGGGTCGCCGAGATCCTCGGCGGACCGCTCGCGCATCCTTTCGCCCCGCTCCTCGATCCTCGCCTACGGATGTTCTTCCTCCGAGAGGGACTTGCGGACGCCCGCGCGCGTTGGGGTTTCGACCCGGTCGGGATCTGGGCCCCCGAGTGCGCCTTCGCTCCGGGCATGGAATTCGAGTACGCCCGCGCCGGCGTCGGGCATTTCATGGTCGACGGCCCGACCCTGCACGGCGACACCGCTCTCGGGCGGCCCGTCGGCGACAGCGGCGTCATCGCCTACGGGCGTGACCTGACCGTGAGTTACCGGGTGTGGTCGCCGAAGTCGGGCTACCCCGGCCATGCCGCCTACCGCGACTTCCACACCTACGACCACGAATCGGGACTCAAGCGGTTCCGCGTCACCGGACGCTCGGTACCCGGCGACGAGAAGAAGCCTTACGACCCCGCGCGCGTCGACGCCGTGATCGACCGCCACGTCGAGGATTTCGTCGGACACGTCCGCGACCGCCTCATCGAGGAATCCGCGCGCATCGGCCGGGACGCACTCGTCGTCGCAGCCTTCGACACCGAACTGTTCGGACACTGGTGGCATGAAGGTCCGGTGTGGCTCGAACGGGTCCTACGCCGTCTTCCGGAGGTCGGGGTGAAGGTCGGAACCCTCGCCGGCGCAACCCGATCCGGACTCGTCGGCGAGCCGGTCGATCTCCCGGCGTCGTCGTGGGGATCGGGCAAGGACTGGCGGGTGTGGAACGGCCCGCAGGTTCAGCATCTCGTCACGCTCAACGCGGAGGTCACCGAGACCGCTCTCGATGCCGTCGCCAAACTCCTCGCCCACGGAGGCGAACGGAGCCGCGTTGCCGATCAGATCGTGCGGGAGGCACTGCTGACGTTGTCCTCGGACTGGCCGTTCATGGTGTCGAAGGACACCGCCGCGCAGTACGCTGTCTCCCGAGCGCACACCCACGCACACGCCACGCGGGAGATCAGCGATGCCGCGATGCGCGGTCGCGACGACGCGGCGGCGACGCTCGCGCAGAACTGGGCGCGGGCCGACAATCTCTTTCCCGGACTCGACGCGCGCCGGTTGCACGCGATCATGACCGCAGATGGGTGTAGTGCCGAGGGGGGCATCTGATGAGAGTGCTGTTCGTGTCGTGGGAGTACCCACCCGTGGTGGTCGGTGGCCTCGGCCGGCATGTGCATCACCTCGCCACCGAGATGGCCGCCGCCGGACACGATGTGGTGGTCCTGACCCGCCGCCCGTCGGGGACCGATGCGGTGAGCCATCCGACGACCGACACCGTCGTCGAGGGTGTACGCGTGATCGCGGTCGCCGAGGATCCGCCGGAGTTCGAGTTCGGGCAGGACATGATGGCCTGGACTCTCGCCATGGGGCACTCGTTCATCCGAGCCGGTCTCAAGATCCTGGCCGGTGAAAGGGCATTCGCGGATTCTTCGACTCGATGGATTCCCGAAGTCGTGCACGCACACGACTGGCTGGTGGCCCACCCGTCGATTGCTCTTGCCGAATTCTTCGACGTGCCATTGGTTTCCACGATCCATGCCACCGAGGCCGGCCGGCACAGCGGCTGGGTCAGCGGCCGGACGAACCGGCAGGTGCACTCGGTCGAGTGGTGGCTCGTCGCCGAATCCGATGCTCTCATCACATGTTCGGCGTCCATGCGCGACGAGGTGAATCGTCTCTTCGGCTACGACGCAGCCGACATCGCGGTGATCCACAACGGGATCGACATCCGCACATGGCCGTTCGCGCCACGAACGCGGACGACCGGTCCCGCGGAACTGCTGTTCGCGGGGCGACTCGAGTACGAGAAGGGCGTGCAGGATCTGCTGGCCGCACTCCCCCGCATCCGGCGCAGCCATCCGGGCACCACGCTGACCATCGCCGGTGACGGTACACAGCGAGACTGGCTGATGGAACAGGCTCGCAAGCACCGGGTGAGCAAGGCGGTACGGTTCATCGGCGCCGTCGACCACGACGAACTGGTGACCCACATGCATCGGTGCGACGCGATCGTGTTGCCGAGTCGGTACGAGCCGTTCGGCATCGTCGCCCTCGAGGCGGCGGCCACCGGTATCCCGCTGATCGTCTCGACCGCCGGCGGTCTGGGTGAAGCGGTGCAGGAACCGGATACCGGCCTCACTTTCGAACCGGCTGACGTGGCAGGTCTTGCCACCGCGGTGCGGGCGACGCTGTCGGATCCGGATGCGGCAGCGCAACGTGCCTTACGTGCGCGGGCCCGGCTCACGGCCGAATTCTCCTGGGCCGAGGTGGCCGAACGCACGGAGTCGGTGCATCTGGCCGCCAAACGGCGAGTGCGTCATCCGGTTGGGCGCCCGGATATTCCGATGCGACCGTTACCGGAACGCGACCCCGGGAAACCGGTCGAGCACTAATTTGCACTTTCCGTAACAAAAGTGTCACCAGTCACAGGAATAACATCCGTTTCAAGTACGGCCCCTTTTTTTATTCGTTAGCGTGACGTTCGTTCCTCATCTCCAAGGTGATGGGGTATGACATTTCCCTCGGAGGGGCACGATCATGAATCGGAAAACCAAAGGCGCAATATCGGTCGGTGCGGGGGCGATCCTACTCCTCGGGGGGATGGGATCGTATGCGTTGTGGAGTGATGAAGAGGACGTGGCCGGCGATGCGATCACCACGGGCGACTTCGGGCTCAACTGTCCCGCAGGCACGTGGACCGATGTTTCCGGGGACGTACCTGTGGTCGCGATCGACACGACCACCGATCTGATGGTGCCGGGCGATACCTGGGAATACAGCGCCAACTGCACCGTGACGGCCACTGGCAAGAACATGAAAGCCGAATTGTCGGTCACCGGGGTCGGCACCGGTTCCACCACCCCGTCGACGACTTATGTGACCACGACGACTCAGGTGGCCGGCGGTACTCCTAATACGCCCGTGGTCGTCACAAACGGTCAGGTTCTCGCGGTGACCGTGACCGTCGCATTCTCGTCGACGACACCAGACACCGAATTCACCAACGGCACGATCAATGTCAGCGGAATGAAGATCGCACTGAATCAGGTGCGGCCCTAACGGCTGATTCGATGTCCGAAGCCCGAAAGCGGCGGGGCGTCCTCTACGCCGCCCTGGCGATCCTGGTGGCCGTACTGCTCTTCGGATCGGTGCGGACCACCGGGGCGCTGTGGGCCGAGCAGGCAGATGTCTCTGACACCGACATCACCACCGGGACAATCGGTTTGGCACCGGGTACCGGCGGCGGTTCGTCGTTCACATTTCCTGCGCTGAACGGCACCAATGTGATTCCGGGCCAGGCCCAGCAGGCCGTCCTGACCATCACCAACGCCGGCTCGACGCCGTTGCGGTTCCGGCTCGCGTCTGCCGGACCGTCGGTGTCGACGCCCGGCGCGACGGTCACGGTGAACCTCTCAGGTGCCCCGGGGGCGAGTTGTCCCGGGACCGGAACTCCGCTGACCGGTGCGTTCACCGCGCAGGACACGTCGAGTCCCGGTACCGGTTTCACCTCGCCGTGGACGCCTCTCGCCAAGAGTGCCTCCACCTCCTGGTGCGTCCGCGCCGAGCTCGTCTCGGTGACCGGAACACAACCGGCGACGTTCACCATCAACTTCAGTTTCGCAGCGGAGCAGACCCGGCCATGAACGAACCCACAGCACCCGCTGTCGACGAGAGTCCTACCGTCAAGTTCGGCCGGGATGAATCTCTCGAAGCCACAGACAGTTCTGCCGAGCAACCGGCCGAGCGACGCAGCGTCCTCCACCACCTCTGGCAGGTTCTGTCCTGGCTGCTGCTCATCGGGGCCGTCGCGATCATGTGCCTGACGATCCTCATCCCGAAGATCGCCGGAGCACAGCCCTATACGGTTCTCACCGGCTCGATGGAGCCGGACTATCCCCCGGGCACGCTCATCGTCGTGAAACCCCGCCCGGCGGATGAGATCGGTGTCGGCGATGTGATCACGTATCAGATCCGTTCGGGTTCACCGGAAGTCATCACGCACCGGGTCATCGAGGTGACACGGGATGACGACGGCGAGCCACGATTCATCACCCAGGGTGATGCCAACGGCGGCGCCGACGAAGACCCGGTCCGCCCCGTCCAGGTGCGTGGCACGCTCTGGTACTCGGCGCCCTACTTCGGTTGGGTCAACAACTGGTTCATCGGGCAGCGTCGCACGGTGCTGATATTCGTACTGGCGGGCACGCTGTTCGTCTACGGCGCATGGCAATTCATCGCCGATCGGCGCGAGCGCCAGGACGAGGAAGAATGCGGCACGGCACCATCCGGTCCGGAGACGATTGCATGAATCGTCCGAGGTGGTCACCGGGCACGTCACGCCGAGTGCGTGCGCTGCTGACGTGCGGAGTCCTGCTGACGACCGGCGCTATCGGTACCACGGCACTGTGGTCGACAACTGCAGCGACCACGTCGGGCACATTCACCACCGCGAACCTCGAGATCAAGGCCAACGGTTCGGTCGCACACACTTTCGCGTTCCCCGGAGCCCTCCTTCCCGGGAACACGACCGCCTATGTGGTGAACGTTCAGAACACCGGGTCGGTGCAGTTCCGCTACGACGCCAAGGTCTCCAGTTCCACCGTGTTGGGGCGGGCCATGAGACTGCGCGTGGTCAGCGGCGGCACCGTCAGCGGATCGACCTGTTCGGGCGGTACCCAGATCGCGTCCGATCTCGCGATCACCGCCGGCGCCGTCGCCTTCGCCACGAGCCGTGGTCCCTTGGCCGCCACGACCGGCACCGAGGCGCTCTGCATGCAGCTCACCCTGCCGTCCACGGCAGCCGGATCTCTCGCCGGCACGAGCGGGTCCGTCACCTTCACCTTCGATGCGACGGGCCCGTGATGGACAGCACCGGATCGGAGAACTTCCCGACCGCCGAGTTCGCGGCGCAGCAGCAGCGCCGTCGGGGTGACCGCTTGCTGACCGTCGGCGCGATCCTGGGCGGCATCTGTCTGGCCGCAACAGCTCTCGCGCTGATCCTCGGGGTGCGCCCGGTGATCTTCGAGACCGGTTCGATGGCGCCCACGATTCCCACCGGATCACTGGGACTCAGCCGCACGGTGCCCGCCACGTCGGTGCATCCGGGCGACGTGGTCAGTGTCATCCGCGACGATGGCGTCCGGGTGACCCACCGCGTCACCGCAACCGGCGAGCCAGTCGGCAACTCCGTCTCGCTGACCTTGCGCGGCGATGCGAACAGCGCCCCCGACCCGCAGACGTACGTGATCACCGAGGTACAGCGGATCGTCGGCACCACGCCGATTCTCGGCTATGTGGCGGCCTGGCTGAAGAATCCGTACACCCTGACACTGCAGGCTGTCGCGGTCGTGTTCCTGCTCGCGGTCGCGTTCGCACCTCGACGGGGATGGCGCAATTCGCCTGCCGGGCAACGAATCGTAGCCGGGACCGCCGCCGCAACCGTTGTCGCACTGAGCGTATCGAACGTCCACGGCACGGGCGAGGCGAGCGCGCTCACCGGTCAGGCCACCGCCACCGGTTCGGTGACCACCGGACGACCGTCGAACCCATCGTTCACCTGTACCAACACGGTTCGGCCGCTCATCTCCGACACGGTCACCCTCAGCTGGCCGAACCCACCGGCGAACGTGACCGCGGGGTACATCTACGAACTCCGGTTCCCGTCCCTCCCCACGATCAATCCCATCTCCGTGCCGGCGACTTCGGGACTAGGGGATCCAGCACACTATGAGTTCTCGTCGACCCTGATCGGAGCACTCCTTGCCCTCCTGGCGGGTGATACCACCGTGACCCTGACCGTCAAGGCCGGGAACTTCCCGTCGGCAGTCAGCCTCAGTCACCAGATCGGCGCTGATCTGGGGCTCCCCGTCGGTATCGAATGCAAACCCCCGGGCACCGTCACCGCACCTGCGGGCGCGGTGGCATTCCTCGCCGCACCGGAGGCGTCGGTAGCCGAAGAGACGACCTCGACAACGGCCGATGAGTCGCCCGTCCCGAGCGTCACCGAGGACTCCGCCGACCCGACGGCCAGTTCCTCGACCGTCTCCGAGCTGCCGGCCGGCGGGACCCTCAGCGGCTCCGGAGAGTTCGCTTTCTACTACGACGACACCGAGGTGACGATCCGGGACGTGGAGACCACCGATGTCGAGTACCGGGCGCAGTTCTCGTCCGACAGCCTGGTCCGCTGGCTTCCCGACACGTCGACGCTGGAGATCAGCGAACCCGATGGCACGGTCACGCTCGTCGACCGGAGCGGCTCGCGATGGACGGAGACCGTCGACGAGCCCGACGCGACCGAGACGACGACCCCGGCCGGCGAACTCGGGTCGGCAGAGACCACGTCGGCAACGATTGCGTCCCCGGTGCCCGCGGCAGTCGAGCCGACCGAACCGTGACGTGCCGACAGATCTACTTGTCGGCTTTCTGCGCGGCAGCCTTCTCCGCCGCCGCCTTCTTGCGTTCGATGTCGGCCAGGGCGCGTTCGAGTTCGGCACGCTGCTCGGCGTTCTTCGCCCAGTCGTCCATGCGGTTCTTGACCACGCGGGCCGGGGCCCCGACCGCGATCGAGTAGTCGGGGATCACCCCCTTGACCACCGCGTGCGAACCGAGGACACAGCCTCGGCCGACGATGGTGTTCCGCAGCACCGACACCTTGGCGGCGACCCAGGTGTCCGGCCCGATCCGAACCGGACCCTTGACGATGCCCTGGTCCTTGATGGGCAGCGTGATGTCGTCCATCTTGTGGTCGAAGTCGCAGATGTAGCACCAGTCGGCGATGAGCGTCGAACCGCCGATCTCGAGGTCGAGGTAGGAGTTCACGACGTTGTTGCAGCCGAAGACGGTCTTGTCGCCGATCTTGAGGCTGCCCTCGTGGCAGCGGATCGAGTTGCCGTCGCCGATGTGCACCCAGCGCCCGATCTCCATCCGGGCGAGCTCGGGCGTGCAGTGGATTTCCACGTTGCGCCCGAGGAAGACCATGCCCCGCAGTACGACATGCGGGTTGGCCAGGCGGAACTTCGCGAGGCGGTAGTAGCGGACCAGGTACCACGGCGTGTACGCCCGGTTGCGTTTCACCCAGCGCAGCGAATCGAGAGTGAGGAATCGTGCCTGCTCCGGATCGCGGCGACGGCCCGCGCGGCGCCGGGACCGGTAGGAGGCGTTCCACATGGTGGTCATGGGACAAACCCTAAACGACCCGTTTTTCGCACACGATAGGCTCACTGCTGGCACGTGCAGTGCCCGTGAGGACCGACGATGAGGAGCGCGATGGCCTTGGCACGACCGCAGGTGTCCCGACACCGCAGATCCGCGGTGACCCGCCTGTTCGTCGCCGTCACCGCCGCGTGCTCGCTGGTGCTCGCCGGCTGCTCCGACGGACACATCGACGTCCGATCGATCCCGAGCGTCGGCTGGCCCAGCTACGGCGGCGCCGCCGGCAATGCGAACTTCGCCTACGCCGACGTCCCCGACGACCTCGCCCTGAGTTGGACGCGTCCCACCGGCGGACCGGTCACCGCGCCCGTCACCATCTCGGGCAAGGGCAATGTCGGCGTCACGTCGAATGCCGCCCAGGGCTGCAACGTGCTGGTGCTCGACGGCCGGTCGGGCCGCAAGAACTTCTGCAAGGACATGCGCGCAGGGGTCGAGATCAACGCGATGCTCGTCGACCAGTACGACCAGCCGTACCTCGGCGAGGAGACCACTTTCCTGGCGTTCAACGCCGGTGGCGCGATCCGCTGGCGTGCCGGCGTGATCGGCGTCCCGCTGTCGGCGAAGTTCGCCGCGCCGAATGAAGTGCTGGTGACCACGACCCAGGGCCAGATCCTGCTGATCGACACCCAGCGCAACGAACTCGTCGCCCCCGAGGTGAAGCTGCGCGACGACGCCGATCCGGAGCAGCCGCTGCTCGGCTTCGGCGACTGTGTGCGCAACGGACCGCAGTGCGCGATTCCCGCGCCCGCCGCCGTCGACACCGGCCGAGAACGCTTCTACCTCAACTTCTTTCCCGAGGGCGCCGCGTCGTCGCAGATCCGGTCGATGAAGTACAACAAGGTGGGCGGCAAGCGCGAGGTGCGGACCGCCTGGACGGCCGATGTCCCGAGCGGAGTCGTCGGTACGCCGACCCTGTCCGCCGACGGCTCGACCCTCTATGCGTTCTCGCGCGACGGCAAGATCGTCGCGCTGAACACCGAGGACGGGTCGACCAAGTGGACGCAGGACATCGGCGGTCACGGCTTCGCGACGATGACCGTGTCACCCGACGGCCTGATCATCCCCACCGGTTCGCTCGGCGCCCCGCTCACCCTTTACCGCGACGCCGGTGACCGTGCCGAACGCCTCTGGCAGCGCACCGATCTCGCCACGGTGAGCCTGTCGGCGCTCACCCAGCAGAAGACCGCGTGGACCGTTGTCCGCGACGCCGGCAAGGACACGCTGTCGCTGGTGGAGGTCTCCACCGCGGACGGTACGACCAAACGGTCTCTGCCGCTACCGAACTCCGCGGGCTTCGCGACCGGTGTCTCGATCTCCTACTCGGGTCAGATCGCCACCGCGACCAATCTCGGTGAGGTGTACTTCTTCGACAGCAAGGCGAACCTGGGATAAGCGTCCGAACAAGAATGCGGGCTGAGTGCCGGAAACCGACACTCAGCCCGCATTCTGTTTGTGCGTGGTCGCTCAGAAGCGCACCCCCGGTTCGCAGATGAACGCGGTCCCCTTGCGTCCGATCCGGGTGAGCACCACCGACAGTGGGCGATCGCCCTTGGGTTTGAGCTTCTTGCGGAGCTGGTCCGGGTCGACGTCCAACCCGCGGACAAGGATCTCGAGCGGTCCGCAATCATGGACGGCCAGAGCCTTGCGAAGGATCTTCTCGGTCACCCCGACCTGTTCGATCACTCGGAAGCCACGTGCCCCGGCCGGCACCGAACCGCCGGTCAGATAGGCGATCTGCGGGTCGAGCTGCCAGAGACCGAAACGGTGCGCGTAATGCTTGACGAGTCCGGCGCGCACGATGGCGCCGTCCGGATCGACGATCCACTCCCCCGCCTCGCCGGCCGGCACCTCGTCGTCCTCGTGGTCGGTGATCTCGAACTGCGACACCGACCCGTCGGGTCGCGTGCGCAGCACGGTTGCCCGGCGTCGGGTCTCGATCCCCGGCCCCGACCACAGGCAGGCTTCCCGGACGCCGCCGTCGAGCGAGGTCACCTGGACCTCACCGTCGAAACCGAACCTGTTGCGCAGCATCTGATGATCCAGTCCGGGAGCACATTTCACGATGAGCACGCGACCGGCATAGGTGGCGAGCAGTTCGAGGAGCGGCGGGGTCAGCTGGTCGAGCCGGAAGATCCGGCCGGCGTCGGAGCGGCGGGCCGGGTCGGCGAGCAGGACGTCGGCACTCGAGGTCGGGGTCAGCGCATCGGCGACCAGGAGCGTCGCGTCGGGTACGTTGTGGCGTGCCATCGCGAGCCGGACCCGGTCGAGGTCGCTGCCGATAGCTCCCGAGATCCCGCTGGCGCGCACCAGTTCTCGGAGCTCGGCCCCGATCGAGCAGGTCATGTCGTGGACGACCGACGCCGGAAAACGGCCGGCGATCTCGGCGGCGCGGTGTTCGGCAACCACCGAGGCGGTCGCCTGTTGCAGTGCGTCGTCGGTGAGCAGCAGCTCGGCGGGATCCCGCAGTTTCGTCGTCGCCCGCCGACGACAGCGCACGGTTTCGATCAACGCGGCGTCGTGCGGTGCATACCGGCTGCGGACCTCGGTGATGTCGGACAGCATCGACGACGACGTGAGCGCGAGACCCGACACCGTTTCCAGCGCCTTCTCGCCGTGCCGCGACCGCAGGAAGCCGACGTCGTCGAGACTGAAGGAATAGCCCATGATCCTTGCAGGCTACCGTCGCCCGCACGGGTTCCCGCGCCGAGGTTCGTCGGCGCTACCCGCGCACTTCGGAGATCGCCAGCACCACCGTCTTGCCGTCATCGGTACCCAGCGACTCGTCGCCGGGATCCTGGTCGACCAGCGTGAAGTGTTTGACGTTGCCGAGATTCAGGAAGTGGGCCGTGCCCTCGACCTCGAGCGCGATCGGTTCCCGCTTGTCGACGACTTCCCGGAGGAACTTCTTCACCTCCGCCACCGGCTCGGCGAAGAGCAATCGGAGGTCGAACTCGTCGGATGTGAGGAGCGTGGCCATAGCCCATGGTGGCACGCGGCGACCCGATCGGTAGCGAGAATGCGCGCGATGGCCCCACGCTTTCTACATCATGGTCCGGTTACTCCGGCTTGGTGCCGGTGACCACCACGTTGTAGAAGAACTTCGGCGGCACGACCTTGCGCAGGACGTTCTCGTCGAGCCAGGTGAGACGCTTCCAGCCGCCGAAGGCGAACCGCGCCCAGCCCCAGCCGAGCTTCTCCGGCGGGACAGCGGCCTCGAAGGTGCGGACCGGCCAGCCGAGCATCGCCGCGGCCAGTTCTTCGGTGGCGGTGGAGACCTTGGCCGCGCCGGCAGAACGGGCGATGCCGGCCAGCTCGTCGGGATCGAAGGTGTGGATGTCGACGACGGCCTCGAGCGCCGCGGCGCGCGAGGACTCGTCCAGCTCCTCCTGCGGGCGCCGCCAGCTCTTGAGCGGACCGAACTTGGTGACGTTGGTGGTGGCGAACCACGTCGCGCGGCTCATCCAGCGTGCGTAGAAGTCGCCGATCGTCGACGGCTCACCGGCGAACACGAAACGGCCGCCCGGCTTGAGCACCCGGAGCACCTCGCGCAGCGCCTGCTCGACATCCGGGATGTGGTGCAGCACAGCATGTCCGACGACGAGGTCGAAGGTGTTGTCATCGTAGGGGATCTTCTCCGCGTCGGCGACCCGGCCGTCGACGTCGAGGCCCAGATTCTCGGCGTTGCGCAGCGCGACCTTGACCATGCCAGGCGACAGGTCGGTGACCGAACCCTTCTCGGCGACACCGGACTGCATGAGGTTCAGCAGGAAGAAGCCGGTCCCGCAACCGAGTTCCATCGCCCGCCCGTACGGCAGTGGCTCGTCGGCGGCGATGGCGTCGAAACGGCCACGCGCGTAATCGATGCAGCGTTCGTCGAAGCTGATCGACCACTTCTCGTCGTAGGTCTCGGCCTCCCAGTCGTGGTACAGCACCTGGGCGAGTTTGGTGTCCTTCAGTGCGGCCTGCACCTGCTCCTCGGTGGCATGCGGATTCGGCGCCGGATCGATACCCGGAGTGGCGTCGGTGGTCATGATCGCTTCCTTGTCGCGTGGGTCGGTCACTGCTGATGTCGTTGTGGGCCGGTGATCAGCCCCGGTGAGGTTCGCTTCGCTCAGCGCCCCGATGGAGTTCGCTCCGCTCAGCGCCCCGATGGAGTTCGCTCCGCTCAGCGCCCGGTGAACTTCGCCTTACCGGGGCCGTTCTCCACGAACGACTTCATGCCGATGGCACGGTCGTCGGTGGCGAACAGCGCGGCGAAGAGCTGTTCCTCGATCTTGAGGCCGGTGTCGAGGTCGACGCCGAGGCCCTGGTCGACGGCCTTCTTGGCGGCGGCGATGGCAACCGACGCGGCGTCGGTGAACTGTCCCGCCCAGGCGAGGGCGGCGTTGTACACCTCGTCGGGGGCGACGACCTCGTCGACGAGACCGATGGCGAGTGCTTCCTCGGCACCGACGAAACGGCCCGTGAAGATGAGGTCCTTGGCCTTGGCCGGGCCGATGAGCCGCGCGAGACGCTGCGTGCCGCCACCACCGGGGATGAGGCCCAGCAGGACCTCGGGCACACCGAGCTTCGCGTTGTCGCCGGCGATCCGGCGGTCGGCTCCGAGTGCGACTTCGAGGCCGCCGCCCAGTGCGTAACCGGTGATGGCCGCGACCGTCGGCTTCGGGATCGAGGCGATGGCGCCCAGGTCGCGTTGCAGACGACCCGCGACCTTGCTCATCTCGGCGTAGGTGAGGTCGTTCATCTCCTTGATGTCGGCGCCGGCCGCGAGGACCTTGGGGCCGCCGTAGACGACGACGGCCTTGATGTCGTCGCGCAGCGTCGCCTCCTCGGCGGCTGCGGCCAGTTCGGCCTGCACCTGGCGGCTCAACGCGTTCATCGGCGGGCGGGCCAGGAGGATGGTGCCCACGCCGGGATGGTCGTCGGACGTCTCGAGTGTCACGAACTCAGGCATCCTCGAAGGCTACCGTCTGGTAAGTCGGCCCGGTGTCCCAGGCCGGACAACCGCGCTCACGCGCGGTTGCGCCTTACAGTGGGCGCATGGCGAAGGGTGCGGGTTCCGCAGGTGAGCCGATCGAGCTGCAGGTGGGCGACCGAACGGTCCGCCTGTCGAGTCCGGACCGCATCTATTTCACCGAACGCGGCGAGACCAAACGCGACCTCGCGGAGTATTACCTGTCGGTGGGTGACGGCATCGTGCGGGCGCTGCGCGACCGCCCCTGCATGCTGCACCGCTTCCCCAAGGGCGTCAGCGGCAACAAGGTACATCAGAAGCGTGTCCCGGCCGGCGCACCCGACTGGCTGGAGACCACCGAGATCTACTTCCCCCGCTACGGACGGACCGCCGACGAACTGTGCGTGACCGAGCTGGCGTCGGTGATCTGGGCCGTGCAGATGTCGACGGTCGAGTTCCATCCCTGGAACTCGCGCCGCGCCGACCCCGAATCCCCCGACGAGTGGCGCATCGACCTCGATCCGATGCCCGACTGCCCGTTCTCGCGCATCCAGCGGGTGTCACACGTGGTCGCGGAGGTTCTCGACGAACTCGGCATGCGTGGTTTCCCGAAGACGTCGGGCGGGCGCGGTCTCCACATCTACGTGCGGATCGCACCGGAATGGGGCTTTCCGCAAGTCCGGCGCGCCGCCCTCGCTTTCGCCCGCGAGGTGGAACGCCGGGCCCCGAAGGACGTGACGACGAAGTGGTGGCGCAAAGACCGCGACCCGGCCGCCGTCTTCGTGGATTACAACCAGAACACGCGCGACCACACCATGGCCTCGGCCTATTCGGTACGCGGCAACCAGCGCGCGACGGTGTCGACGCCGGTGCGCTGGGACGAGATCGACGACATCGCACCCGACGACTTCACGATCGCCACCGTGCCCGCACGGTTCGCCGAACTCGGCGATCTACACGCCGAGATCGACGACGTCGCCCACCGTCTCGACACGCTGCTCGAATGGGCTGATCGCGAGGACATCGGCGAGGACGAGGACTCCGTCGAGGCAGTCGACCTCGACGAGCGGTGATCCGTCAGAGAGTGATGTCGGGCGGCGTCTGGTCGCCGAGCGTGCGGAAGTACTCGTCGGAGCCCGGGAAACCGAGGCCGGAGAGACCGGCACCCGGGGTGGTGTCGGGAAGTATGCATTCGATGGCCCGCTCGGCGGCCAGCAGTTCGTCGACGGTCGCGAAGCCACTGACGTAGTGCAGCTGCGCCCAGGTCGGCGGCATCAGGAAGTGCTTGCCGTCGGCCCACGAGTCGATCGCGACTCGGGCGTTGACCCAGCGCGCCACCTCGGCCTCGGTGGTCTCGGCATCGGCCTCCTGCCCTTCGGGCATGGCGGCGAGGAAGAAGCGGGTGTCGTAGCGGCGCTTTTCGTTGACCGGGGTGATCCAGTGCGCGAGCGGACTCAGCAGATCGGCGCGCAGGGTGAGGCCCCGCGCGGTGAGGAACTCCGCGAACGACAGCGACTTCTCGACGAGCCGCTGTCGATCCTCGGCGAGTGCTCCCGGATCGGCGAAGACACCGTCGGCGGTGGTCGCGAGCAGGACGCCGCATTCTTCGAAGGTCTCGCGGACGGCCGCACAGACGAGTGCCTGGGCCAGCTCGTCATCGGTGTTGAACCGGTCGGCCCACCACGCCGCGTCCGGACCGGTCCAGGCCACGTGGGCACCGGCGTCACGCTTGTCGACGCCGCCGCCCGGGAAGACGGTCATGCCGCCGGCGAACGCCATCTGCTTCACCCGACGCTGGAGGAACACCTCGATGCCGTCGGCGGAGTTCCGGACCAGGACCACCGTCGCGGCGTCGCGGATCGGTGCGGACACGACCTCGGGTCCCTGATCGGTGGATGTCATCGGTTGCCTCCTGCTCGACGGTGACCGCCCGCGCGGCGACGACGTCGAGCGAAGTACCGTCCGTCGACCTTGTCGAGGATGATCTGCTGCCGGAAGGCGGCCGTCAGGTTCTCGCTGGTCAGCACCTCTTCGAGCAGGCCCTGTGCGACGACGCCGCCCTCGGACAGGATCAGCGCGTGCGTGAACCCCTCCGGGATCTCCTCCACATGATGGGTGATCAGCACGATGGCCGGAGCGTCGGGGTCGGCGGCAAGCGTGGCGAGACGATCGACGAGTTCCTCGCGCCCGCCGAGGTCGAGACCGGCGGCCGGTTCGTCGAGCAGCAGCAGCTCGGGGTCGGTCATGAGCGCACGGGAGATGATCACACGTTTGCGTTCGCCCTCCGACAGGGTGCCGAAGGTGCGTTCGGCGAGATGCTCGGCGCCCATCGACTCCAGCGACTCGACCGCCTGGTCCCGATCCATCTCGTCGTAGGCCTCGCGCCAGCGACCCAGCACGGCGTAACCGGCCGAGATGACGACGTCGCTGACGACCTCGGAGTCGGGCACACGATCGACGAGCGCGGGACTGGCGACGCCGATCCGAGTCGCGAGTTCCCGGATCTCGATCCGGCCGAGCTTCTCGTTCAGCACGAAAGCCGTACCCGACGTCGGGTGGAGCTCCGCACCGGCGAGGCGCAGCAGGGTCGTCTTCCCGGCACCGTTCGGGCCGATGATGACCCAGCGTTCGTCCAGCTCGACCTGCCAGGACAGCGGGCCGACAAGCGTTTTGCCACCGCGGACTATCGCGACGTCGCGGAAGTCGATCAAGAGGTCGGGATCGGATTCGGTCACGCCCCCATCCTGCCTCACGCCCGCGCAGTCGACCGGCTCGGATCAGCCGTGTCGGAGACGGGCGCGGGAATACTCGGACCGGTTCGCCGGGTTGAGGGACTACGTGACCGCTCAACGCCTTCCCCTGTCCATCCTGGATCTCGCCACCGTCGGCCGCGACGAAACGGTCGCGCAAAGTCTCGCCGCCAGTGTCGATCTCGCGCAGCATGCGGAGAAGTGGGGATACAAGCGGATCTGGTACGCCGAACACCACAACATGTCGGCTATCGCGTCGTCGGCGCCGGCGGTGCTCATCGCGCACATCGCCGCCCACACCTCGTCCATCCGCCTGGGTGCCGGCGGCGTCATGCTGCCCAACCACGCCCCGCTCACCATCGCCGAGCAGTTCGGCACGCTCGCCGAACTCCACCCCGGCCGCATCGACCTCGGACTCGGCCGCGCGCCGGGCAGCGACCAGCAGACCTTCCAGGCTCTCCGTCGCACGCACGCGTCGGCGGAGCGGTTCCCGCATGACGTTCTCGAACTGCAGGCGTTCCTCGGCGACGAGTCACGTATCGAAGGTGTGCGCGCGACGCCGGGCGCCGGTACCCATGTGCCCCTCTACATCCTGGGCTCGTCCCTTTTCGGTGCGCAGCTCGCCGCCGCTCTGGGACTCCCCTACGCCTTCGCGTCGCACTTCGCTCCGCAGGCACTGACTCAGGCAGTTGAGTTGTACCGCCGCGAGTTCCGGCCGTCGGAGGTCCTCGCCGAACCGTACGTGATCGCCGGCGTCGGTGTGATCGCCGACGACGACCCGGACGTCGCTCAGGAGCAACTGCAGATCGCCCGACGCCAGCGTGTCTCGTTGCTCTACGGTCGCGGCCGGACCTTCACCGACGAGGAAGCCGACGCCGTGCTCTCGATGCCTCAGGGCCGGCAGATCGACGAGATGCTCACCTACGCCGGTGTCGGGACGCCCGACGAGGTGCGGAAGTACCTGACCTGGTTCGCCGGACACGCCGACGCCGATGAGCTGATCGTCGCCTCGCTGGCGCCCAGTCGCGCCGTGTCGCTGAGCACCCTCGGACACCTCGCCCCGGCGATTTCGCCGGTCGCCACGCTCGACTGAGCGCCCACGAGTCACCTGCTCGCCGCGGGCAGTTGGTTGTCCGTTCACCGCACAACAGTCCGCAGTCCATTCGGCCGATGAACGATCCGACCGTGAGAACAACACGAACGGTATGGAAGACCCTGGCCGCCATCGCAATCGCGGCCGGTCTCGTCGCCGGCTGCAGCGCGACACAGAGTCCGCCGCAGCATGACGCGCAGTCCGGCGTCGCTGCACCGGCTCCGGCTCCGCGGCTCGCCTCTGTCGACAACTTCCGTGATGTGGCAGGAGCGGGCGACGGCTATCCCGTCGACCGTGGCCACATGCGTCGCGGGGTCCTCTACCGATCGAACGCGCTGACACCCGACGACCACGACCTGGCCTCGCTGTCCGCACTCGGCATCCGCCGGGTCTACGACCTGCGGACCACCCTGGAGATCGAGGCCAAACCCGACGTCCTCCCGACCGGCGCGGCGTACGTGCGACACAACATCGTCGGCGACGACCAGGGATCTGCCGCGATGGGCCTGTCGAGTCTGCGGAGTGCCGACGAAGCCCGCGGTCTCCTGATCTTGGCGAACAAGAACTTCGTCACCGACCCCGACGACCGAGCCGAGATCGCCGCCACCATCCGCGACATCGCCGCCGGCCAAGGTCCTCAACTCTTCCACTGCACGTCGGGCAAGGACCGTACGGGCTGGATCTCCGCGGTTGTCCAGACCCTCGTCGGGGTGAACCGCGCCGACGTGATGCGTGACTACCTGCTCACCAACGAATACTCCGCCGCGTCGATCGACAAGGCGGCCTCGGCCGCGGCGGCGAAAGCCGGACCGGGGACCGGCGAGGCGGTACGGGTCGTGTCCGGGGTCTTCCCGGAGGCGCTGGGTGCCGGACTCGACGAGGTCGACCGACAATACGGATCGATGGAGGAGTACGCCCGCAGCGGGCTGGGCCTGTCCCCCGACACCATCGATGCCCTCAAGGCGGAACTCACGGCGTGAGCACACCACTGAAGTCGATTCATCGGCAGTAATGACCTATCGACATGAGGCTCCGTTGACCTATAGGCCAAGTGGCGCATAGGGGCCATCGAGGAACAGTTCGGTCTGACCCGCGCCCGACCACTCGCGCCCGTCCGGGGCAATTGTCCTGGTGCGC
The DNA here is from genome assembly GCF_009872315.1 of Gordonia sp. YY1. NCBI lineage: Bacteria > Bacillati > Actinomycetota > Actinomycetes > Mycobacteriales > Gordoniaceae > Gordonia > Gordonia sp. YY1. The sequence goes on along the minus strand of NZ_WXYI01000007.1, from coordinate 178,675 downwards.
ACCAGATATTCCTTCCCGATGAGAACCCGCTGGACGACGCCGTCATGGCGGACATGGTCGAACGGCTGGTCTCGTGCGTCCACGTCGTCCCACTCGAGCGAGACCCCCGGTCCGTGGTAGGTCCGCATCGAGCCTCCGTCCCTCCAGGAACCGGCCTGGTATCCGATCGTCGAGGTGATCCACGGCGGGCAAGCAGGTTCCACTTCCTGCACCCACTCGCCGTCGTCGGCGTCGTGCAGGATCACTCGACCTCGCCGCAGGAGCCGGGTACCCGGCACCAGCTCGAGTTCACAACGCCCGCTGACCAACTCGTAGGTCTCCTGGTCCCATCCGACGACGAGCCGGCCTTCGAAGGGGGTTCCGAAAGTGTCGTTCATGGGCACCTGACGCCCCCGGGCGTCCTCGTGGATGGCGTAGAAACCGGAGAGATCCTCCGACCCGAACAGCGTCCAGAACCGCAGCGATCGCGGAACACCTTCCGGCGCGGGAGGAGGAAGGAGCTGCGGATTCGGGGCGATGGGTGGGCGCTCGAAATAGACACCCCATGAGTGATCGCGGCTCCCATACCAATTCGGGCCACCCACCTCGATCCGTTCACCGTCGAGTTCGATCCACCCCTCCACCGTTCCCGGCTGCGAGTAGCGGGACTGGTCGGTGGTCGGGCGGCCCCGATTGGTCGCGAGGTGATGCGCCTCGAGATAGGCCGGCGACATACCGAACCAGTCGAGCGAACACGACAGACCGGATTCGTTCGGCGCGAGCTCCAACCGGATGTGGCGGTATGGCTCCACCACGGTGATGCGATACGGCCCGACCTCGAGTTCACACTTCTCCCGCCACGTGCGACTGAATCGCACGGTGCGCTGGAGGCCATCCCGGTTCAGACCGACATACCCCCCGATCAGATCCGTGTTCGGAGAGATGCGCAGACCCTGGAAACAGAAGGTCTTCGCCTCCGCGGAGAATGCACCGAAGTAGTACCCGTCGTCGAAGCCGGTGTTGGTGTCACTCACCACCGACAACGGTTGCGACGTCTGATGCACGGGCAGTTCGTCGTAGGGACTCAGCACGAATTTCCTCCTCGTCTGATGAACATCACCGGTCCATCAGAATAGTCTAGGCATGGATTTTTTATCCCTCACCTATTTCGAGGAGTTCGTGGTGACATGGACAGCCAGGCGGGGACCTGTCCCGTCGGCACGTTCGACGACCTGATGGGCCCGCATCCCGACATCGTCCGCTGCCCCTACGGCGCTGAAGCCACACTCACGGCGTGACAGTCTGTTTCAAGCCAGCCGGAAGTCCGCGAAGTCGAATCCGGGCACCACGATGCAGCTGACCAGCGCCGCCTCGTCCCCGATCGGCCGCGCCCGTTGCCACACGCCCGGAGGGACCAGCGCCTGCGGCTGATGTCCGGCGGCGATGTCGGGTCCGACCATGAGCGGGGTCGGATCACCCGGCGCATCGTCGTCTCCGCCGAGGTCGAGTTGCACGGGCGCCCCGCGGTGGTGCAGCCAGATCTCCGTCCCGCGAACGGTGTGCCACGCGGACTGTTCGCCGGGCATCAGGACGAAGTAGATGGCGGTCCCGGCGGCCCGGTCACCGGTGTAACCGGCCGGCAGCACCTCCTGCGGCAGGCCGACCTCGCTCCGCCAGGTCTGGCGATACCAGCCGCCCTCCGGGTGTGGCTGAAGGTCAAGGCTTTTCGCCCAGTCCGGCAGCTCCGTCGCGCTCATCTGCTCCCCTGTCTCGTGATCAGGTCTCCGATGACCTCGGCGATGACGGTGACCGAACCGGGCGCTATCTCGGTGAACCCGGCATCGCGGACCGCCACCGCGGTTCCGGCGGCATCGGCGTCGAGCAGTTCTCGCCATCGTTCGGGCGTGGCCCGACGCACCGCCAGCCGGCATTCGTCGAGCCGCCACCGGATCGCCTCGTCGGCGGTCAACAGCTTGGCGGCGAGCATCGACGCGTGCCCGACCTGCGCGGCGAGCTTGCCGACCGTCATGTCCAGGCCGGGGTTGGTCCACAGCACCACACCGTGTTCCGGCGCCTCGGTGGGGATGTCGCCGTCGACCTCGGTCCCGCCGATCTGCAGTTTCTTGACCCGGCGGTCGAGATCGCCGACACGACCGGGCACGAAAGCGCGCGCCTCGGCGTCGCCTTCGGTCGCGGTGACACCCCACACCTCTTGCGCCGCAGCCCATTGCGCTCCACGGGCGCGCCGGGCGATCTTGCGAATCCGGGCGTTGCACCAGTCGTCCATCGCCGATGCCCACGGTCCGTCGCCGGCGGCGCGGTGGTCCAGGCACAGCAGCGCGACGGCCCGCGCAGCTGCGGCCAGCAGATCGGTGCGATTCGGCGGGTCGTTCTTCTCGATGCGCAGCACCATCGCCATCGCCAGCACATCGGCGGGATCCTCGGGATCCTCACCGCCGCCGACGTACCCGACGAGACGTCGGTGGTCGGCGACGATCGCTTCCGGCACCACCGGGAGGGGCACCGGCCGATCGTCGACCTCCTCGGACGGCGACCGTTCGGCTGTCGGTGTCAGGTCATCGGTCACGCATCATCCCCAGTTCTCGGCTTTCGTCAGACAGAACGGATGTCCGGCGGGGTCGAGCAGCACACGCCACGTCTCCCCCGGTTGTTCCGACGGTACGGTGGCGCCGAGTTCCACGCAGCGCGTCTGGGCGGCGTCGAGATCGTCGACGGCAAGGTCGAAGTGGAACTGCTTGGAGCCGTGCTCATTCGGCCACGCCGGGGCAACATAGTCGGGCACCGTGCCGAAGCCGACGGCGGGACCGTCACCGACGATCATGGCGTACCCCTCGCCCGATGCGCCGATCTTCCAGCCGAGCACCTCGGACCAGAAGGCTGCCGACGCACCGGCATCGGCGCAGTCGAGGGAGATCATGGCGAGCTTCGCGACACTCGTCGAGATGGTCATCGGAGGTCCTTTCACGGCAGGAACGAATGGATCTCCATCGTCTCTCGCCATCTGGACCCCCGCCTTGAACGAACCCGACGGATCGGGCCCCTCGAGACCCGATCTCAGCCCAGCGGGACCCGTCGGTACACACCGTCGGCGGCGTCCGCGGCCTCGATCTCGTCGCGTGACACCCCGAGGATGAACAGCACGGCGTCGAGGAACGGGTGGTTGAGCGTCGCGTCGGCGACCTCTCGCAACGCGGGCTTGGCGTTGAAGGCGATGCCGAGTCCGGCGACGCTGAGCATGTCGATGTCGTTGGCACCGTCACCGACCGCGATCGTCTGCTCCATCGGCACGCCGACCTGGTCGGCGAACGAGCGCAGCGCCTGCGCCTTGCCCATCCGGTCGACGACCTCGCCGATCACGCGGCCGGTCAGTTTGCCGTCGACGATCTCCAACGTGTTGGCACGCACGAAGTCGAGCTCGAGTTCGTGTGCCAGACCGTCGATGACCTGCCGGAAGCCACCGGAGACGAGGCCACAATGGAACCCGAGACGATGCAACGTCCGGATCGTGGTCCGCGCGCCCGGGGTGAGCTCCAGCGATTTGGCAACGTCGTCGAGGACACTCGCGTCGAGACCGGCCAATGCCTTGACCCGTTCGTGGAGCGACTGAGCGAAGTCCAGTTCACCGCGCATCGCAGCTTCGGTCACCGCGGCGACCTCGGGCTCGCGGCCGGCATGTGCGGCCAGCATTTCGATGACCTCGCCCTGGATGAGCGTGGAGTCGACGTCGAAGACGATGAGGCGCTTGGCGCGTCGGGCGAGACCGCCCCGTTCGACGGCGATGTCCACCGAGTGCCTGGCCGCGACTTCGGCCAGTCCCTTACGCAGCGCGGCGTCGGCAGCGACCCCGCCCCGGCCCGCGACGCTGACCATCAGTTCGAGGCCGGTGAGCGGGTAGTCGGCGATGCCACGGATCGAATCGATGTTGCCACCCTGGCTCGCCAGTTTCGCGGCGACCGCGCTGAACGCGGTGGCCGTGACCGGGCTGCCCAGGATGACGACCGCGTGCGAAGACGGCGAGCTCTTGCCGGCTCCGACACCGATCTCCACGCGGACATCGAACCCGATGGAGGCCATGGCCTGTTCGACGACCTCTTGGAGACCTTCAGGGTCCCTGGTTGCCGAGACGAGAACGCCGAGCGTCAGCTGACCGCGGATGACCACCTGCTCGACGTCGAGCAGTGCTACGGCCTGACCGGCCAGGGCACCCATCAGAACGGAGGTGACACCTGGCCGGTCGGGACCGGTGACAGTGAAGAGAACGGTCGTGCCGGTACTGCCTGTTGAGTCTTTGCTCACCGGTCAGCGCGGATCGGGATCCGGCGACCCCTCGTGCGATCCGACGGTGAACGGCTCGCGACGAGCCTCCTCCATCTGGCGATCCTTGCCCGCGTCGTGACCCGGACCGACGTGAGCCTCGGCACGCATCCGCTCGATCATGTGCGGGTAGTGCAGCTCGAAGGCCGGACGCTCCGAACGGATGCGGGGCAGCTCGGTGAAGTTGTGGCGCGGCGGCGGCGACGAGGTCGCCCACTCCAGCGAGTTGCCGAAGCCCCACGGATCGTCGACGGTCACGACCTCGCCGTAGCGGTAGCTGCGGAACACGTTCCACAGGAACGGCAGGGTCGACAGGCCGAGGATGAACGCGCCCACGGTCGAGATGGCGTTCAGCGTCGTGAAGCCATCCGACGGCAGGTAGTCGGCGTAACGACGCGGCATGCCCTCGTTGCCCAGCCAGTGCTGCACCAGGAACGTCATGTGGAAACCGATGAACGTCAGCCAGAAGTGGATCTTGCCCAGGCGCTCGTCGAGCATGCGTCCGGTCATCTTCGGGAACCAGAAGTAGATACCCGAGTAGGTGGCGAACACGATGGTGCCGAAGAGCACGTAGTGGAAGTGGGCGACCACGAAGTAGGTGTCGGAGAGGTGGAAGTCCAGCGGCGGGCTCGCGAGCAGAACACCGGTCAGACCACCGAAGAGGAAGGTCACGATGAAGCCGACCGCGAACAGCATCGGCGCTTCGAACGTTATGTGACCTCGCCACATCGTTCCCACCCAGTTGAAGAACTTCACGCCGGTCGGAACCGCGATCAAGAACGTCATGAAGGAGAAGAACGGCAGCAGCACGGCGCCGGTGACGTACATGTGGTGCGCCCACACGGCCGCCGACAGGGCGGCGATGGCCAGGGTCGCGTAGATCAGGCCCGAGTAACCGAAGATCGGCTTACGCGAGAAGACCGGGAAGACCTCCGAGACGATGCCGAAGAACGGCAGCGCGATGACGTACACCTCGGGGTGTCCGAAGAACCAGAACAGGTGCTGCCACAGGATCACGCCGCCGTTGGCCGGGTCGTAGATGTGGGCACCGAACTGGCGGTCGACCTCGAGGCCCATCAGGGCGGCGGTCAGCAGCGGGAAGATCAGCAGGATGAGCACGCTGGTCACCAGGATGTTCCAGGTGAAGATCGGCATCCGGAACATGGTCATACCGGGGGCACGGAGACAGACCACCGTGGTGATCATGTTGACGGCACCGAGGATGGTACCCAGACCGGACACACCCAGACCCATGATCCACAGGTCGGCGCCGAGGCCCGGGCTGTGGACCGCGTCGGTCAGCGGGGTGTACGCCGTCCAACCGAAGTCGGCAGCACCACCCGGGGTGATGAAGCCGGCAAGGGCGATGGTCGAACCGAACACGAACAGCCAGAACCCGAGCGCGTTGAGTCGCGGGAAGGCGACGTCAGGCGAACCGATCTGCAGCGGCAACACGAAGTTGGCGAAGCCGATGACGATCGGGGTCGCATACATCAGCAGCATCACGGTGCCGTGCATCGTGAAGAGCTGGTTGAACTGCTCTGTCGACAAGAACTGCATGCCCGGCTGTGCGAGCTCGCCACGCATCAGCAGCGCCATGAGGCCACCGATGAGGAAGAACGCAAAACATGCAGAGATGTACATCATGCCGATCAACTTGTGATCGGTCGTGGTCAGCAGCTTGTAGATGAACGAACCCTTGGGCTGATAGCGCTCCGGGAACGGACGCACTGGAGCCACTTGCGTGGTGGGTTGGTCTACCGCGGTCACAGATCCTCCTCTTGCCCGAGCGCGACGCCGAACCCCTTCGGACGTCGGTCGGCACATGAACAAACCGAGCGCTGAATACTGATCCTAAACCCTCACCGGCGCCCGAGCCGAGCGGGTCCTACGATCTGTCGTATTCGACGCCCGACACACCACATCGGCCGTGCTCAAACCCATTTCCGTACGACGCGCCAGGCGTTCCGGACAGCCTGGGCGGCGTCGGCGGCCGACGGTCTCGCGGCCCCATCCGAGCCTACGCTCGACCCGAGTGGGCCGATGCTAGGTTGGGCGGGTGCAGAGCAGGGGTAACGGTGCCACGGATGTACGTGTTCGTCGTATTCGGGGTCGCCGACCGGTCTGGGCAGCCCTTCTCGGTGTGGTCGCCCTCGCGTCGGCCGCCTGTTCCGGCGACGAACCGCTGACCACTCCCGACGGCTCCCCCATCTCGACCACCGTGACACGCGTCGCGGAGGTCAACATCGTCTCCGCCGACCGCGACTTCTCGAAGACATGTCTCGCCCCCACGGCGGCCGACGCCGGGACGACCGACGCCGCCCGCATCGTCGTGACCGATCCGGCGCTCCTGGACGCGCTGTGCGCGCTCGGTATCGGCGACAAGGTGACGGCGGTGACCGCGGCACCCGGTTCGGTGCCCGCCTATCTGGGACCGCAGCTGACGTCCGTGCCGGCGATCGGGACAACCCCGGACGCCGCAGCGGTGTCGAAGGCCGACGCCGACCTCGTCCTCACCACTCCCGGGACCGCCCCGTCGTCGAAACCCTTCGGTGCAGTGCGTTCCGTGACGATCCCGGCCGGCGACTGGCAGGAGCAGTTCCGAGCAGTCGCCGACGCGGTGAACCGCAGCGAGGCGGGCCGTCAGCGGCTCGCCGAGTTCACCACCGAGGCCACCAAGACCGGCCGGCGCATGGACGCCTCGCACACCCAGGTGTCGCTGGTCCGGTTCGGCGACGACTCCGAGACCATCGCCGGCATGGACACCTTCGCCGGGCAGATCCTCGGCGAGATCGGTGTCCAGCGACCCGGCCCGCAGCGCGTCCCCGATTCGTTCCCCGTCGACGACGCGAACTTCCGCGCGGCCGAGGGCGACCTCATCTATGTGAGCTTCGAGGGCGAGCAGGGTCGGAAGCACGGCGAAGAGGTCCTGCTGAGCGACGAGTGGCTGAATCTGGGCGCCTCCATGTGGAAGCGCGTCCTGGCCGTCGACGACGCCGTCTGGTACGACTCGTCGGGCCTGGCCGCCGCGTGGCTGGTCCTCAACGACGTGAAGGGTTCGCTCGACGGGAACTCGTGAGTCACGCCCGGCCGCGAGAGTGCGTCGTGAGTGCCCTTTTCCGGCACTGACCACGCATTCTGCGACGAGGACACTGTCGACCGAGTCCACCGTTTCGATCAGGCCAGGTGAAACCCTCGCCCGTGGCGCCGCAACCCATCACTGTTGACGCATGAGTGTCACCGATCAGTACCTGGCGAACAACGCCGAATACGCCAAGACCTTCACCGGGCCCCTGCCGCTGCCGCCGAGCAAGCACGTCGCGGTGGTCGCCTGCATGGATGCCCGCCTCGACGTCTACCGCGTCCTCGGCATCAACGAAGGCGAAGCCCACGTCATCCGCAACGCCGGCGGCGTCATCACCCACGACGAGATCCGCTCCCTCGCGATCAGTCAGCGACTGCTCGGCACCACCGAGATCATCCTCATCCACCACACCGACTGCGGCATGCTGACCTTTACCGACGACGAGTTCAAGCGGGAGATCCAGACCGAGATCGGCCAGAAGCCGGAGTGGGCCGCCGAGTCGTTCACCGACATCGACGAGGACGTCCGCCAGTCACTCACCCGTATCAAGAACAGCCCGTTCATCACCAAGACGAGTTCGCTGCGCGGATTCGTCTTCGACGTCGCGACGGGTCTGCTGCGCGAGGTTTCCTGACCTTCTGACACAACTGACCGGGTACGCGCTCGAGCCGCATACCCGGTCAGTTCGTCTGCGATCAGTCCTCCGCGGAGTCGTCCGAGCGCTGAACCGCGTCCGGGGCGTTCTCCCTGGTCGCCATACCGCCCTCGCGTCCGTGGTCCTTCGGCCCCGGCGGGTCCTGGCGCACCTCGGCGGTGCCCGCCTCGTGTTCGGACTTCCTGCTGTCCTTCGACTGCCCCATCGCGTCCTCCTCGTGCCACGGCCGGATACCTCTGCGCCGGATCTCCAGTTCTCGTCCATACCCCCGCCGAACGATGCGGAAACCGGCACTGTCGTGGGTCGTCGTTAGACTGGCGGGCGATCCTCGATGCCATCAGAACCGCAGCTCAGTGGGCCGACTCCGCCGGACTCCGCCTCGTCCCCCCGTTCCCTCGCACCCCTCCACGTCCTGTGGCGGCCCGGTGTCGGTATGGCCGTGTGGATCGATGGCGAACCGGCCGACCTTCCCGAGTCGCTTCGCGACGCCGTGTCCGGCCGCCGGTTCCGCAGCGAGATCCCGATCGTCGACGACGGCAACCGGCGACGATTCGTCCGGGCGGCGACACTCGGTCTGACCTCGGCGGTGTCACTGCTCGATGCGTCGAGGTCGGTGACGGTCCCGGGCGACGTCCGGTGGTACCGATACCTCTTGGACGGCGTGCGCACCTTCGTCACCGCGGGTGCGGTCGCGCCGTCGGCCGAGCAGGTCGCCGGGGAATGGTTGCTCCGCTGGGTCGCCATCCCGACGCCCACGTGGCGCAGCTGGCACGCCGTCGTGCTCGGTAGCGCGCCGGATGCACTGCTGCACAACGGCTCCCACGCCGCGCTCGACGATTTCCTCGCCGAGCTCGTCGATCACGAGTGCCGTACCACGATCGCCCGCTCGATCCCCCGGCTCGGTGAACCTCGTCCGGCGTCGCCGGTCGTCCGTGCACTCCTACCCGGGACCGACGTCGGTCCGCCCTGCTCCCCCGAACGACTCTCGGCCGCCGCCGGGAGCTGGTCCCGATGGAATGCCGGCGTGCCACGGGACGACCAGTCACTCATCTTCCGTCTCCACGAGCCCGAGTACGACGACCTCACCGACAGTCACTGGGACGATGCGTGGGAGGACGAGACGTTCGACCTGCCGACCCGCGACGAGGTCGCCGACGCCTCGCGATGGCGGCTGGAGGTCTGCCGCCGCAGCATCGACGGTCAGATCGAGCCGGTCGCACCCCATCGCCTGGACGCCCACGAACTCGACGAGCTGACCACGGCACTGGCCGCCGCGGTACGGGAGTTCCCCGAACTCGATCGAGCCGACCCGGACCGCGGCTCCCTCGACTTCCTGTTGCCCACCGACGTCGCCGCCGAACTGTTCGCCACCGGCGCTGCAGCCCTGGGCGCCGCCGGGATTCCGGTGCTGCTTCCCCGCACCATCGCCGAGGTCCGGCCGAGCCTCACGCTGCGTGCACTGGCGCCGCCCGGCGGTGGCGCACCGGCGGCGATGGTCGGACTCCGCGAGATCCGCGAATTCGAATGGCGACTGGCACTGGGAGATTCGCCCGACGCCATCACCCTGACCGATGCGGATCTCGACGACTTGTCCGGCCAGAAGGGTGATCTGGTGCGGGTCCGCGGCGTGTGGGTCCGCGCGGAGGGTTCGGCGTTGACGCGTGCCGCCGCCTTCGTCGCGACCCAGCGTGCGCTCGCCGCATCTGCGCCACCTGCCGACTTCGGCGAACTGTTCGGACTCGTGACCGGCGAGTCCGACAGACTCCCGGTGCCCGTCACCCGGGTCGAAGGACTCTCGTGGCTCGACGATGTCGCCGAGGGCGGTGTCATCCGACCCGAACCCGTCACGCCCCCAGCCGATCTGGAAGCGATCCTGCGTCCCTACCAGCAGCGCGGCCTGGACTGGTTGGCGCACCTGTCGGACCTCGGCGTCGGAGGTGTGCTCGCCGACGACATGGGTCTGGGCAAGACCCTGCAGGTGATCGCGCTCGAGTGTCACGAACGCAGCGTCGTCGCCGACGATGCCGAGACACCCGGGCCGACCCTCGTGGTCTGCCCGATGTCATTGGTCGGCAACTGGTCTCGTGAGTTCGCGCGCTTCGCGCCGACCCTTCGGGTGGCCATCCATCACGGTCCTTCGCGGGCATCGGGCGCCACCTTCACCGGCATCCGCGACTCCGTCGACGTGGTCATCACGACGTTCGCGATCGCGGGCCGCGACCTCGAGCTGCTCTCTGCACATCCGTGGCACCGCATCGTCGTCGACGAGGCCCAGCACCTCAAGAACGTGAACACCATTGCCTCCAAGGCGATACGGACGATCCCGGCCGACCGTCGCCTCGCGCTCACCGGTACTCCTGTGGAGAACCGGCTCGAGGATCTGCGCGCGGTGATCGACCTGGTTAACCCCGGCCTCCTGGGGTCCGCGTCGGTGTTCCGGGCCCGTTACGCCGAACCCATCGAGCGGGACCGCGACCCCGGCGCCCTCCGACGCCTGTCCGCGATCACGCGGCCGTTCATCCTGCGGCGCGAGAAAACCGATCCGGCCATCGCCGCCGACCTGCCGGAGAAAGCGGATTTCGCGGTGCGCGCCAACCTCACCGTCGAACAGGCCGCGCTCTACCGTGCCGTCATCGACGAACTCATGGAGGCACTGCGCGACAAACAACAGCGAACGCTGCGCCGCCGCAACGTGCTGGCCGCACTCACCCGGCTCAAGCAGGTGTGCAACCACCCTGCGCACTACCTCGCCGACGGCACCGACCTCGTCCGCGACGGCGAACACCGCTCGGGCAAGGTCGAATTGCTGGCCGACATCGTCTCCACCGTCGCCGACGAGGGCGACCGCGCACTCGTCTTCACCCAGTTCGCGGCCTTCGGCGAGATGCTGTCGGGCTGGCTCGGCGAACAGTTCGGCACCGAGATCCCGCTGCTGCACGGTGGTCTCGGCCGCACCGAACGCGATCGTCTGGTCGCCGACTTCCAGTCCGACGACGGCGCCCCGGTGATGCTTGCGACCCTCAAGGCCGGCGGCACCGGTCTCAATCTGACCGCTGCCAACCACGTCATCCACGTGGACCGCTGGTGGAATCCCGCGGTCGAGGATCAGGCCACCGACCGCGCGTACCGCATCGGCCAGAACCAGAAGGTCTCGGTGCACCGCTTCGTCTGCGTCGGCACCATCGAGGAACGGATCGACGACATGATCGCCAAGAAGCGCGAACTGTCCCGGCTGACCGTCGCGGCCGGCGAGAACTGGGTGTCCGATCTCGCCGATGACGAACTCTTCGAACTGTTCCGGCTCCGCGACGAGGCGGTGAGCGAATGACCGTGCGCAAGAAGGGCACTCAGCGTAAAGGCGAACGGGGCACCATCGCGGTCCGCGGGTACGGCCTCACCCCGTGGTCGCGAGCGTTCGTCGACGTGGTCGAGGGCCGTGGCGCCGACGGTGAAGCGGTCGCCGACAGCCGACATGTCACCAAGGCGCGCAGGTACTTCCGCGACCGGCATGTACGTGGTCTGCGGATCGGGGCAGGCCAGGTGACGGCATCGGTGGAGGGCACCCAACTCGAACCGTTCGACGTCATCATCACCACCCGGACCGTCGACACCCCGACTCTCGCCGGTCTGCTCCGTGACCGCGGCGGCGTCGAAGAACTCATGCGACTCACCCGCGGTGAGCAGCCACCGATCCTCGGTGAGCTGCTCGTCCCCACCGAATCGGCGGACGTCGCGACCGACTGCACCTGTCCGGACGAGGCGCCGAGGTGCGTCCATGCCCTGGTGACCAGTTATGAGATCGCCGCCGAGATCGACAGGTCGCCGCTGACGCTGTTGACCGTGATGGGTACCGACCTGCGCGACCTGCTCACCGAGATCGACTCGCGCCCCGCGCCCTCCCCCGTCGCCGCCGACGACGACTCATCGTCGGGAACGCTGCGGCCCGACGACTTCTACGGCACCGCGTCGACGCGGCCGCCGCTGCCCTCGGTCCCACCGATGAATCCCCTCATCGCGCTCGACGGCTCGGACCTGCGCGCCGCGCTGCGTGCCACCGGCGTGGCGCCGGCCGACATCGCCGAGGCGATCGACGAACTCGGCGATCTCTACGACCGCCTGACCGCCACAGATTCATAGCCCGAAACCGCGCTGAGCGCGGCTCCGGGCCATAGATCGGGTGGGATCTAGAAGTCCCAGTCCTCGTCTTCGGTGTTGACGGCCTTGCCGATGACGTACGAGCTACCCGACCCCGAGAAGAAGTCGTGGTTCTCGTCGGCGTTCGGCGACAGTGCCGACAGGATCGCCGGGTTCACATCGGTCTCGTCCTTCGGGAACATCGCCTCGTAGCCGAGGTTCATCAGCGCCTTGTTGGCGTTGTAGCGCAGGAACTTCTTGACGTCCTCGGTGAGCCCGACCTCGTCGTAGAGCGTCTCGGTGTAGTCGCTCTCGTTGTCGTACAGCTCGAACAGCAACTCGAAGGTGTAGTCCTTGAGTTCCTGACGACGCTCCGGCGACTGCGTCTCCAGACCGCGCTGGTACTTGTACCCGATGTAGTAACCGTGGACGGCCTCGTCGCGGATGATGAGGCGGATCAGGTCGGCGGTGTTGGTGAGCTTGGCGCGGCTCGACCAGTACATCGGCAGGTAGAAGCCCGAGTAGAACAGGAACGACTCGAGCAGCGTCGAGGCGACCTTGCGCTTGAGCGGGTCCTCGCCACGGTAGTAGTCCATGACGATGCGCGCCTTGCGCTGCAGCTGCTCGTTCTCCTCCGACCAGCGGAAGGCCTCGTCGATCTCCTTGGTGGAGCACAGGGTCGAGAAGATCGAGCTGTAGGACTTGGCGTGCACCGACTCCATGAACGCGATGTTGGTGAGCACCGCCTCCTCGTGCGGAGTGGTGGCGTCCGGGATCAGCGACACTGCGCCGACGGTGCCCTGGATGGTGTCGAGCAGCGTCAGGCCGGTGAAGACCCGCATGGTGAGCTGCTTCTCGTACTCGGTCAGCGTCCCCCACGATGGGATGTCATTGGACACCGGCACCTTCTCCGGCAGCCAGAAGTTGCCGGTGAGGCGATCCCACACCTCGGCGTCCTTGTCGTCGGGGACACGGTTCCAGTTGATCGCCGAGACCCGGCTGACCAGCTTGATGGGCGCGCCGTCGGCGGGGCTGTGGCTTTCGGTGGAGGTCATGTGACTGTTCCTCGTCTAACGGGTCGTGTGGGGGCCGGGATTGCTGAAAGGCATTGCGGAGCAGGGGGTCACAGCATGCATGACACGCAGCCCTCCACCTCGGTCCCCTCGAGGGCGATCTGGCGCAGACGGATGTAGTACAGCGTCTTGATCCCCTTGCGCCATGCGTAGATCTGCGCCCTGTTGACGTCGCGCGTGGTGGCGGTGTCCTTGAAGAACAGGGTCAGGCTCAGGCCCTGGTCGACGTGCTGGGTCGCCGCCGCGTAGGTGTCGATGATCTTCTCGTACCCGATCTCGTACGCGTCCTGGTAGTACTCCAGGTTGTCGTTGGTCATGTACGGCGCCGGGTAGTAGACGCGACCGATCTTGCCTTCCTTGCGGATCTCGATCTTCGCCGCGACCGGGTGGATCGAGCTGGTCGAGTGGTTGATGTAGCTGATCGAACCGGTCGGCGGAACCGCCTGCAGGTTCTGGTTGTAGATGCCGTCGCGCTGCACGGCTTCCTTCAGCTCGCGCCAGTCGTCCTGGGTCGGGATGTGGATGCCCGCCTGTCCGAAGATGTCCCGGACCTTCTGGGTCTCCGGCTCCCATGCCTTGTTGGTGTACTTGTCGAAGAACTCACCCGACGCGTACTTCGACTTCTCGAAGCCGGTGAACGCCTGGCCGCGCTCGCGAGCGATCCGGTTCGACGCGCGCAGTGCGTGGAAGAGCACCGTGTAGAAGTAGATGTTCGTGAAGTCGATGCCCTCTTCGCTGCCATAGAAGATGCGCTCGCGGGCCAGGTAGCCGTGCAGGTTCATCTGGCCGAGACCGATGGCGTGAGAGTTGTTGTTGCCGTGCTCGATCGAGGGCACCGAGGTGATCGAGGTCTGATCGCTCACCGCGGTGAGTCCGCGGATCGCGGTCTCGATGGTCTGGCCGATGTCCGGCGAGTCCATCGTCTTGGCGATGTTGAGCGACCCCAGGTTGCACGAGATGTCCTTGCCCACATGGGAGTAGGACAGATCGTCGTTGAAGGTCGACGCCGTCGAGACCTGCAGGATCTCCGAGCACAGGTTGGAGTGGGTGATCTTGCCGTCGATGGGGTTCGACCGGTTCACCGTGTCCTCGAACATGATGTACGGGTAACCCGACTCGAACTGCAGCTCGGCGAGGGTCTGGAAGAACTCGCGGGCCTTGATCTTGGTCTTGCGGATTCGACGATCCTCGACCATCTCGTGGTAGCGGTCGGTGACGTTGATGTCGGCGAACGGCACGCCGTAGACGCGTTCGACGTCGTACGGGCTGAACAGGTACATGTCGTCGTTGGCCTTGGCCAGCTGGAACGTGATGTCCGGGATGACCACGCCGAGCGACAGCGTCTTGATGCGGATCTTCTCGTCCGCGTTCTCGCGCTTGGTGTCGAGGAAGCGGTAGATGTCGGGGTGGTGGGCGTGTAGGTAGACCGCACCCGCGCCCTGACGCGCACCGAGCTGGTTGGCGTAGGAGAAGGAGTCCTCGAGCAGCTTCATGATCGGGATGACCCCCGAGCTCTGGTTCTCGATCTTCTTGATCGGAGCGCCGTGCTCACGAATGTTGGAGAGCAGCAACGCAACTCCGCCACCGCGCTTGGACAGCTGCAGGGCCGAGTTGATCGAGCGGCCGATCGACTCCATGTTGTCCTCGATGCGGAGCAGGAAGCACGAGACCGGCTCGCCGCGCTGCTTCTTGCCCGAGTTGAGGAAGGTCGGCGTGGCCGGCTGGAAGCGGCCGGAGATGATCTCGTCGACCAGGTCGCGGGCAAGTGCCGTGTCGCCGTCGGCCAGCGTCAGCGCCACCATGCAGACACGATCCTCGAAGCGCTCCAGGTAGCGCTTGCCGTCGAAGGTCTTGAGCGTGTAGCTCGTGTAGTACTTGAACGCCCCGAGGAACGTCGGGAACCGGAACTTCTTGTCGTAGGCGTGCTTGAACAGGCCCTTCACGAACTCGCGGTCGTACTTGGCGAGGACCTCGGGCTCGTAGTAGTTCTCCTCGACGAGGTAGTCGAGCTTCTCGTCGAGGTCGTGGAAGAACACGGTGTTCTGGTTGACGTGCTGCAGGAAGTACTGGCGCGCGGCCTCACGATCCTTGTCGAACTGGATCTTCCCGTCGGCGTCGTACAGGTTGAGCATCGCGTTGAGCGCGTGGAAGTCCAGCTCGCCGGGCTCATGGCCCGACGGGCCGGCATGCACGCCCGACTTACTTGCTGAAGAGGTGTCCGAGACGGCGGCGGTGGGCGACACGACAGATGACTCCTGCGGATAGTGGTGGGCTTACCAAGTGCCTCATGGGCAGAGTATGGGCGGGGTGTGACAGTCCGGTGGCGGCGCGCCCGGCCGACTGTCAGGCGGGTGCGGCGTGGAGCGAACCGGTTGCCGCGAACGCGGGACTCTGGGCGAAGTCGGCCAGTCCCGCACGCACGCGGTCGACGTCGTCGGTGGTGCCCATCAATTCGAATCGGTACAGGTAGGGCACGCGACACTTGCGCGAGATGATGTCGCCGGCGTAGCAGAACTCCTCACCGAAGTTCGTGTTGCCGGCCGCGATCACCCCCGTGATGAGGGATCGGTTGTGTTCGTCGTTGAGAAAGCGGATGACCTGCTTGGGGACGAAACCGCCGGGCTTGCCCGTCGCCTTGCCTCCCCCGTAGGTCGGGCAGATCAGCACGTAGGGCTCATCGACACGGAATTCACCGGCCGCTCCGGTCAGCGGGATACGCACCGAGCGCATATCCAGCTTCTCGACGAATCGGTGGGTGTTCTCGGAGACCGAGGAGAAGTAGACGATCAACGGCGACGTGGCCGACATGTCTCCCTCCAACCCTGCTGACGATGACCGTGTGGAACGTCTGTTCGTTTGCGTTCTGATCGACGGCGCCGATCACCGACGCCATCTGGTTCCAACACCGGAACCCTCGTGACCATTTCCCGATCCGAGACCGGGGTCACTCTCGGCTGTCACATCCCGACGCGGCGGATCCGGCTTCCCCTTCGGATCGCACCCGCGCCCGGGTCGACGGTGACAGCAGACTGCGGAGATCAGGCAGCAGCAGTGGCGAGCGCCTTGATGCGGTCGGGACGGAAGCCCGACCAGTGCTCGTCGCCGGCGACGACGACCGGGGCCTGGAGGTAACCGAGCGCCATCACATAGTCGCGGGCTTCCGGGTCCTGGCTGATGTCGACGACCTCATAGGACAGACCCTGCTTGTCCAGGGCCTTGTAGGTGGCGTTGCACTGGACACATGCCGGCTTCGTGTAGACGGTGATGGAAGACATCGAGAGGTTCTCCTCGGTCGTAGGAATCGCCAGTGACGTGCAGTTTCCCAGCGTGAAGATGGTGACCTACGTCACCGTCTCCCTGGCGTTTCCGGAGGAGTGGATCCACTTCCTCTTGTCCGCCTGACTGGTACCGCAAACACTACACCTAGTGGCTGACATTTCTGGTCACCACAAGGGGTTGTGAATAACATCGGTGGAAGACATGCAGGTCGGAGGGGTGCAGGATTCGAAATTCCGGCGTGTCACGGGCCCGTACGGCGTGTCGCTCACAGGTTGTCCAGGACTGCTCCACAACATGTGCACCGGCAGTCCACAATCCCCAGCTCGTCGACAAGACGACGCCGCACCGGGCGTGGGCCCGGTGCGGCGTCGAAGAAACCAGAGAACAGGTCAGGCGCTGACGGCGACCTCGTCGACGAGGCGGGCGACCGACGCGACGACCTTCGCCACGATCGTGGGATCGGTGAGGCCACCCTCCGGGAGCGCGGGGATCTGCAGACCGAGGTCGGCCTCCTCGATCGCGCGACCGCCGGCGATGCCGACCGACTTACGGGTGTCCTCACGGGTCCACTGTCCGCCGTACTGGCCGAGGCCCGCACTCAGCACCGCCACCGGCTTGCCGCCCAGCGCCCCGGCGCCGTAGGGACGCGACAGCCAGTCGATGGCGTTCTTGAGCGCGGCCGGAATGGTGCCGTTGTACTCGGGGGTGGCGATGAGCACTCCGTCCGCCTTGGCCACGGACTCACGGAGGGCGACCACACCGTCGTGGAGGGCGCCCTCGACGTCGATGTCCTCGCTGTAGAACGGCAGCGCACCGAGATCGTCGACGACCGTGATGTCGACCCCGGCGGGAGCATTGTCGGCAGCGACCTGGGCCAGCTGCCGGTTGACGGAGGCAGCACGAAGGCTTCCGACGAGCGCAACCAATTCGACAGTTCGATCCGACATGTCATTCCTTTCGACGAGGGCATCGGCCCGGAGGGGACCGTGAATACGCATCAAGTAACCGGACCCGGGTCCGATTGATTCCAGGCCGAGGTAAAGAGTTACCCTCATCACGTGCCGAACGGGCCAGACCACTCCCCGCTCCATATCTCCTTCAACAACTCGGGGACCGAACGTGCCGACGCCGCACGAAATCGGCGTCTGTTGCTGGCTGCCGCCAAAAACCTGATCGATCACCACGGCGCGGCGGCGGTCACCATGGAAGCGGTCGCCCGCGAGGCAGGTGTGGGCAAGGGCACGGTGTTCCGACGCTTCGGCAACCGCACCGGATTGATGCTCGCACTGCTCGACCATTCCGAATCCGAGATGCAGCAGGCCTACCTGTCCGGACCCGAACCCCTGGGTCCCGGCGCGCCCCCGCTCGACCGGTTGCTGGCCTACGGCCGCGCCCGGCTCAAACTCACCTGCGACCACCTCGACATCCTGCTGGAGGCCGGGGCGGCCGCCGACGACTTCATGACCCACCCGGTGGGTCGCGCGTCGACCCAGCACGTACAGATCTTGCTGCGGCAGTTGGGTTTCGCGGACGAGCTCGACTTCATGTCGCTGGCCGTGCAGGCACCGTTGGCCGCCGGGTCGGTCCGGTATCTGATGGTCGAGGTCGGCCTCGATCTCGAGACCATCACCACACAGTGGCAGGAGATGGTCACCGCTCTCGTGGCCTCCCGCCGTTCGCAGTGATCCCCACCCCCACTGTCCTCTCGTAGGCCGGACGAGATGTTTGGTCGCGCACCAGCGTCGGTCGCGTCTTAGCCTTGTGTCGTGTCGGTGAGAAGCGGCCGGCGGGTGACATCGGAGAAAGCGGTGGTGAGCGTGAAGGCAGTGATCGTCGGCGCAGGTATGGGCGGTATGTCGGCGGCCATCGCTCTCAGACAGCTGGGAATCGAGGTCGAGGTCTACGAGCAGGTCACCGAGAACAAGCCCGTCGGTGCCGCGATCTCGGTGTGGTCCAACGGGGTCAAGTGCCTCAACCACCTCGGGCTGGAGAAGGAGACCGCCGAGATCGGCGGGATCCTCCACTCGATGAGCTACGTCGACGGCTTCACCGGTGACACCATGTGCCGCTTCAGCATGCAGCCACTCATCGACGAGGTGGGTCAGCGTCCGTACCCGATCGCGCGGGCCGAACTGCAGCAGATGTTGATGGACGCGTATGGATTCGACGACATCCACTTCGGCAAGGAGATGGTGGCGGTCCGCAGCGACGAGAATCGTGCCACCGTCGAATTCGCCGACGGGACCACCGATTCCGGCGACATCGTGATCGGCGCCGACGGCGCGAGGTCACTGGCCCGCGAATACGTCCTGGGCGGCCCGGTTGCGCGCCGCTACGCGGGGTACGTCAACTTCAACGGACTCGTCGAGGTCGACGAGAAGATCGGCCCGGCCACCGAATGGACCACCTATGTGGGTGATTCACGGCGTGTGTCGGTGATGCCGGTGGCGGGCAACCGCTTCTACTTCTTCTTCGACGTCCCGATGCCCGAGGGCGTTCCGTTCGAACGCGGCAGCGCGCGCGAGGTGCTCGCCGCGGAGTTCGCCGACTGGGCGCCCGGCGTCCAGACCCTCATCGCGGAACTCGATCCCGCGACCACCAATCGGGTCGAGATCCTCGACCTCGACCCGTTCGACACCTGGGTCAAGGGACGCGTCGCCGTGCTCGGCGACGCCGCGCACAACACCACGCCCGACATCGGACAGGGTGGATGCTCGGCGATGGAGGACGCGGTCGCACTGCAGTTCGCCTTCCGCGACCACCCCGACGATCCGATCGCCGCCCTGGACGCCTACCAGGCTGCGCGCACCGAACGCGCCGGCGATCTGGTGCTCCGCGCCCGCAAGCGCAGCGACGTCACCCATGGCAAGGACCCGGAGAAGACCGCCGCCTGGTACGACGAACTGCGCAGCGAGGACGGCACCAACATCATCCGCGGCATCGTCGGCAACATCGTCGGCGGTCCGCTCACGTCCTGAGGCTCCGCCCGAATGCGAACTACTCGCCGTCCCGGCCGATCTCGGCCGTCTTCAATCCGTCGTGAGCGACCAGCGCGGCCTCCCGGGAGAGCGTCGGACCGGGCGCGAGCAGGGACACCACCGACCACGGTGCACGCGCCGGCGAGTCACCGAGCCCGAGGATCCCACCGGTCTCGAGGTCGGGAATCCCGAACCGTACACCCGAATCGTTCACGTAGAACAGCGATTCGGTGCGGGCACTGTCGGCCTCGTTACCGGTCACCTGCAGATACTCCCCCGACCCCTGCGGCAGATAGACCTCGTCGAGACCGGGTCCGACACCGTCGGCCGAGGTGAGGCGTACCGGCACCGCATCGGACGCGAGCGGAAGGGCACGCCCGGCCAGCAATGCGGTCTCGGCCCGAGGCTCGTCGGTGCCACGAGACCAGCTGCGGCACAGCGTCGGATCGGCAGCGAGACCGAGCAACGACGGGTCGGCCTGCGGGAAGTCGCCGATCGGCAACTCCTCCACCACCTTCAGCGTCGCGAGCTCGCCGGGCGCCACCGTTCTGACGGGCGCGGCGCCGTCGCGGTCGGCCAGACGCAGGATCTCGGCGGTCGGGGCACTGATCTCCTGGACACCGCCGCGGAGCACGACGTGATAGGTCGTCTCGTCGTCGACGCCGACCGACTTCACGACCGAGCCGACGGTCGCCGAGTCCACCGCGCCCGGCTGTCCGGCGCCCGGAATGGCGGGCACCGTCAGCGGATCGACGAGCGGAAAGCTGTTGAGCAGGCCGGGGGTCATCCGCCGCGGCGTCACTCCGTCGAGTCCGAGACCCCGCATGACCGGGGCGCTGCCGGTGTCGACCTCCGCGCGAACCGGGCTCCATGCACCGTCCCGGAACAGCTGATAGACCAGGAAGATCTCGTCGCCGGCACGGACGAGCACCGCGTCGGCCGGGCGCGCGGTCTCGACGGTCGACGAACCCAACGCGGGCTTCTCACCGATGACCGTCTGCCGGATCGACTCACTCGACGAATCCGACGCGACGGTCGACGAATCGCACACCGTCCACACGGAGTTGCCCTGGTGCGCCGAACCCGGCAGGGACGCGGGTGCACCCGGGATTCCCAGCAGAGGGCCACGCGGATAGGACTTGAGTTTGGTGTCCGCCACCGACGTCGGCTTCTCGGAACTCCCGGTGATCAGCCGGGCCGAGGCGAGATTGAGCACGGGGTGCAGCGTGTCCTCGACGAGGACATGGGTGCTGCCGCTGTTCTTGCTGACGATGATGGTCGCGTCCCCGACCGAACCCTGCGGCCGGACGAGACCGTACACCCCGCAACCGCCGAGAACGAGCAGGCCCAGAATCGTGCCGACCACCAGCGCCTGCAACTGGGATCGCATCGGGTCGTGCAGCATTCGCACATCGCGGCGCACGAGCGCGTGCTCGAGCCGCTTGATCAGGAAACGATAGCCGTTGACCTGCGCCTTGGTCGTGAGCTGACGTGCCACGACTCCCCCTGTCCGCACCGATCCCAGCCGCCCGCGAACGGGCGCCGCTGTGGACCGGTTGTGATCTCCTGCGGCATACCCCCTGCCGCGCGGTAGTAGC
Organism: Gordonia sp. YY1; assembly: GCF_009872315.1. NCBI lineage: Bacteria > Bacillati > Actinomycetota > Actinomycetes > Mycobacteriales > Gordoniaceae > Gordonia > Gordonia sp. YY1. The sequence goes on along the minus strand of NZ_WXYI01000007.1, from coordinate 157,559 downwards.
CTAACCGACAATCAGGCCCCTCACGTGCGGGGCTCAGCCGCCTGTGGACACACCGACGGGCGGCGCCGCATTCGACGCGGCACCGGGATCGAGGGGGGATCGTGGATCGGAACACGCGTGCGACGGGGCTTCGCACACTCCTGGTGATCGAGGTGATCGTGGCTCTCGGCCTCGTCGTGTGGGCGTTGTCCGGCAGCGTGTGGGGTTCGTCGGCACTGATCGTGGCCGTGGTGGTCGCAGCCGGACTGGTCAGCGTCGGCGGCCGGTCTCTGTTCGGGCGGATCGGCGCACGGATGTCGTTCTCCTGGTTGCGGATGCGCCGGAGCCCCGCCGACCTCAACCCGGCCCCCTTCGACGTCCCGCTGTCCGGATCGTCGACTCGTCCATCAGCACGCCGCTCGTCGGCACCCACGACCATCGGCGCCCGCTGGGTGGGCGACACCCTGGTCACCGTGGTCCGGGTCGACCCCGGCGGCCCCGCGGTCACCTACCTGACCCCCGGCAACAGCACGCTCGCCGGCGAGACGGGCCAACTGGTTCCGCTCGACGTCCTCGCCGAATGCATCGACCGCTACGACATCGCGCTCAGTTCCATCGAGGTCATCAGTCACGGTGTGCGCGTGTGGGGTTCCGGTGTGGCACCAGCGACCTATGACCGCACCCTCGGACCGCTGTCGGCGACCGCCCAGCGCTCGGTGTTCGTCGTGCTCCGGCTCGATCCACTCGAGTGCCCCGACGCCGTGGCGCGGCGCGGCGGCGGCGCGACCGGTGCCCTGCGCACCGCGACGGTCACCACGCGCCGCGTCGCCAAACGCCTCGCCGAGCACGGGCTGACCACCACCATCCTGTCCGCCGCACAGATCACCTCGGTCACCACCCAGCTGACCGAGGGAGCCGGCCTCGACTCCCTGGCCGAGGAGTGGGAATCGGTCGGGGTGTCGGGGCTCCGCATCCGGAGTGCCGCAGTCGAATCGGAAGCGCTGCCCGCCGTCGTCCGCGACGTCTGGGTCAACTCGGCCGTCTCGACGACACTCACCATCCGACTCCGGCACATCACCGCCGACCGCCGTCACCGCAAGGGACGACGGGAGGTCGAGGTGTCCGCGTTCGTCCGGTTCAACGAGTTCCCGGATGCGCGCCGGTCGGTGCCGTCGTGGCCGGCCGGCCTGCAACCGCTCGACGGACGCCAGTTCGACGCCCTCGCGGTCAGCCTTCCGATCGCGACGCCCACCCGCCTCGACCGGGCCCTGCCGACCCTCACCGGCGACGCGGCCCAGGCTTTCCTGGGATCGGTTCGCCTCCCCGCCGGAGGGTGCGGTCAGCTCATCGGAGCCGACCACGCGGGCCGCGCCGTCGCCACCCGACTCGTCGGCCCCGGCATCGCCACCGTCTCCGTTGCCGCCGGAATCCACGTCGTCGCGCAGATGGCACTGCGCGCGGTGGCTGTGGGTGCCTCGGTCCGTGTCCACACCGACCGACCGCATCGCTGGGCGCCACTGGTCACCGCGGTCGCCGATCCGAGCGCACTGTCACTGGCCGGCGACCGCACACCGGCCCGTCCGGGACCGGCGCTGGTCATCGTCGACGGCGTCAGTCCTCCATCCCCCCAACCGGATACGACGCGGATGATCGTGTCCGCACCGGGCGTCGACGACCCGGCCGGCGGGCACACCGTCGCTCTGATGCAGAATCCGCGTGCGCCACAGGACCTCTCACTCGACACCGGCGGAGAACCGATCCTGGTGACGATGGTCGCGACCCCGGACGAGTGGAACCTGATCGGCGGCTACCCCGAACCCGCGGCCCACACACCCGCCGGACCCGTTCGGCGCTAAGCCCGTATCACTGAGCGCTGTCGCCGCGGTATCACTCAGCGGCTGTCGCCGCGGCCGGCGCGGACGCGGACACCCCGTCGGCAGCCGACACCGCAACCGGCACGAGCGCCCGGTAGAACACCGCGCGCGCCGAGGCGGCCCGCACGATCACGTCCGGGTCGTCGTCGGTGATCCACAGGGCACGACCGGACTGCACTGTCAGCGGCGCGCCACCCGCGGGACGAACCTCGATCGCACCACTGAGCACCGCGAGGATCTGAGGCCCCGGCATGTCGAAACAGATCGACGACGAATGATGCAGCCCGGTGCCGTCCAGCTCGACCCGGGACAGCCGGAACTCCGGCGCGGGGGTGAGGTACACACGTTCCGCGCCGATCATGCGCACCGGCGGTGCCAGCTGGGCGGAGTCGACCGGGGTGAAATCGAGGACGCGCAACAGCTCGGGCACATCGATGTGCTTGGGCGTGAGGCCGCCGCGCAAGACGTTGTCGGAGTTGGCCATGATCTCCACGCCGGTGCCACGGAGGTACGCGTGCAGATTGCCGGCCGGCAGGTACAGACCCTGCCCCGGCTCGAGGTGCACGTGATTGAGCAGCAACGAGGCGAGCACACCGGGATCGTTCGGATAGTCCTCACCGAGTTCACACACCGTGCGCAGTTCGGCGGCGAACTCCGTGCGCCCCGCGCTCAGCACCTCGATCGCGCCGTGCAGTACCGCGGGCACGAGCTGACGTATCAGCGACTCCGGCAGTGTCAGCCAGGTGGTGAACACCGCCCGGAGCCCCTCTGAATCAGGTTGCCCGACAAGCATTCCCAGATAATGGTCGAGTTCGCTGACCTGAAGTTCGCGAAGCAGGGCGATGGTCTCGTGCGGATCGCGGAAACCGGCCAGCGCATCGAAGGGCGTGGTGGCGACCATCAGCTCCGGCTTGTGCCACGGATCGCGGTAGTTGCGGTCGCGGGCGTCGATGGCGAGGCCACGCGCGTTCTCCCGTTCGAACCCCTCTCGCGCCTGTTCCGCGGAGGGGTGCGCCTGCAGCGACAGGGCCTCTTCGGCGGCGAGGACTTTCAGCAGAAACGGGAGCCGATTGCCGAACTCGGCCGCACTGGCCGTGCCGAGTGTCGCCACCGGATCGGCGTCGATCACCTCGCCGAGGTCCTGCTCGGGACCGGAGGGGTCGACACATCGCGCCGAACCTGCCGGGTGCGAACCGAACCACAGCTCGGCTTCCGGATGGGCCGACGGGACAGGCCTGCCCTGAATCGACGCGATGGCCGTCCGTGAACCCCACGCGTAGGGGCGCACCACTCCGTCGAGAATCCTCATTGCACCGTGTTCCCAATCAGGCGGAGATACACCGCCGCCATCTCGACCCGCAACGCCACGACCAACAAACCGAGAACGTCCCCCGGGCCGTCGGCCACCGGGTCCTCACCCGGTGCCGGACGCCGGTCGTCCCACGGTTGGCCGCCACCCGGCGGCACCCCGCCTGCCTCGTCGGCACCGACAACCAGATCGACGTCGCCCAATCCCATCACTCGCTGCCGGGTGTACCACTCGCGCCGGGGAGTCGACACCACCATGATGCGGGGAGCCGGCTCCTGTGCCGGACCGTCGAACTCCGGGTCGTAGAAGATCGTGTCGGCGGCCGGCGCTCCGCCCGGCCGCGACTCCAGGAGCCGGGACATCCTCGCCACGTCGCCGAGTTCGGCGACTGCGCTGATGATCCCGGCGAACCCGACGAAGCTGGAGGCGGCGTGAGCGGCCAGGACCGAACCCGCCGGCGAATCCGACGTCCAGACGGCGGGACGGCCCTGCACGCGGACCGCCAGCGACTTGGCGCGATTGTGGAAGGTCTCGCGGGAAGGATGCGATCCGGAGGCCTCGGCGTCGAGCGCGTCGGCCAGGTCGTCGAGGACGGGCGTCGGGCCGGTGACACGGACCTGCGTCAGTGCGCCGAACACCGCCAGCAGTGCCGCGACGAAACCGACGAAACGGAAGCGCGGTTCGACGTCGAACCGCGGAGAGAGGTCGATTCCGTTGCCGCCCAGGGCATCCCGCAAGGGGCCGGCGATCGGCGCGGCCACGACCACCTCCGCCCGACGACGCTGGGCGCGCGCGGCGGCATCCGCCAGCGCCATGTCTCCGGCATCCTCGCCGGCCACGATCACGACGTCGAGAGGACCGACCCAGCCAGGCAGGACGGGACCACTCACGACCGGGACGTCGACACGCGCTGCGAGGGTGGCGACACTCAGCTCGGCCGCCCGATGCGAGACCTCGCTGGAACCGTGGACGACCACGATGCTACGTGGTCGGAGGTCCGCGAGAGGGGCGAGGACACCCTCACGAACGGCCTCGGCGGTGGCACGGACCTGCGCTCCGGCGAGCGCGACGGCCCGCAGCAGTCCGTCGACGTCCGCGGAGAACAACTCCTCGGCATCGTCGAGGTCGGGTGTACCGGTACGCATGGAACCAGCGTAGCCAGGTGCGGGGACACACGCCCGGGTACGCGACACAGTCACCCGTTCGATTCTCGGACCGGGTTCGGACGGGCGGGCGGGTCCGGGCCGGAGCACGAATGATCCGCGGCCCCCGACGGCGACAACGGGTTCCACGCCCCCCGCGTGGTGGTGTCCGCTCAGTCGACCGGATCCGGGAGTACGCGGAGATGACCGCGGCGGCCCGGACGTGGCCGCGTCTGGTGGCGCGGCACTCCCGGAACGGCCGGCGGCTGCGACGGCGAGTCGACCGGCCCGGCGCGATGGCGGCCGCTCCGGCGATCCGCGAGGGCGGCCTCGTAGGCGGCATCGGCCGCGCGTGCCTCGTCCCGAGCCCGCGAGTCGAAGGCGTCGAGGGAGTCCACCGGCATCCGATCCGAACCACGACCGAGGGGCCCGCGATCGACGAAGCCCGGGCGCGCACCCCCGGCGACGGCGCCGGCCTCGCGGACGGCCTCGGCGAGGGCGGTCAGTTCGTGGTCCTCGGCAGGTGCCGAGAATCCCCGCTCACTGCGCAACATCTCCCACCCCCGCGGCACGGTGATCCGCCGGGCGTGATCGTCGCACAGATCCCAGGAATGCGGCTCCTCCGAGGTCGCCAGTGGACCGATCACCGCAGTCGATTCGGCGTAGACGAAGGTCAGGGTAGCCACCGCGGATCGGGCGCAGCCGGGTCGGCAGCACAGACGGGGAAGCTTCACGTGACGAGATTAGCCCGCCCTGTCCGCAACCACAGATTCGACACGCTCACAACGGGCCGAGGCGGGGGCGACACGAGCCACTGCGACCTCTTAGACTCGCGCCATGCGCATCCACCCGAAGCCGACGCAGCGCGGCTCATACGGCCAGCCGGGACTTCGTCGTGGCCGACGACGGGTCGAACGGTACCGAGACCGGCGAGGACGCGGCCTGCGTTCCCCGCTGCTGCCGCAGAACGTCCCCGCCTACAACACCCGATCCGATGAGTTCGACGCCGTCGCGCTGGAGGCCTTCGCCGAGATCGACGCGCAGTGGCACGATCAGCTCTCCGGACTCGACATCGCCGTCGACGAGATCCCGCGCCTGCTCCCCCGAGATCCCGAGACCGTCGAGTGGCCCGACGAGGTGACCGCCGACGGTGCGGTTCCGCTTGCACGGCTGATCCCGGCGGGGATGGACGTCCACGGGGTTCCGACGCGGGCTCAGATCATCCTGTTCCGCCGGCCGCTGGAGTCCCGCGCGAAGAAGGGGACAGATCTTCTCGAGTTGGTACACGAGGTTCTCGTCCAGCAGGTCGCGACCCACCTGGGCGTCGACGAAGACACGATCGACCGCGGACCTGAATGATCCGCGGTCGATGATCGCGTTCGACGATGACCGTCGAGCGTCCAGCTGTCGCTGGTCTATTCGTCTGTTCTGACGACGCCGTTCCGGCGACGTCGGTCAGATGATGCCGCGCTTGATGCGACGGCGCTCGCGCTCCGACAGCCCGCCCCAGATACCGAAGCGTTCGTCGTTGTGGAGCGCATACTCCAGGCATTCCGCCTTGACCTCGCAGCCCTGGCAGATGCGTTTGGCCTCACGTGTCGATCCACCCTTTTCCGGGAAGAACGCCTCGGGATCGGTCTGCGCACACAGTGCGCGGTCCTGCCACTGCTCCTCGACCGCGTCGAACAGGTCGTCGAAGTCGTTGGGCACCAGGGCCAGATGACGACGACCCGCCGACTCGTCCGCGTCGGCACCGGCGAGACCGGTTGCGTCGGCGGCGAATTCGACTGAGGCCGCACGCGCGGTGCCGCCGATCATCGAATCGTCAACGGGGCCAAGGGTACGGAATTCTGGGGTACCGATCTCCGGGGCGGATGTCATCACGGGAGACTCTGCGATGAATTGCGGGCGATCATGTGGTTCAAGCGGATTGCCGATCGGGTTGTTCAAAGCCATCGTCGGCGCCTCCTAGCTCGGGATGTTGGTCGTAATCTGTCCTTTGCGAACACGACGTGCTGCCGTACCCACCACTGCTGCCACACCACTTGTACTCCGGGTGCGCGAACTCCCTGCATCCGTTGTACACAGCGCCCGAGCGACGGCACTCGATGCCGGCACCGACCCTCTGCCGAGTTCGAACACATGATCGAATCCCTTGGAGGCCAGTAGTTCTCGACTTCGAATGTTCTCGATCTCAAACTCGGAATGACACTGATGTGATTAGACACGCCGAGGGCGGTCCCGGTCAAGTTGAATCGAAGAATTCCCTTTACCATCGCGTGCCGACAAATCTGTGACTCGACACGACGATGACGCGAAGGCGAAGCGAAGATCACACTCACGAGCCCTCCTCCCAGCCCGCCGGACGGGCATGACAGCGGCGTACGAACCCTCGCGGCCGACCACTAGAGTGGCGGTGTGAAGGAGTACCTGCTGTGAAGGTGACCGTACTCGTCGGCGGCGTGGGGGGTGCCCGTTTCCTCCTCGGACTGCGCGAATTGCTGGGTGTCACCCCGTTCCCGCCGCATCCGGACGACCCCACTCTCGGTGTCGGCGAACATCAGATCACCGCGATCGTGAACGTCGGCGACGACGCGTGGATGCACGGCGTGCGCATCTGCCCCGACCTCGACACGTGCATGTACACCCTGGGCGGTGGCATCGACCCCGAACGTGGGTGGGGCCGGCGCGGTGAAACCTGGCACGCGAAAGAGGAACTCGCCGCCTACGGGGCGGACCCGGACTGGTTCGGCCTCGGCGACCGTGATCTCGCCACCCATCTGATCCGCACCCAGATGCTCGACGCCGGGTACCGGTTGTCCGATGTGACCGCCGCCCTGAGCCGCCGATGGAACCCGGGGGTGCGCCTGCTGCCGGTGACCGACGACCGGCACGAGACCCACGTGGTGATCGCGAAACCGGACGGCGACGAGGGCGAGCGGGTCGCGATCCACTTCCAGGAATGGTGGGTGCGCCACCGGGCGCAGGTCCCGACCTTCGGCTTCGCGCAGGTGGGCTCGGACGACACCACGCCCGCACCCGGTGTCCTCGACGCGATCGCCGACGCCGACGTCATCGTGCTCGCGCCGTCGAATCCGGTGGTGAGCATCGGTGCGATCGTGAGTGTTCCGGGAATGCGCAGCGCACTGCGGACCACGACGGCCCCGGTGGTCGGCGTCTCCCCGGTCATCGACAACCGACCGCTGCGCGGTATGGCCGACGAATGCCTGTCGGTGATCGGCGTGGAATCGTCGGCCGAGGCCATCGCCGCCCATTACGGGGCCCGCAGCGGCAACGGCATCCTCGACGGCTGGCTGATCGCCGAGGGCGACCACGCACGCGTCGACGGCATCTCGATCGGTTCGGCCCCGCTGCTGATGACCGACCCGCAGGCCACCGCGCAGATGATCCGTGCGGCCTGCGCGCTCGTCGACGTGGCGCTGCCGGACCAGAACGTGGGCACCGCGTGAGCGAGCTCGCCGATCATCGCGCCCCGGACGGCCTGGAGATCCGGCCCGTCACCGGGCTCCCCGAATTCACCGACGAATCCGACGTCGCCGCCGAGGTCCTCGCCGCCGCACCGTGGCTGGAATCCGGCGATGTCCTGGTGGTGACGAGCAAGATCATCTCCAAGGCCGAGGGCCGCATGGTCGACGCACCCGCCGACCCGGAGGAACGTGATGCGCTGCGGCGCAAGCTCGTCGAGGCCGAGTCGGTGCGCGTGCTCGCCCGCAAGAACCGCACGCTCATCACCGAGAGCCGTCTGGGTCTGGTCCAGGCCGCAGCCGGGATCGACGGTTCCAACGTGCGCTCCGACCAGCTGGCCCTGCTCCCCGAGGATCCGGACGGCAGCGCGGCACGGTTGCGGGCCGCCATCGCCGAGCGAACGGGCCTCGAGGTCGCGGTGATCATCACCGACACGATGGGCCGTGCGTGGCGCACCGGGCAGACCGATGTCGCGATCGGCTCGGCGGGCATCGCCGTCACCCACCCGTATGACGGTGGCACCGACGACTACGGGAATCCGTTGGTGGTGACCGACATCGCGGTCGCCGACGAACTGGCCGCGGCCGCCGACCTGGTCAAGGGCAAGCTCGCGGCTGTCCCGGTGGCCGTCGTCCGCGGGTTCGCACCCGTCGACAACGGTTCGACCGCCGCCGATCTGATCCGGCCCGCCGAAGAGGACCTGTTCCGGCTCGGCACGGAGGAGGCCATCGCCCTGGGGCGGCGTCAGGCCATCCGCACACGACGTTCGGTGCGCGCCTTCGACGACCGACCGGTCGATCCCGACGACATGCGGACCGCACTCGGGGAAGCCCTGACGGCGCCCGCGCCCCACCACACCCATCCGGTGCGGTTCGTGTGGGTGCGGTCGGTCGAGCGGCGTCGTGCGTTGCTCGATGCGATGAACGCCGAATGGCGCGCCGACCTCGAATCCGATGCCAAGACACCCGAATCGATCGAGAAGCGGCTCCGTCGCGGTCGGATTCTGTACGACGCACCCGAATTGGTGATCCCGTTCCTCGTGCCCGACGGTGTGCACGAGTACCCCGACGAGCGACGCAACGCGGCCGAGCACACCATGTTCACGGTGGCCGCGGGCGGCGCCGTGGCGAGCCTGCTCATCGCGCTGTCGGTCCGCGGGATCGGCAGCTGCTGGGTCGGATCTACGATCTTCGCCGCGCCGACGGTGCGACGCGTCCTCGAACTCGACTCGTCGTGGGAGCCGTTGGGCGCCGTCGCCATCGGGCACCCGCTCGAGGCCGCCCCGCTGCGCGACGCCGCGCCGACCGACGAGTGGGTGGTCGAGCTGTGACCGCGGAGTCGCTGCACGCCTCGGCGGTCGAGGCCCTGACCGCCTGGCAGGCGCCGGACTCGGCGCAGGACAGCCTGCGGCACGCCTACCTCGCGCTCCTCGCCGCCACTCCCGACGCCTGCCTGCGCGCCTGTGCGGCAGGTCATCTCACCGGGTCGGCCATCGTCTTCGACGCCGATCGAAGCCATGTGCTGCTGACTCTGCATCCGCGCGTGGGCAGATGGATTCAGCTCGGCGGACACTGTGAGCCGACCGACGAGACCCTGGCCGACGCCGCATTGCGGGAAGCCCGTGAAGAATCCGGCATCCCGGGTCTCGACCTCGATCGCGTCGGCGGCAGTGGTGGCATCGTGCACCTGCACACCCACCCGATCACCTGTTCACTCGGCGTGCCGACCAGGCATCTCGACGTGCGCTACCGGGTGGTCGCCGCCCCGACTGCCGACGGCAGCCTCCCGGCGTTCGAACGCAGTGAGGAATCGGTGGACCTGCAGTGGTGGCCGATCGACGATCTGCCGGCGGACACCGACGCCGACATCCCGGAGCTCATCCGGGCCGCGCTGGCCACGAAGACCTGGTGAGTCGACCTCGCGAGCCCTTCGTGACGCGTCCTCCGCAAGCTCCGGACGCTCCTCAGGGAGCGGGGGTTCTGCGTCCTCCGCAAGCTCCGGACGCTCCTCAGGGAGCGGGGGTTCTG
>NZ_WXYI01000007.1:0-147732 GCF_009872315.1 Gordonia sp. YY1 | reverse complement strand
GGGAGCGGGGGTTCTGCGTCCTCCGCAAGCTCCGGACGCTCCTCAGGGAGCGGGGGTTCTGCGTCCTCCGCAAGCTCCGGACGCTCCTCAGGGAGCGGGGGTTCTGCGTCCTCCGCAAGCTCCGGACGCTCCTCAGGGAGCGGGGGTTCTGCGCCCTCCGCAAGCTCCGGACGCTCCTCAGGGAGCGGGGGTTCCGCAAGCTCCGAAATTCTCGTCCCCTGAGATGCCTCCGAGGGCAGATTGCCCTTGGACACCGCTGAGCGGGACGAGTTTTCGAACCTCAGGCGAGATCGGCGGGCAATCGACGAGGACGGTCAGCACTAGGTATCGCTTGGCGATACCTAGTGCAGAGCGTGGACCGCAGCGGCGGGTGACCTCGATACGCGGCGCCCTCACTGCGCTCGGTCGTCGCCCCTGCTGCCTGAGGTGCGGCGCTAGACCCGAACCCCCTTGCCGACGGTCACCACGCCACCGGCGCTGACGGAGAAGCGTTCCCGATCGGAGTCGGGGTCGACGCCGAGTTGCTCACCGTCGCCGACGACGACGTTCTTGTCCAGGATCGCCCGGCGGACGACGGCGCCCTTGCCGACGCGTACGCCCGGCATGAGGACACTGCCCTCGACGATTGCACCGTCCTCGACGATGACGTTCGACGACAGCACCGAATTGCGTACGGTCCCAGCCGAGATGATGCAGCCCGAGCCGACCACCGAGTCCTCGGCCACTCCCCCTTGGACGAATTTGGCCGGCGGCAGGTTGTGCGTCTCACCGCGGATCGGCCAGCGACCGTTGTAGAGGTTGAAGATCGGGTGCACCGACACGAGGTCCATGTGTGCCTCGTAGAACGCATCCAGGGTCCCGACGTCGCGCCAGTACCCCTTGTCGCGTTCGGTTGCGCCGGGTACCTCGTTGTCCTTGAAGTCGTAGACATACGCCGTGCCGCGGTCGACGAAGGCCGGGATGATGTCGCCACCCATGTCGTGGTCGGAGTCGGAGTCGGCGGCGTCGGCGCGCAAGGCGTCGACGAGTGCCTCGGTGGTGAACACGTAGTTGCCCATCGAGGCGAAGGTCGAGTCCGGATCATCCGGTGTCCCGGGCGGGTCCGCGGGCTTCTCGAGAAAACGCGTGATCCTGCCGGACGCGTCGGAGTCGATGCACCCGAAGGCGAACGCCTCGGCGCGCGGTACGCGGATGCCGGCGACGGTGACGTCGGCGCCCGATTCGATGTGCGCATCGACCATCTGCGACGGGTCCATGCGGTACACGTGATCGGCACCGAAGACCACGATGTACTCGGGTTGTTCGTCGGTGATGAGGTTCATCGACTGGAAGATGGCGTCGGCGCTGCCGGTGTACCAGCGCGGTCCGAGTCGCTGCTGGGCCGGCACCGGGGTGATGTATTCGCCGTGGAAACCCGACGTCCACCACGTCTGCGAGATGTGCCGGTCCAGCGAATGCGACTTGTATTGTGTCAGCACGCAAATGCGCTCGTATCCGGCGTTGACCAGGTTCGACAGCACGAAGTCGATCAGCCGGTAGGCACCTCCGAAGGGCACCGCGGGCTTGGCCCGGTCGACTGTCAGCGGATAAAGGCGCTTGCCTTCGCCGCCGGCGAGGACGATGCCGAGGACGTGCGGCTGTGATCTCACTCCCCCAACTTAACCGCGATCGGGAGCCTCGGCCAGACGACGGCGCCATCGGATTCGTGGTCGTGTTCGCACAGCGATGGCGAACTGCCCGCGATGCCACTAGCGTCGTCGGTATGAGGGTGGCGATGATGACACGGGAGTACCCGCCCGAGGTGTACGGCGGCGCCGGTGTACACGTCACCGAATTGGTCCGCCATCTACGCGATCTCGCGACCGTGGACGTGCACTGCATGGGTGCCGAACGAGAGACCGCAGCGGTCTATTCACCCGATCCGGGTCTGGCCGGTGCGAATGCGGCGATCACGACACTCTCGGCCGATCTGCGGATGGCCGTCGGCGCCGAGGGCGCCGACGTCGTGCACTCCCACACCTGGTACACCGGACTCGCCGGCCACGTCGCCGGGCAGCTGTACGGCGTCCCGCACATCCTCACGGCGCATTCGCTCGAACCGTCGCGGCCGTGGAAGGCCGAACAACTCGGGGGCGGCTATCGCGTGTCGAGCTGGGTCGAGCGCAACGCAGTCGAATACGCGGATGCGGTGATCGCGGTGAGTTCCGGAATGCGCAACGACGTCTGCAACACTTACCCTCGACTGGACCCCGAACGTGTCCACGTGGTGCGCAACGGCATCGACACCAGCCAGTGGTATCCGGTCGACGATCCGTTCGGGCCGGAGTCGACACTCACCGCGCTCGGCATCGATCCCGACCGCCCGATCGTCGCCTTCGTCGGACGTATCACCAGGCAGAAGGGCGTCGCCCATCTGGTTTCGGCCGCACACCGGTTCGCTCCCGACATCCAGCTCGTGCTCTGTGCCGGAGCACCGGACACCCCGGAGATCGGCGCCGAGATCGAGGCGGCGGTCGGTGAACTGTCGGCATCACGACCGGGTGTGCACTGGGTTCGGGAGATGCTGCCGCTTCCCCGCATCCGCGAGATCCTCACCGCCGCATCGGTCTTCGTGTGCCCGTCGGTGTATGAACCGCTGGGCATCGTGAACCTGGAGGCCATGGCCTGCGCGACCGCCGTGGTGGCGTCGGAGGTCGGGGGCATCCCGGAGGTCGTGCGCGACCACGTCACCGGCCGTCTGGTGCCCTACGACCCGGTCGATCCGCAAGCCTTCGAACACGATCTCGCCCAGACGGTCAACGCGGTCGTCGGCGATCCCGCCGGGGCGGCGGCGATGGGAGTGGCCGGCCGCGAACGGGCCGAGGCCGAATTCTCCTGGGCGACGATTGCCGAACAGACTCTCGGGGTATACCGGTCCGTACTGCGCTGACCGAGCATCTCCGTCCAGCGGGGGTCAGCCCGGCGGGGTCGGGCGGCAGACCGTGACGACCACCGACAGTGTCACATCGACGACGCCTTTCCCCACGAATGCGTCTGCACGTGAGCGGATGTCGGCGTCGTCGGCATGGAAGGCCGACGGGCCCATCGCAACCAGGTCGCCCACGGTCTGGGCGTCGAGTTCGGTGACGGAACGGATCGTCGACGAATCGAGGATCTCGTAGCCGTCGGCGAATGTGGCCTGGAGCCGTTCGGATTTGCCGGAGTCGACGCGCAGCATCCGCATGGGTTCGATGATCTCGGCGAGGTGGTCGGCGGCCGGACTGACGACGACGAGTCCACCGCCCGGGTGCAGTACCCGCGCGAACTCGGCCGCGTTGCGTGGTGCGAACACCGAGAGCGCAACAGTGACAGCGTCATCGGCGACCGGGAGGCCACGCCAGATGTCGGCGACGATCGCCGCGTGGCGTGGGGTGCCGCGGGAGATGGCCCGCGCGCAGAATTTGGAGAGATCGATGCCGAGCCCGCGGGCCTCGACAGACGGCGAGGCGTCGGCGAGTCCGGAGACCGCGGCGCGAAGGTAGTGGCCGCCACCGGCTCCCGCATCGAGTACGACGGGTTTGTCGACGCCGGCACCTAATTCGCGCGTTCGGTCCGCCACCGCGTCGAGGACCGGAGCGAAGAACCCGGCGTCGTGCACCCGCGCGCGGGCCGCGACCATGGCGGCGGTGTCGGCGCGCAACGATCCCGAACGTCCGTCGAGCAGTGAGACATAACCCTGCTTGGCGACGTCGAAGGAGTGACCGTCACCGCAGCGGAGTGTCCCTCCACGCGGCGACGGCCCAGACCCGGCTACAGCCGGGGAAGTCTCGTCGTGCCCGGCCCCCGGGAGACCGGTCTCGAATGGCCCGGCACACACCGGGCATCGAAGCAACTCGACGACGTCGGCGAGATCTCCGTTCAGCCGGTGACCCCGCGGAGTTCTTCACCCAGTGCGGCGGCTTCGTCGGCGGTCAGCTCGACGACGAGGCGACCTCCGCCCTCGATCGGAATCCGGACAACGATTCCACGCCCTTCCTTGGCCGCTTCGAGGGGGCCGTCCCCAGTACGTGGCTTCATTGCCGCCATTCTCAAGCTCCCTTCACAGTGTCCCTGCTTTGAACATGATACGTGTCGTCGTCTCAATCGAATGCGAGTGCGCGACACAAGCGCTGTTCCGGCGTGATCCGGTCATCGGTCGGAGGGTACCGACGGACCTCCTTCGCGGGATGCGGGATTGGGGGTCGGGTCGTCGTAAACCCTCTGCTCCCGGCCGTTCTCGGAGCCGGTGGTGTCGCCCGTTCCGGTCTCGGGAACGCCTGTGGAGCCGTGGGTCACACCTGTCCCGGAGTCGCGCTCCCGGAGACGTGTGATGACCGACCGGAGGTCGTCGACCTCGCGTGCGAGACGCGCCAGCGCCCAATCGACCTCGGACTGCTTGTAGCCCCGCAACGTCTGCGCGAACCGCAGCGCCCGGACGTCGTCGCCACTTATCCCGACCGTCGGCAAACGGGTGAGTGTGGTTTCGGGTTCGACCGGAGGCAGGTCCTCCCCGCGCCCGAAGACGAACCACACGACGGCGAACACTGCCCCGGCGACGAGCGCCATGATCAGCAGGTACAGCAGCAGGGTCTGCATACATTCCATCCTGACAGACCGTCGTCCCGCGGCCCCGCCGGCACCTGGCCGCCTCCGTCCGGCCCGCACAAGCATCCGGCGACACCGCGTCACGCCGAGGGCGTGTCACCGTGTCGCCGGAGTCGGGTGGATCGGCCGGCTAGGAGGCCATCACCTTGGAGCCCATCGAGCGGAGGGTGTTCATCGGCGGACGGTCCTCGAGGTAGACCTCGGTGGTGTGCGGCGTGAACGAGCCGTCGGGCTCGGCGGTGAACTGCGTCAGCCCGACACCGGAGTCCTCGATGCCGCACCGGCGCATGAGCGTGCCCACGATCTGACGGCTCATCACGCCGAGTTCGATCAGCGGACGATTGCGGTGGGTGCGGACGCCGAGGTTCACCTGGCCGATGCCCGCGAGGCCGTAGCGGTCGTAGGTGTCGATGAGGAGTCCGATCTCGACGCCGTAGCCGGGCGCGAACGGCACCGACGACAACATCTCGCGGGTTCCGGCGTATTCGCCGCCGAGCGGTTGCAGGACCGCGGTGAGGTCGGGCTTCTGCGAGGCCAACAGCGGCCGGGCGACGAGTTCGGTGACTCGACCGCCGCCGTTGGCGTCCTGGGTGCCGCCGGTACGCAGCGGACGGCGGTAGTACCCCTTGACGAGGTGGATCTCGGGATTCACCAGAAGCGGGCCGAGCATCTTCGGCACGAACATCGGATCCGGATCGATCAGGTCGGAGTCGACGAAGGCGATGATGTCGCCGGTGGTCGCGGCGATCGAGCGCCACAGCACCTCCCCCTTGCCCTTGACGGGTTCGAGTTCCGGCACCGCCTCTTCGCGGGTGATGACCTGCGCGCCGGCGGCCAGTGCACGTTCGGCGGTGGCGTCGGTGGAGCCCGAGTCCAGGACGATCAGTTCGTCGACGAGCGTGCCGTACAGCGGCATGATCGTGGCGATCACATCGGCGACGGTCTCTTCCTCGTTCAGGGCAGGCAGAACCACCGAGACGGTGCGTCCGCCCTTGGCGGCGACGAGTTCCTCGATGGTCCACTTCGGCTGTTCCCAGGTGTGGGTCGTCGACCACTGCCGCTCGTCCGCGAGCGACTCGGCCGGCGTCGGCCACACGGTGGCCTTGTCACGACTGATGGGGTTACGTCGCTTCTGCTTGGTCATGCAAGTCCCCTGACTGTTCGGGCGGGCGGTCTCGTTCCCGCGATGGCAGCGACCATGTCGACCACGCGACGAGTGGCGGCGACCTCGTGAACGCGAAAAATCCGGGCGCCGTCGGCGGCAGCCAGACTCGTCGCGGCGAGAGTTCCCTCCAACCGTTGCTCTAGATCTGTACCCAGAGTCTCCCCCACAAAATCCTTGTTGCTCAGCGCCATCAGGACCGGCCAGCCTGTATTAACAAGATCTTTCACATGGCGTAACAGAGCGAGCCCGTGGTGAGTGTTCTTGCCAAAATCATGCGTCGGGTCGATAACGATCGCATCTCGATGCACGCCCGCTGCCAGCGCCCGCTCCGCCGCACCGGTCACCTCGGCGAGTACGTCGGCGACCACGGCGTCGACGGAATCGCCGTAGGCGACACGGTGCGGCCGGGTCCGCACGACGGCACCACCGGTGTGGGAACAGACGATCCCGGCTCCCCGTTCGGCCGCCACCGCGACGACCTCGGGGTCGTAGCCGGCCCAGGTGTCGTTGATGAGATCGGCGCCCGCCGCGCACGCCTGGTCGGCGACCTCGCTGCGCCAGGTGTCGACGCTGATCAGCACGTCGGGATGGCGCTCACGAATCCACGAGATCATCGGGACCACGCGGGCAGCCTCGGTGGTCGCGTCGACCTCTTCGCCCGGCCCTGCCTTCACGCCGCCGACGTCGACGATGTCGGCCCCCTCGGCGACCACCTGGTCGACGCGTCGCTGCGCGGCCGTGTCGTCGAAGCTGGCGCCACGGTCGTAGAAGGAGTCGGGCGTGCGGTTGACGATCGCCATGACCAACGCGCGGTCGGTGGCCACCGGACGACCGCACAGGGTCGGCGAAACGGTCATCCCTTGGGAACCTTGGCGGCCGCCACTTCGTCGGCGTAGTCCTCGTAGTACTCCACGTAACCCTTCTCCTTGCCGAGCAGGACATAGACCTGTCCGGCGTCGGCATCGGCCTCCGCGTAGCCCTCCTTGCGGAGCTCGACCTTGCGGTTCTTGAAGGTGGAGGTCCGCTCGAAGTCGTCGACGATCCGCACGAACAGCGGGACCGCATACGACGGCAGCTCCTCGTAGAGGTGTTCGGCGAGACGCTTGGGGTCGAGGTCGGCGCCCTCGCGCAGCTTCACGGCCGCCATCCCCGCGCGACCGTCCGTGCCGGGCACCTCGACACCGTAGACCACCGACTGGGCGACCGCGTCGTAGGAGTCGACCGCACCCTCGACCTCGGTGGTGGCCACGTTCTCACCCTTCCAGCGGAACGTGTCGCCGAGCCGGTCGACGAAGGAGATGTGCGCGAAGCCCTGGTCGCGGACGAGGTCACCCGAGTTGAAATACGCGTCGCCCTTCTTGAAGGCGTCCCGAACGATCTTCTTCTCGGTCTCCTCTTCGTCGGTGTAGCCGTCGATCGGTACCCGGTCGGAGATCTGCGCGAGCAGCAGACCGGTGCCGCCCTTGCCCACCTCGGTGAGCCGCCCGTCGTCGTTGCGCTTGGGGTTGCCCTCATCGTCGTACTCGACGATCTTGTACGGCAGCGGGCAGAACCCGGCCGTCTTGTCGACGGTGAAGGCGTTGACGAAGGCCAGGTTGAGCTCGCTGGCGCCGTAGAACTCGACGACGCGGTCCACACCGAACCGCTCGCGGAACTCGTCCCAGATGTCGGGCCGCATCCCGTTGCCGACCACGGTGTGAACCGAGTGCTGCCGGTCGGTGGGCTTCTCCGGCTGCGCCAGCAGATAGCGACACAACTCGCCGATGTAGCAGAAGGCGGTGGCGCGGTTGAGGATCACGTCGTCCCAGAACTTCGACGCCGAGAACGAGCGGCCGACCGCGATGCACGCACCCGATGCGAGCACCGACGACAGCGACACCGACAAGGCGTTGTTGTGATAGAGCGGCAGCGGCACGTACATGGTGTCGCTGTGGCGTAGTCGAACCGCGAGACCACCGATGCCGGAGAGGCTCGCCAGCCAGCGGTTGTGGCTCATCACGCTGGCCTTGGGCATTCCGGTGGTCCCCGAGGTGAAGATGTAGAAGGCCTTGGTCGACGCCGGCAGCTGCGCGGTGATCTCCGGGTCGGAGTCCGGTTTGCCCTCCGCGGCCGCATCGAACTGGGCGAAGTCGTAGACGTGTTCGGGCAGCACCGATTCCGGGATCGACTCGAAGGCCTCGGCGCAGTCCGGATCGTGGACGAGCACCTGGGCGTCGAGCAGCCCGACCGAGTGTTCGAGGACGTGACCGCGCTGGTTGTAGTTGAGCATCCCGGCGATCGCGCCGAGTTTCACCGTCGCCAGCATCAGCAACAGATCGGTGGCGTTGTTCTTGGAGAGCAGCGCCACCACGTCACCCTTGCCGACGCCCGCCTCGGAAAGGACTGCGGCGTAACGGTTCACACGGCGATTGGCTTCGCCGTAGGTGGTCGTGCGTCCCTCGAAACGGACGAACGGGCGGTCCGGATGCGCAGCCGCGTGCTTCTGGAACACCGATCCGATGGTCTTCTTGGCCTCCGGTGGCCGACGGATCAGGCCCGGTGCGTGCTTGATCATCCCGCTCGCGTGTGGCGCCATCTTCACCACTCCGCGGAGGAGATCCACGACGCCGACGGTCTTGACCGCATCCTTGGTCGAACCGTTCGTCGTGCCTGTCTGGACGTCCTTGCGCTGGGTGTCTGGGGACATGTGGGCTCCGCTCTCCGCTGGGCGTCGTGAGTGCCCCGCGCACTCACCGGGCTACCTTACCGGCCGGTAGGAAGTTCTACCGCTGTGTCGCCAACTCGATCGCCTCGTCGATCGATGCCGTGACCAGCAGCCGGTCCAGCGATCGCCGGGAGACGAACCCGGTTGTCGACAACTCTCGCAGCCAGCCCAGGAGCGGCGCGTAGAAATCGAAAGGATCGAGCAGAACCACCGGCTTGTCGTGCATCCCGAGGTAGCCGCCCGTCCAGGTCTCGAACAGCTCCTCCAGTGTTCCGATACCCCCGGGAAGCGTGATGAAACCATCCGCGCGCTCATCCATGAGGCGCTTGCGCTCGCGCATGGTCTCGGTGATGACGAGTTCGTCGGACCCGAGATCGGCGACTTCGCGCTGGATCAGCGCCTTCGGGATGATCCCGATCGTGGTGCCGCCCTCCGCGCGCGCCCCGGTGACGAGCGCGCCCATCATCGAGACATTGCCACCGCCGGACACGACCGAGTGGCCGGCACGCGCGATCGCCGCGCCCACCTCGGAAGCGAGGTCGAGGAAGCGTTGCTCGACGGGACCGGACGCACAGTAGACACAGACGGCACTCACCGGGCAATCGTGCCATCGGCGCCGGGCTGTTTCGCGCCGGGCTGGGTGGGAGCGGCCGCCTCGATCGCCGCGACGACGTCGTCGGGGTCATCGACGACGGTCAGGAGGTCGAGGTCCTCGGGAGAGATCATCCCGCGCGCGGCCAGGACGTCGCGCATCCAGTCGAGCAACCCACCCCAGAAATCACGGCCCACCAGGACGATCGGGAATCGCACGACCTTCTTCGTCTGCACCAGGGTGAGCGCCTCGAAGAGTTCGTCGAGCGTGCCCATCCCGCCGGGCAGGCAGACGAAGGCCTGCGCGTACTTCACGAACATGGTCTTGCGCACGAAGAAGTAGCGGAAGTTCATGCCGAGGTCGACCCACGGGTTGAGGTCCTGCTCGAAGGGCAGCTCGATGTTGAGGCCGATCGACTGGGCGCCCGCCTCGTGCGCACCCTGGTTGGCCGCCCGCATCACACCGGGCCCGCCCCCGGTGATGACGGCATAGCCCGCCTCCCCGAGCGCACGTCCGACCCGCACGCCGAGTGCGTACTCCGGCGATTCGGGCGCGAGACGCGCCGACCCGAAGACCGTCACCGCCTCCGCGACCTCGCTCATGGCGTCGAAGCCCGCGACGAACTCCGACTGGATGCGCAGCACCCGCCAGGAATCGCGCATCGTGCGTTCGGCGCGACGGTTCTCGTCGCGCGGGTCGATCCACTCGAGGAGTCGCCGGTCCGTCGTCTTGCCGCGCTGCTTCGGGCGAACGCGGATGGGTCCGACGTAGTAGACGTCGTCGGCGGCGGGATCGGACGCGGACGATTCCGGATTGGTCGACATGCGGCTCACGCTAGCAGCGGGCCGATCCACCCCCGCCCGGCGTCGGGCGGCTCAGGACAGATAGCTGCGCAGCAGGTCGGTGACCATGCGGATCTGCTCGACCGGAACCCGTTCGTCGACGCGGTGGGCGAGGTTGGGGTCGCCGGGTCCGAGGTTCACCGCCGGGATGCCGAGTGCGGAGAACCTCGAGACGTCGGTCCAGCCGTACTTGGCCCGGAAGCGCCCCTGAGCGGCCTCGACCAGCGCGGCCGCCGCCGGGTGCGCCAGGCCGGGGAGTGCACCGGCCGCCGCGTCGGTGACCTCGAGGGTGACCGTGCCATCGGCGAGGTCGGTCGCGAAGACCTCGCGCACGTGGTCGAGGGCTTGTTCGACGGAACGGTCGGGGGCGAAGCGGAAGTTCACGTCGACGTGCGCAGCATCGGGGATCACGTTGCCCGCGACACCGCCGCCGAGCCCGACCGCCGAGAGTCCCTCGCGGTATTCGCACCCCTCGATGTCGACGCGACGAGCCTCGTATGCGGCGAGCTTCGTCAACACTCCCCCGAGTTTGTGGATCGCGTTGTCACCCATCCACGAGCGGGCCGAATGCGATCGAGTACCCGAGGTGGACAGTCGAACCCGAAGCGTCCCCTGGCATCCCGCCTCGATCAGACCGGCGGTGGGTTCGCCGAGGATGGCGACGTCGCCGGCGAGCCATTCGGGCAGCTCACGTTCGATGTCGTTGAGGCCGTTGAACTCGGCAGCGATCTCCTCGCAGTCGTAGAAGATCAGCGTCAGGTCGTGCGCGGGTTCGTCGAGCGTCGCGGCAAGGTGCAGGAACACCGCGTCGCCCGACTTCATGTCGACGGTGCCGCACCCGTGCAGGACGTCGCCCTCCTCGGGATGCGTCTCCCGACGCGACGGCAGGTTGCCGGCCACCGGCACGGTGTCGAGGTGCCCGGCGAGGATGACACGCTGGGCGCGACCACGATCGGTACGGGCCAGCACGCGATTTCCGTGCCGAAGGATCTCGAAGCCCGTCGTCTGCTCCCGCAGTGCCGCTTCCACCGCATCGGCGATCGCCGTCTCGTTGCGTGACTCGCTCTCGATGTCGACGAGGGCGGCGGTCAGTTCGACGGGATCGGCGGCGAGGTCGAGTGCGGTGCTCACGCAGATACGTTAGCGGGGTCAGTCGGCGGGCGGTGAGGTCAGTTCGGCGGCGCCGAAGGAGACGCTGAACTTCACGCACCACAGGAACACCGCGGGATAGGCGTCGAGGTCGACATCGGCGGGGATCTCGTAGACCTGGTTGCCCTTGTTGCCCTTGATCATCCCGAGATCGACGTGGGGCGGGTCGGCCGCGGCTCGCCAACCGCCGAGGCCTTCGACGACCTCGGCCTGCGACAGCCAGACGTGGACATCGGGTCCGGTGGTGGTGTCGAGGTCCTCGATGGCGAGAACCCGCGAGCCGTCCGGCTTCTCGATGATCGACACGGTTCCGGAGGTGGAGTGCTCGTGGCTGATGAATCGTCCCCGTGACACCAGGACCGGCGCGACCGGCGGCGGCTGACCGACCTGCGAGGTGGACGGCGTCACGGCGACCGGGATCTCGTCGTCGACCTCGGTGTCTACGAAGATCAGCCACGGCTGGAAGATCACCGCCGCGACCGCGACGCCGACGACGACCACGAACCCCACGCCACCGAGTACCCAGGGCAGGCGGCGTCTGCGCCGGGGGCGGGTGGGAAAGGTCGGTCGTGGCCGGTCATGGCTGCGACGATACGAGCGGTGAACACGCTCCCACCAGGACTTTGAGCCATTCGGATGACGCCGCGCACCGAGTGCCGCGATGCCTGGACGACCGGTGGGCGGCGGGAGTCGCCGTCGTCGATCACCTAGACTGACGAGTCGTGACAACTACTGGCGCACACGCAACTGGCATCGCAACCGTGATCGACGGGGGGTCGACCCCAGGAGTCGTGCTCGACGTCTGGTTCCCCGCACCCGAACTCGACGGCGTCGAGACCGCCGAGACCGTCGTCCTCGACGAGGAATCGACGCCGTCCGAACTGCGCGACCTGGTGGGTGTCGACGAGGCCCGCGGCGTCCGGACCATCGCGGTTCGCACCGGCATCGCCGACCTGTCCGCCGCCCCGGTCGACGCCTACGACGTGTACCTCCGACTGCACCTGCTCTCCCACCGGCTCATCGAGCCGCACGGCGCGAACCTCGAGGGCATCTTCGGGATGCTCACGAATGTCGTCTGGACCAACCACGGCCCGTGCGCGGTCGAGGACTTCGAGTCGGTGCGCGCCAAGCTGCGCGCCCGCGGCCCGGTCACCGTGTACTCCATCGACAAGTTCCCGCGCATGGTCGATTACGTCGTCCCCGGCGGAGTCCGCATCGGTGACGCCGACCGTGTCCGGCTCGGCGCCCACCTGGCCGCCGGTACCACCGTGATGCACGAGGGCTTCGTCAACTTCAACGCCGGCACCCTCGGGTCGTCGATGGTCGAAGGTCGCATCTCGGCCGGCGTGGTCGTCGGCGACGGCTCCGACATCGGCGGCGGCGCGTCGACGATGGGCACCCTCTCCGGCGGCGGCAAGGAGATCATCTCGCTCGGCAAGCGCTGCCTGCTCGGCGCGAACGCCGGTTGCGGCATCCCGCTCGGCGACGATTGCGTCATCGAGGCCGGGCTGTACGTCACCGCCGGCACCAAGGTGACCGGCCCCGACGGCACCCAGATCAAGGCGCGTGACCTCTCGGGTCAGTCGAATCTGCTGTTCCGGCGCAACAGCCTGACCGGCGCGGTCGAGGTCGTGCCGTGGAAGGGCGACGGCATCGCACTCAACGAGGCGCTGCACAAGCACAACTGAGGTTCCACAAACCCACCACTCATGGAGAAACCCAGCACCCATCGGGTGCTGGGTTTCTCCGTTTGTGGTGGGTTTACGCGGTGAGTCGCGCGGCCGCGGCCGCGATGCGCTCGTCGGAGGCGGTGAGCGCCATGCGGACGTGCTTCTGCCCTGCCGGACCATAGAAATCACCGGGCGCACAGAGGATTCCGCGTTCGGCGAGCCAGGCGACGGTGTCGCGGCACGGCTCGTCACGGGTGGTCCAGAGGTAGAGGCCCGCCTCGGAATGGTCGATGCGGAACCCGGCCGCCTCGACCGCGGCCAGCAACGTACGACGACGATCCGCGTAGCGCGCACGCTGTTCGTCGACGTGCGCGTCGTCGCGGAGGGCTGCGGTCATGGCCCCCTGGATCGGGAACGGCAGCATCAAGCCGGCGTGCTTGCGCACCGCGAGGAGTTCGGCGATGAGCTCGGGGTCACCGGCGAAGTAGCCGGCACGGTACGACGCGAGGTTGGAGATCTTCGACAGCGAGTGCACGGCCAACAGACCGGTGTGGTCGCCGTCGCACACCCGCGGGTCGAGGATCGACAGCGGTTCGCCCTCCCAGCTCAAGCCGAGGTAGCACTCGTCGGACACCACGACGGTGCCGCGTTCGCGTGCCCATCCGACGACCTTGCGCAGGTGGTCGACGCCGAGGATCTTGCCCGTCGGGTTCGACGGCGAGTTGATGAACATCAGCGCGGGCTTCGACGGCCCCAGCGCGACGGTCGAATCCGCGCGCACCGGCCGAGCACCGGACAGCAGCGCACTCACCTCGTAGGTAGGGTAAGCCACCTCTGGGATCACGACCTCGTCCCCCGGTCCCAGGCCGAGGGTCGATGCCAGGCCGGCGATCGCCTCCTTGGTGCCGATCACCGGGAGGATGCCCGACTCGTCGAGCCCGGTGACACCGTGACGCCGCGTCAGCGACTCGGCAGCGGCCTCACGGAGCTCGGTGGTGCCGATGGTGGTCGGGTACC
Source organism: Gordonia sp. YY1 (assembly GCF_009872315.1). Taxonomy (NCBI): domain Bacteria; kingdom Bacillati; phylum Actinomycetota; class Actinomycetes; order Mycobacteriales; family Gordoniaceae; genus Gordonia; species Gordonia sp. YY1. The sequence continues at coordinate 133,970 of NZ_WXYI01000007.1, read as the reverse complement.
CAGGGAAGCCGGAGGCGTCGGCCAGCGCGTCCCGGATGAGCGCCGGCACCGGATCCACCGGCGTGCCGACCGACAGGTCGACGATGCCGTCGGGATGGGACTGCGCCGTGGCTTTCGCACCCGCGAGGGTGTCCCACGGGAAATCGGGCAGCCGACCGCTCACGCGCGTCGACGACACGCGGAGCGGCGCTGCTGCGCGGGAAATGGGTGTGCTCACTGCGGGCCGCTCTGTCTTCTTCGTACTGTCTGTCTGCGTCGTACCGTCGGTCTTCGTCGGCTGTCAGTCTTCTTGGTTCATCGGCGGCAGGCCCTTGATGAAGGCCGGGTCGGCATCGGTCTTGCCGACCTTGCTGGCGCCACCGGGCGAGCCGAGGTCGTCGAAGAAGTCGGCGTTCGCGCTGACGTAGGGCTCCCACTCATCCGGGACATCGTCCTCGTAGAAGATCGCCTCGACCGGGCACACCGGTTCGCACGCACCACAGTCGACGCACTCATCCGGCTGGATGTAGAGCATGCGCTCACCCTCGTAGATGCAGTCGACGGGGCATTCCTCCACGCAAGCCTTGTCCAGGACGTCGACGCAAGGCTCCGCGATGATGTAGGTCACCACTCACTCCTTCGCTAGGGAAGATCGTTGTCGGCGCGACAGGGTGAGCAGCTCGGCGTCGAACGACTCTCCGGCGTCGGCGCCGGCGCGATCCGAGGGCTGGTCGAATCGCATCCCACAGTATCCGCTGCGGTGGTGTCCACGACGAAATCGGCCCCCGGCTCCAAGACATGCAGAAGGCCTTGCTGTAACGAGGATCACATCGATGACCGGGTGCCCACCGGCGTGACGGGCGACTTTCGCTCAGGGTGCCGACAATTCTCGACTCCGGCCGAGGCGTCGGGCATTCTCGGCGGCATGATCGTCGTGTCGAATCCGGTCGCGGTAGACCGTCCCCGTTCCGGCCGATGGGCCGTTCCGGGACTCGAACCGACCTCGCGGTCGATGTGTATGTGCTGTCGCTGACCTGATCAGCCCCGACCCACACATCCACTCCCCTCTCAAGGATCTGCCATGACCTCGACCCTGGCTCGCACCTCGATCGCCGCTTCCCCACCGAAGAACGTCACCCCGAGCACCCGAGGCCCGGTGACCGCGATCGCGCCGCGGACACGAACCCACCTGCCGACGCACCTGCGGCCGGCCGACCTTCTCCGCATCACCGACCAGGGGGTGGCCGATGTGCTCGACGGCCGTCACGACACCCTTCTCCCGGCCGAGTGGGACACCACCCACCGATGGTCGACGCGCCTGTATGCGGACGACGACCTCGACCTGTGGCTCATCAGCTGGACTCCCGGGGAGGCCACCGAACTCCACGACCATGCCGGCTCCCTCGGTGCGCTGACCGTCCTGTCGGGGTCCTTGCGGGAGTACCACTGGACGGGAGACGATCTGGCCGTGCGCGTTCTCGATGCCGGCGACCAGGCCGCCTTCCCGCTCGGATGGGTGCACGACGTCGTGAAGAACCCGACGGTCGAGGTGACCGGCCCGACGCTGAGTGTGCACGCCTATTCGCCGCCGCTGACCGCAATGTCGTACTACGAGGTGGCCGACGCCGGCCACCTGCGTCGTACCCGCACGGTCCTGACCGACGAACCCGAATGAGCGACAAGCCCGCTCCGCGCACCATCGACGACGTCCTCGCCGCGGCCCGCGAACGTATCGAACGGATCGACGCCGCATCGGTGCCCGACGAACTCGCGGCCGGCGCCGTCCTCGTCGACATCCGACCGGCGGCCCAGCGCGCCGCGGAGGGCGAGGCCCAGGGGTCACTGGTCATCGAGCGCAACGTCCTCGAATGGCGATGCGACCCGGCCAGCGACGCACGCATCCCCCAAGCCGTCGACCACGATGTGCGGTGGATCATCCTGTGCCAGCAGGGTTACACGTCGAGTCTGGCGGCCGCGGCGCTTCACGACCTCGGATTGCATCGCGCGACCGATGTGATCGGCGGTTACGAGGCGCTCGCACCCGTGCTCGGCTGATGCCGACACGGCTCGATCGCGACTCCTCCAGCGAGGGAAGTCATCGCCACTTCGCGGCCGGAACCGCTGATCAGGAGCCCTTCTGCCCAGAGGTGGCGATCTCGCGGGGGGTCTAGGCCACCGCGGGCCACGGACGCGGCACCGGGCACGTGTCGACGGCGAGGCCGGTCGACGGGTCGGCGAGCGCGGACACATGGTGTGCGAGTGCCGGGTCGATCCAGTTCGCGGCGTCGAGCACATACGTCGGCTGCGCCGTGATCCGTTCGGTGAGAACGAAATCCGACTCGGCGGTACGGGCGGCCAGTGCATCCAGATTCGGCCAGGGACGTTCGGGGTTCACGTGGTCGGGGGTAAGCGGCGACACCCCACCCCAGTCGTCGATGCCGGAGGCGATGAGCGCGGCACACTCGGCCGGCGACACCAGGTTCGGCGGCGCCTGCACCCGCATGTGCGGTCCGAGGACGATGCGCGCCACGGCGACCGCCGCGAGGAACTCGGTCATCTCCGCGTCGGGGGTGGATCGCATCGCAGTGTCGGGTTTGGCCCGGAAGTTCTGCACGATCACCTCCTGGATGTGACCGCCCGCGGCGTGCACCTTCGCGATGGCGAGCAGGGATTCGGCTCGCTCGTACAGTGATTCGCCGATCCCGACGAGGATGCCGGTCGTGAACGGGACCCGCGCGGTCCCGGCGTCGCGCAGCACCTGCATCCGGACCAGCGGGTCCTTGTCCGGGCTGCCGTAGTGCGGTTGCCCCTTCTCGGTGTACAGACGGCGCGACGTGGTCTCGAGCATCATGCCCATCGACGGGGCCACCGGACGCAGACGCAGGATCTCCTCGAGGCTCATCACCCCGGGATTCAGATGTGGCAGCAGGCCGGTCTCGGTCAGCACGGCCACGGCGGCCGCGCGGACGTAGTCGAGGGTCGACGAATAGCCGCGCGCGGCAAGCCATTCGCGCGCCTCGGGCCACCGGTCCTCGGGACGGTCACCGAGCGTGAACAACGCCTCTTTGCAGCCGAGTTCGGCACCCCGACGGGCGAGGTCGACGACCTCGTCGAGTTCGAGGTACAACCCCTCACCCGCGCGGGCGAGTTTGCCGGGCACCGTCACGAACGTGCAGTAATGACACCGGTCCCGGCACAGCCGGGTCAGCGGGATGAACACCTTGCGCGAGTACGTGACCTGGCGCGAACGCCCGACCGCGTCGAGCCCCTCGTCGCGAATCGCACCGGCGATTGCCTGCAGGCGGACGAGATCCGCACCCGCACAAGACAACAGCGTGACCGCCTGGTCGATGTCGATGGACTCGCGGGCCTCGGCAGCGGCCAGGGCGGCATCGATCGCCTCACGTGAAGGACGTTCCGCGGCAGGATGTTCCACAGCCTTGGCCCGCACCGTGGGGATGCTGAGGTCGGTCATCGTTCCCCTTCCGAAGGATCACGACTGGTCAGGTACGGCGCGGGGTCGAAGGTCCCGTTGCGTTCGCGGAACGACGCCGCGGTGCCCGGCCAGAGCAGCGTGAGACGTCCGCTGTCCGGGTCGACATACCAACTGTCGCAACCGGTCAGCCACACGGTCGACGCACTGCGCTCGTCGATCTCGCGAGTGTAGGCGGCCTCGGCCTCGGGCGAGACCTCCAACGCCCCCACATCACTGTCCCCGAGGAACTCCAGAGCGCCGAGCACATAGTCGAGCTGCGTCTCGATCATGTAGATCGCCGAGTTGTGGCCGAGCGCCGCATTCGGCCCGTCGAGGACGAACATGTTGGGGAATCCGCTGACGACGGTCGACGCGTACGAGGTCATCCCCGACGACCAGTGCTCGGACAAGCGAAGTCCCGCCCGGCCGACGACGCGGCTCGCCGCGGGCGGCCGCGCGGACTCGAAACCCGTTGCCATCACGAGGACGTCGAGGTCGAAGGTGCGTCCGCTGCGTGCGGTGGCCTTCGATTCGGTGACGGAATCAAGCGCACTCGGCTCGAAGACCACGTTCGGCCGCTGCAGCGACGGATAGAAGTCGTCGCTGAGCAGGATTCTCTTGCATCCGATCTCGTAGTCGGGCGTCAGGAGCTCACGCAACATCGGATCGTCGACCTGACGGTGGAGGTGGTCGCGGGCCCGCGCCCGGATCTCGTCGATGTCGGGATGCAGGCCCAGTCGCTGCCGGAACGCGCCGTCGGCCTCGGTGAGAAGCTGGTGGCGGACCTCGCCGGCGACCTCCGGATCGAGCAGGGCGGCACGTTCCTCAGCGGTGTAGCGGCGGTCCTCCCGCGGCACCACGTAGGGAGCGGTCCGGCAGAACACGACGAGCTCTTCGGCGGCGTCGGCCAGGTGCGGGACGAGCTGCACCGCCGACGCACCGGTGCCCACGACACCGACCCGGGCCCCGTCGACGGCGACGTCGTCGTGCCAGGCCGCGGTGTGGACGACCTGACCGGGGAACCCCCCGAGACCCTCGATGTCGGGGATCCTGGCCTCGGACAAACGGCCGACGGCGAGGACGAGCGTCCGCGCACGAAACGTCCGGCCGGAGCCGTCCGCGCCGGCCGCGGTGATCATCCAGCCGGCTGCAGCCTCGTCCCAGGTCGCCTGCCGCAGTTCGCAGTTCAGTAGAATGTGCTCGGCGAGACCCTCGTCGGCGACGGTCTGTTCGAGATAGTCACGGATCTCGCGGCCGCTCGGATACCGCGACGCCCAGTCGGCCGGTGGGCGGAACGAGAACGAGTACAGATGCGCGGGGATGTCACACGCGATGCCGGGGTAGACGTTGTCGCGCCAGGTACCGCCCACTGCGTCGGCCCGCTCGAGGACGACGAAGGACTCGCGGCCGCGACGGGCGAGCTGCGTGGCCATGCCGAGGCCGGCGAAGCCGGCACCGACGATGGCGACGTCGACGTCGTGCACCCCGTCGTTGTCGTCCACCCGGTCACCCCCCTGCGTCGCCGTTCCCGTCACGAACGTACCTGCGGGAGCGGGAGCAGCCGATGCGTTTCCGGCTCGGTGTAGCGGGTGGTGCGCTGACGTGGCGTGCGCCCGGCACGATCGGCGACGGCGACGAGGGTGTCGACGTCGAGGACACGACCCGCCTCCGGACCCGCATGCGGCATGAGCCGGCCGTCGAGCAGCAGGCCGCCGATGTCGTCGGCACCGCCGCGCAGCAGAAGGTCGACGGTGTCGGACCCCAGCTTGGTCCAGGCAACCTGTAGATGGTCGATCAGCCCGGTGGACATCAGGCGGGCGACCGCGTGCAGGGCGCGGGTCTCCCGTTGCGACGCGGTCGACGTCGCGGCGTCGATCAGATGCGGCGGCGTGTTCGACGAGACCATCGGCATCAGGATCAGCTCGCTGAAACCACCCGTGCGGCGCTGGATTCCGAGCAGGGTCCGCAGGTGTGCGACCTGCTGCTCGGGGGTCTCGACGTGCCCGTAGACGATGGTTGCGGTCGAGAACAGGCCGACGCCGTGTGCGGCCTCGACGATCTCGATCCACTCACGCGCCGGTGCGGAGCCCGTCGGCGACAGATACCCGCGCACGGTGTCGTCGAGGATCTGGGCGGCGGTTCCGGGGATCGACCCGAGTCCGGCGGCGCGCAACCGGCGGAGATGTTCGTCGACCGTCGTCCCGGTTCGGGCCGCCCCGTCGGCGATCTCCGCCGCGCGGTACGCGTGCAGGTGCAGACCGTCTGCCGCGCCGGTGATCTCTTCGACCAGGCGCACGTAGTCACCGGCCGGCCGGTCGGCGGGCAACGGCCCCTGCATGCAGATCTCGGTGGCGCCGAGTTCGACGGCCTCCCCGACCAGATCGGCGAGTGTCGGATCGTCGGATCGCCGTTCATCCGAGATGAGGCGGGCGGCGACCCCGGTGTCGAGATTGCGGTTCACGACGAAGGTCAGGACGCCCGGCTCGGTGACCCGGCCCCGGACCGCATCGGCGAGTTCGCACAGTTCCTCGAGCTCGGTGCCGGAGGCGCCCAGCAACGCGACCCAGCCCTCGTCGTCGAGGGCGTCCGGGCCGAGGGCTGTCGGGTCGTCACGGAGACGGCTCAGGGCCGCTGTGACGCGCTCGATCGGGGCCGTGATGTCTTCGGCCCACGCGCGCAGAACCATGTCCACACTCTAACGCTCGGCCGTAGTCGGCCTGCGCGCCGCAGGATCGGCCCCGGCGAAAGTCAGTCGTCGGCCTCGGGTAGCCGGTGAGTCCAGCTGAGCACCGCGGCCGGCCCGATGCCCAGTACGAGGAGCAGCAGGGTCTGGACCAGGTAGTTCCCCGACGTGCTCAGGATGACGTCACCGCCCGGTCCGGGGAGGCCGCCGGCGATGAGAACCACCACCCCCCAGGCGCCGAGCGGGGCATACCGCACCGGCGACGAGGTGTACCCGGCCGCCAGCCAGAGCAGCGTCGCGTTGAGGAGGCCGGCGACGAGGGCCGCCACCGGCAGCGCGACCCCACCGAAACGCTGGTACGCGAACGCCACGCTGAGAAGGCCCACCGCGAAGCCGTCCAGGATCAGCAGCGCCAGGAGGAGCCGGTCACGGACGTGCGGATCGATCATCGAGCCACCACCGCCCCGCGTCGGACTCTTCGGGTCCGGAGTCCCGGAGGTGCGATTGCGTGTACCGCGGGCTGACATGTTCCCCACCGTCCTCACACGATCCCGGCGAAGAGGTCCGTCTCCCGGTCGCCGCCGAGAGCGTCACGCGGATCGTGGTCGGTGAGGACGAAGTGCTCGTGGCGGTGGATCGGCTGCAGGATGTTGTTCGACAGCGCGAACTCGGTTCCCGACGGCGCGACGGTCACCTGCGTCACATGTGCGGCGAGTGCGGCGACCTTGTGGGAGTGGTACGCCGCCACGTCGACCTCGGTGGTGATCTGCTCGTCAGGGTAGCTCGGCAGTTCACCGGGATGGGGCATCCGCCAGCCATCGGGCACACCGGGAGCCGCCGCCAGGCCGTTCTCGAGCGCGCTGCGCTCGGTGACCGACTCGTACAGTTTCACGGGGCCGCCGCCGGCCGCACGGGCGCGTGCGACCGCGGCAGCGGTGACCTCATGCACGAGCTTGTGGTCGGGGTGCCCGTATGTTCCCGACGCGTCGTAGCTGACGACCACCTGCGGAGCGAAGTCGAGGAGCAGCTCGACCAACACGCCGACCGGCTCGTCGAACGGTGCCTGCACGAGAGCGCGCGGATGGTTCGCCGACGGGGCGCCGGCCATGCCCGAGTCGCGCCAGCGTCCGGCGCCGCCGAGGAAGCGCGGGGTCAGGGCCGGACCGTCGGCTGGGCTCAGTGCCGCGAGGGCGCGCGTCAGCTCCGCGATCCGGTAGCCGCCGAGCTGGTCGGCGCCGCCGTCGGCGACCAGTTGTGCGTATTCGTCACCGATGACCTCGCCCTCCTCGCCGAGGGTGAAGGTCAGGACGCGCACGTCGACGCCTTCGGCGAGATAGCGGGCGATGGTCCCACCGGTCATGATCGTCTCGTCGTCGGGATGGGCGTGGACGAGCAGCAGCCGCCGGTCCGCGGCCCGGTTGGCCTCGGTCACGAGAGCTTCCAGTCGACCGCGGTCCCGAAGATCGACTCCTGGATCGGTCCGGTGAGCGGCACGTCACGGACCGCGGGCGTGACACCGACGATCATCGAATCCTGGTACAGCGGCAGGTAGATCGCCTGCGCGGCCAACAGCGGCTCCGCCTGGTCGAGGGTCCCGATCGGGTCCTCCTCGGACAGCGCGTTGCGCGCGAGCTCGATCAACCTCGGGTCGCAGAGACCGGAGATGTTGCTGGCGTAGCTGTCGCCGACGTCCCCACCGCTCGGCGCGATGCTGGTGGGGGTCGGCGGGGTGGCGGGCGACGGCTCGGTACTCGGCTTGGGCTGATTGCAGTCGACGGTCGAGGCCAACGACGCCGCCGGCGGCACACCGAGCCCGGTCCAGCCGACGACGAGGTCGACGCGCTTCTGGGTCAGCGCCGAGCCGTACAGCTCGCTGTTCGGCATCGTCACCACCTGCGAGCGGATTCCGGCGCTGCGCAGCTGGTCGACGACACTCGACGCGGCCGAGATGGCGCGCGGGTCACCGGCCACCGCTCCCACGCGCACGAGCAGGTCCTGACCGTCCTTCTGGAACGGCAGGATGCCCTCGGGCAGCTCCGCGACCTCGACCGCCCCCGGGGTCGGCGTCGCGGCCGGGTTGGACGGGGTGGAGGAGCCGGCCGCGGACGGCGTCCCGGACGCGGGCGCCTCGGTCGACGGCTCGGGTACCGGGGAGGTCTGTCCGGTCGTCTCCGGGTCCGCCCGGCGGTAGCCGGCGCCGGCGAGGAGCGCATCCACCGCGGCCCGGTCGGGACGCGGGCGCGAGATCGGGGTGTAACCCGGGTCGGACGGCGCGAACACGGTGTTCGCGTACGGCTCGACGATCCAGTCCCCCGCACCGGCGAACGTGGTCAGCCGGGGATCGACGAGGCCGAGGATGGCGCGCCGCACCTCCACCGAGCTCATCGCGTCGGTGCGGGCGTTGACGCTGATGCCCAGCGAGCGTGAGGTGAGACTGCGTTCGGTCTTCAGGCCGGGCAGTGCGGTCAGTTCGGCGGCCGTTGCGAGCGAGGCACCGAGCGCGACGATCTCGGAGTCACCCGAGCGCACGGAGTCGAGCATCTGCGCGTTGCTACCGGCACGGCGGAGCACGATCTGGTCCAGCCGCGGCGGCGTCACCCAGTAGCGGTCGTTGCGGGCCAGGCGTACCTCGTCGCGGGTCTTGTCGATCCCGACGATCGCGTACGGGCCGGCCGAGACCGGCTTGCCGGTGTCCATGCCGGTCTGGAAGCCGGCCGGAGCGCCCTTGAAGACGTGACTCGGCAGCAACCCGGTGAACAGCTCGCGCCAGGCCGGATACGGCCGCTCGAAGCGCACCTCGACGACCTTGCCGCCCTCCCGGGACTGCACCGAGTCGATGAGCCGGTAGCCCGCCGGGGCCACCACGTTGGGCTGCCGCGACATCTGCTGCCACAGGTAGCCGAAATCGTCGCCGGTGACCGGCAGTCCGTCCGACCACTGGGCGTCGGTGTGGATGCGGTAGGTCACCGTGAAGGGCTGACGCGACGTCACTTCGGCGGAGGTGACGAACTGGCGCTGCAGCTCCCACACCGGTCCGGCGGGCGTCTGTACGGGAGAAAAAGCACTCGGGAGCGTCATCGCGGCGACTGCCGTGGTCACCGGGTTCTGATCTGCCGCGATGTGCGGATTGAACCCGTTCCCCACCGAGTCGGTGGCGATGAAGATCGTCTTCTCGACCGGATACTCGGTCGGCGTCGGCGGCGGCCCGGTGTCCCGGACGGGCGGCGGCGGATCCGCCGTGCACGCCGTCAGGGCGATGAGCAGTGCGACACCGCACGAGAGCAACCCGAGCACACGGCTCCGGTTCGTGGCGTCGCGACCCCGCTGTGGTCTCGCCCGTTTCACCTCGGATACCCCCATGAAGATGCTTCTCGGTCGATCAGACGATGCCGGTCCCCCGCCGTCGGCGGGAGACCGGCTCGGCGGTCAGCTGACCGCTGCGTCCCGGGACTTGGCCCGCGAGCGCTCACGGGCACGGGTCGACGAGTCCAGGTGCACCTTACGCACACGCACGACCTCAGGGGTGACCTCGACACACTCGTCGGCGGCACAGAACTCCATGGCGGCCTCGAGGTCGAGCTGCATCGGCTTGGCCAGCGTCTCCATCACGTCGGCGGAGGACTGCCGCATGTTGGTCAGCTTCTTCTCGCGGGTGACGTTGATGTCGAGGTCTTCCTGGCGCGGGTTGATGCCCACGACGTGGCCCTCGTAACTGTCGTCGCCGGGGTTCACGAAGAACGTGCCGCGGTCGGCGAGCTGGATCATCGCGAACGGGGTCACCGTGCCGGAACGGTCGCTCACGAGCGAGCCCGTGTGGCGGGCGCGGATCTCGCCTGCCCAGGCGTCGTAACCGTCGAACACGGCGTTGGCGATACCGGTGCCGCGGGTTTCGGTGAGGAAGTCGGTGCGGAAGCCGATCAGGCCACGCGACGGCACGATGAACTCCATGCGAACCCAGCCGGTGCCGTGGTTGTTCATCTGCTCCATCCGGCCCTTGCGGGCGGCCAGCAGCTGGGTGACCGCACCGAGGTACTCCTCGGGCACGTCGACGGTCAGGTGCTCGAACGGCTCCTGGACCTTGCCGTCGACCTTGCGGGTGACCACCTGCGGCTTGCCGACGGTCAGCTCGAAGCCCTCGCGACGCATCTGCTCGACGAGGATCGCGAGCGCGAGCTCACCTCGACCCTGCACCTCCCAGGCGTCCGGACGGCCGATGTCGAGCACCCGCAGCGACACGTTGCCGATGAGTTCGGTGTCCAGGCGCTGCTTGACCATGCGGGCGGTCAGCTTGTGACCGGACACGCGGCCCGCGAGCGGCGAGGAGTTGGTGCCGATGGTCACCGAGATGGCCGGCTCGTCGACGGTGATCCGCGGCAACGGCTGCGGGTTCTCGAGGTCGGCGAGGGTGTCGCCGATCATGATCTCCGGCATACCGGCGACGGCCACGATGTCGCCGGCCGACGCGGACTCCGCCGGTTCGCGCTCGACGCCGACGGTGGCGAGGAGTTCGGTGATCTTCGCGCGTTCGACGACGGGCTTGCCGTCGACCTCGCGGCACCAGGACACCTGCTGCCCCTTGCGGAGCGTGCCGTTGTGGATGCGGACGAGCGCGAGGCGGCCCAGGAAGGCCGATGCGTCGAGGTTGGTCACGTGAGCCTGCAGCGGCGCTTCGGGATCACCCTTGGGGGCGGGCACGTGCTCGAGCAGGACGTCGAAGAATGCGTCGAGGTTCTCCGCGGCCGGGATCTCACCGTCGGCGGGCTGTTCGGTGCTGCACACACCGGCGCGGCCGGAGGCGTAGAGCACGGGGAGCTCGAGCACCAGCTCGGCGGCCTTCGCGGCCTCCTCGTCGAGGTCGGACGCGAGGTCCAGGAGCAGGTCCTGGGTCTCGTCGACGACTTCCTGGATGCGGGCGTCGGGGCGGTCGGTCTTGTTGACGACCACGATCACCGGCAGCTCGGCGGCCAGCGCCTTGCGCAGCACGAAGCGCGTCTGCGGCAGGGGCCCTTCGGAGGAGTCGACCAGGAGCACGACGCCGTCGACCATCGACAGGCCGCGCTCGACCTCACCGCCGAAGTCGGCGTGGCCGGGGGTGTCGATGACGTTGATCACCACTTCGGTGCCGTCCGGCTGACGCCGGTGCACCGAGGTGTTCTTGGCGAGAATGGTGATGCCCTTCTCACGTTCGAGGTCACCGGAGTCCATCACCCGGTCGACGACCTCGGCACGCTCTCCGAAGACGCCGGACTGGCGCAACATGGCGTCGACGAGGGTGGTCTTTCCGTGGTCGACGTGCGCGACGATCGCGACGTTACGGAAGGTGGGGGCAGCGCTCACAGGCTCTCTTTCATGTGGTTGGGGACCGCTTCGGCGGCCGGCACTCGGCGCGAGCCGAAACTACTCAGTGACTCGCGGCGGACAGCTCTGACCGGCGACAAGTGCAGATCACCTTGGGATTCAACGCTACAGAGTATCGGTTTATCTGGTGAGACCGCGATCACAGGCGTCGGAACACCCATTATTAGGGTCTGCTAACCTCGCCGCATGGGCAAGGTCGACGCGGTCAAGGTGGGCTCTCTGAAGCCCAAGAAGAAGTGCTGCAAGAGCTCCACGCGGTGCGTGCGGTGTCCCGTGGTGATCCACCGGATGCGCAAGCTCGACACCTCGGACATGACCAAGAAGGAGCTCAGCAAGGCGCTGAAGAAGGCGCGCGCCGCCTGAACGATCAGCTCGGCGGGATCTCGTCGGTGTTCATCGACCGCTCCGCGGGGTCTGCCGACCGCACCGCGACCGCCAGCGCGACCGCCACGATCCCCACGGCCTCCAGCGGCCGGGGAACCTGACCGAGCACGATCAGGCCGATCACCGCCGCGGTCACCGGGAGCAGGGCGAGCAGGATCGCGAACCGCGCCCGGCCCACGCGGCGCAACACGACCTGATCCAGGGCGTACGGGATGGCGGTCGACGCCACGCCCAGCACCAGGCCCTGACCGATCAGCGCGGCCGCCGACGCACCGTCGCGCACCGCCTCGGAAGAACCCCAACCGGCTACCGCCTCCAGCACCCACCACGCCAGCGGTGAGGTTGCCAACGCGGCGATCACGAAACCGGTGGCGAGATCCTCGACGCCCGCACCACGCGCCGCGACCCGCTTGCCGAGCACGATGTAGCCGGCCCAGCAGGCGGCCGCGGCCAGGGCCAGCAACACCCCCACACCGGTTCCCGACCATCGGACGTCGGCGATGAGGACCACCCCGAGCCCCGCCAGCACGAGTGCCGCGATGTCCCGGCGGGTCCGAGAACCCAAGGCCGCCACCGTGATCGGGCCCAGAAACTCCAGTGCGACGGTGGTGCCCATCGGCAGGTGCGCGAGGGCCTCGTAGAAGGTGATGTTCATCGCCGCCGTGATCAGACCGAAGCAACCGGCCAACCGGAGGCGGGAGGGCTGCCACGCGGACCGCGGTGGCCGGACCCAGATCAGCAGCACCAGTGCGGCGCCGGCGATGCGCAACCAGGCCACCGCCGACGGCGAGACGTCGTCGAACATGCCGACGGCGACCGCCGCCCCGAGATACATCGACGTCGCGCCGAGCACCATCAGGCCGGGCGGGAGAAGCAGTTCGCGTCGCGCGGTGTCGGTCATCAGCGCTCCGTCACCGGGTCGCCCTCACCCGATCACCGCGACCCGCTCGGGCACCAGACGGATACGCACGCGGTCGCCGATGACGACGGGTTCGTCTGCCACGGCATCGATCTCGCCGACCGCGGTCTCGATGCGCACGCGTGGACCCGCGGGCAGTTCGGCGACGAGCACGACCGTGGCGGAGTTCGTGTCCGCGTCGTCGTCCGGGCCGTCGGGGGACGCCCTGGCGACCGCAACCGATTCCGGCCGGAGACCGAGTCGGCGAGAACCGTCCGGCAGGTCGAGCGCGATCTGACCGAGCACGGTGTCGGCGACCCCGGCGCGCAGCTGCGCGTCGATCACGGTGGTGACCCCGAGGAATTGGGCCGTCCACTCGTCGACCGGTCGGCGCCACAGGAGCGACGGTGTGGCGACCTGCACCATCGCACCGGCGCGCATCACCGCGATCTCGTCGGCCATGGTCGCGGCCTCGGCGTGATCGTGCGTGACGACGACGGTGGGGACACCCGCCGCCCGTACGATCTCCGAGATCTCCACCGCCAGTTCATCTCTCAGCCTACGGTCGAGCGCGGCCAGCGGCTCGTCGAGCAGCAGGAGCCGCGGATGCGGGGCGAGCGCACGCGCCAGTGCGACGCGCTGCGCCTGACCGCCGGACAGCGTGTCGACGGAGCGCTTCTCGTAGCCGGGAAGACCGACGACGTCGAGCAGTTCGGTCACGCGCTGGGCGGTCCGGCGGCGCGACCACCGACGAATCCTCAGGCCGTAGCCGATGTTCGACGCGACGCTGCGCCCGCCGAAGAGTTGCCCGTCCTGAAAGACCACGCCGAAGTCCCGACGGTGCACCTCGACCCCGGCGAGGTCCTCACCGCCGAAGCGCACGACCCCGCGTGTCGGCTGCTCCAGCCCGGCGACGGCGCGGAGCAGCGTCGACTTGCCGCAACCGGACGGGCCGAGGACCGCGGTCACCAGGGAACCCGCTCCCCCGACGCGCCAGGACAATCCGTCGATCACGGTGTGCCCGCCGTACGCGACGGTGAGATCGGAGATCTCCAGCAGGGCGTGGGAACCGGTCGCGGTGTCTCGTTCGGTTCCGGTCACAGCAGCGGCACCTCCGCTCGCGGCCGGAACACCTCGACCACCAGCACGGCGAGGGTGGTCGCGGCGACGAGGACCACCGACGCGGCCATCGCGGTCGCCAGGTTGGCGGCGCCCGGCCGGTTGAGAGCCGATCCGATCAGCACCGGGAGAGTCGTCGTGTCGGCCCGGGCCAGGAAGCTGGTGGCGCCGAACTCACCGAGCGCCATCACGAAGGCGAACCCGGCGGCCGCACCCGTCGAACGGCCGATGATCGGCAGATCGACCGTCGCGAACACCCGGGCGGGCCGGGCGCCCAGCGTCGCGGCCGCCTGCCGCAGCCGGACCGGTACCGACTCGAGCGCGGGCAGGATGATGCGGATGACCATCGGGATGGCGATCAGCGCCTGCACGCACGGGATGATCGCGGGCGACGCCGCGATCGCGTAGGGCATCGACGCCAGCACGATCAGATATCCGAAACCCAGGGTGACAGCACTGATCCCGAGCGGGACGAGAGAGATGGCCGAGGCGATCGCACCGACCACCCCGCGGGAACGGTGGAGCGCGACCGCGGCGAGCATGCCCACGACGACGGCGATGAGGGTCGCGAACGCCGCCGACACCAGCGAATACTCGAGGCTCTCCAGCGGGGTGACCCCGTTGACCGGTTCGGCGAGGGCCCGGTATCCGGCGAGCGTCCAGTCACCCCCGGCCGTCGGCCGCACCGATCGCGCCATCAGGACCACGACCGGCCCGACGAGCAGCAGCACCGTCCACCCGCCCACCAACAACATCGCCGGAAGCACGAACCGACCGTTCGCGAACGCCGCATCCCGACGACGCCGCTCGGCGCCGCCACGGGCGGAGCCGGTCCCGGCGGGATCGGCGAACACACGGGTGAGCATCAGGGCCGCGAACACGACGACGATCTGCACCATCGACAACACCACCGCCTCCGGGATGCGGAAGTAGCCGATGGCCTGGGTGTAGTTCTCGGTCTCGAGGGTGCGCAACTGTCCCGCACCCAGAATGATCACGACGCCGAAACTGGTGGAACAGAACAGGAAGATCAACGCGGCTGCACCGGCTGTGGCGGGTAGCAGCCTGGGGATCACCACAGTCAGCGTCGCGCGCAGTCGTCCGGCGCCCAGGGTGCGCGCAGCCTCCAGCAGTCGGGGGTCGAGGTTCCGCCACGCCGCACCCACCACGCGCACGACGACGGCGACGTTGATGAACACATGCGCCGCCAGCACCGCGCCGAGCCCGGACTGGATGTGCAGGAAGGACAGCGGGCCGCTCAGCAACGATCGGAAGGCGACGCCGACCACCACCGTCGGCAACACGAACGGCACCGTCACCGCGACGGCGAGGAGGACCGATGCGCGCCCACCGACATGGGCGTACAGCCACGCGATCGGCGCGGCCGCGACGAGCGCGAGCACGGTCGACGCCGCCGCCTGCCCGAGGGTCACGCCCAGGAGCGCCCACGCATCGGTACGCGTGAGGAGATCGCCGAGTCGTTCGCCCGACGCGGCGGCCAGATGCACGGCTCGGCGGACGAGCGCGAGGACCGGCCAGGCGAACAGGACGGCGATGAACAGCGCCGGGATCAGACGCAGCGCCACCCGGCCGGCGACGGTTGCCGTCCGCGCCACGGGCCGCGCCGTCACCCGGGTCACCGGGCGATCACCTTCCGACAGCGGCACGCCACTGGTCGAGCCAGCTCTCGCGGTTCTCCGCGATCGTGGCCGGCGGCATCGATGACATCCACGCCGGCACCGCCGCTCGGGCCGGCCAGCCCTCGGGCAGGGCGACGTCCCGCTGCACCGGGTACACATACATCGACTCCGGCAGCGCGGACTGCACTGCCGGGCTGAGCATGTAGTCGACGAGCTTGCGTGCCCCCGTCGAGTTGCGGGTGCCCTTGAGGACGCCGATGTACTCGACCTGCGGAAAGCAACTGTCGAGCAGGGCGCTGGTGCCGGGCGTCGCGGCGGGCGAGGACGCATAGGACAGCACGATCGGCTTGTCTCCCTTGCCCTCGCCGGCGCTGAACAACTGGTTGTAGGCGACCTCCCAGCCGGAGACGATGGTCGCGCCACCGCCGACGACCTGCTTCCAGTAGTCCTGCCAGCCGTCGCCGAGGGCCCCGACCGTCGTCAGCAGGAAGGCCGTGCCCGGCGAGGAGGTGGCCGGATCGGTCAGCACGGTCTGCGATGCGTACTCCGGTTTCGTCAGGTCACGGAAGCTCGCCGGCGGCGTCAGCGATCGCGACTCGTACCAGGTGTTGTCGATGTTCAGGCAGACGTCACCGCGGTCGACGGCGGTCAGCTGGTCGGCCGCACCGGGGACCGCGTATTCGGCGGCCCCGCCGGCGGCGAGCGGTGACACATAGGATTCCAGGGCGCCCGCCTCGATCGGCCGGGAGGCGAAGGTGTTGTCGATGCCGTAGACCGCGTCCCCCTTGGGCGCGCCCGGGGTCAGGGACACGGTCGACGCCAGTTGCCCGGCATCACCGGAACGCACGATCTTCAGGGTGAGCCCGGTCTCCTGACGGAAGCCGTCGATGACCGACTCGGGCAGCTCGAAGGACTCATGGGTCAGCAGAGTGACCTCACCTCCCGCCGTCGACTCGTCGGCACAGGCCACCGCAGTCGTGAACGCCAGCCCCACACCGACGGTGAGTGCGATCGTCCGGGAGACGATCCCCGCCCACCCACGCCGACGACCGGTGCCACCCACGGGTTGCAGCTCGTTCACGCCCCGCAGTTGGTTCACATCCGACTCCTTGCGACCGACTGTCCCTGTCCTGTCCACCCCCACATCCAACCAGGTGCCACCGAAACGCACGATGCGCCGTCGACCTTAACCACTTTGGTAACAATTGCATCAATAACCACATACGTCACAGTCGCAGCCGGCGGGACTGCCTGGACACAGCAGATGCCGAGGGGCTTAGAATGACCCGCGACGTCCGGGGTGGGATGATCGAAGAACCTGAAGACCCCGGGCGACCCACACGACCACGACCCACACGACCACGAGGCGCACGAGGCTCGCTCTTTCCGGCCGACGCAGCGCCACGACCGATAGGACTCACCAGTGCGTTTCACACGGCCGTCGAGGTTGCGTTCCACCGCCTCTAGCCCGCACCGGACCCGCCGCCACCGCCTTCTCCTCAGTGCATCGGCGCTCGTCGTCGCGGCCGGCCTCGCCCTTCCGGCCGTCGCCCAGGCCGCTCCCGCTCCCAAGGTCGATCAGCGCGTGCTGGACTCGCTCGGCGCGTTCGCACCGGCGATCATCGGCTCGGTCGCCACTCCCGGCCCCGATGGCAAGGTCAACGCCCAGCTCCTCCAGCAGGCCGAGAGCTTCGCCAACACGCCCGGAATGCCCGCCGAGGTCACCAAGATCTGGCGTTCGGTCGCCG
The DNA here is from genome assembly GCF_009872315.1 of Gordonia sp. YY1. Classification (NCBI taxonomy): domain Bacteria; kingdom Bacillati; phylum Actinomycetota; class Actinomycetes; order Mycobacteriales; family Gordoniaceae; genus Gordonia; species Gordonia sp. YY1. The sequence goes on along the minus strand of NZ_WXYI01000007.1, from coordinate 116,686 downwards.
ACTTCCTCGGGGAACCCGGACGCAAGGAGGCCGCCCGTCAACTGGCCGCCGAGACCAAGCCGGGCGATCCCGAGATCCCGAAGGGCCCGAACGCTCCGAAGATCCAGGAGTTCCTGTACCCGACCTTCGGTCTCGGCTGCATCCCCGGCGGCGGTTCCCTCGGACGCGCACTGGTCACCGCGGGCCCGCAGGAAGCACCGGCACCCGGACCCAAGCGCGGCGAGGGCGGCTACGTCTACACCGCACTCGGCACCGGACCCGCGATCGACAACAAGGCCCAGCCGCTCATCGCGAGCTGGCTCAACGTCGACACCGGACGCACCGGCACCACGACGCTCAAGCGGAACCCGAAGATCAACGTCAAGGACGGCCCCGGCACCTTCACCGGCATCGCCCGGACCGGCAAGGGCCGCGTCATCTCCGCGATCCACGGGAACGTGACCACCAAGACCAAGGGGCAGGTCGTGTCCTGCACGATCGTCCCGGTGATCGGCCTCGCCATCATCTGACGCACGTCCACTTTCGTTCAGCGGCACCCCGGCTCACCGCCGGGGTGCCGTTGTTTTGTGCCCGCACCCCCAACGCACCGGCCGCCGCCGGTGACGAAGCATGTGGCGCGCGTCTCAGGCGCTGAAAGCCGAAAACGCCAGGTCGCCGGGAATGTCGGTATCTCACCGATCGCGCGGATGTCACAGCTCGGACTCGCGACTTGCCCAGGTCGTCACACTCGTGGTCTCTTTTAACTTGAATCCCATCTGTCACACCCGCCACACGTGGCGGGGTGTTCGGCTGTTTGAAGGAGTGCCATGTCCATCACGTCTCGGTTCACACGTCCATTCGTCGGGCGACGCGGAATCCGGCGCTGCGGTGTGGGCCTCGTGGGCGTGGCGATGGCCGCTGCTGCGGTCACCACGACCGCGCCGGCCTCGGCCGCGCCCTCCCTCCCCCTGCTACCGCCGAACATGCTGAGCGCATACTCCATCCCGTTCGACGCCGAACTCGCCGGAGCAATCCGTCTGTTGAAGTCGGCCGGCGTGGACCAGATGGCCGTGCAGGCTGCGCAGGCGGTCCTGGGCAGTACCGGCCAGTTGTCCGTCCAGGACATCTCCGGACGCGCGGGCGCACTGCCATTCGACGCGTCGCGGCCGCAGCCGGCCTCGGCTCCCGCCGCCGCTCCCCATCCGGTGGCCGCCACCGATCCGATTGCCCTGCTCAGGACTCTGGGCATCCAGACCCTGACCCCGTCCGTCGCGCCGTTCTGCACCGCCCCCACCGCCGACAACCCTCTGGGTCTGGTCACCGCGGGCGCCGGCGCCGTCGCGGGCCCCTGGCCGATGAAGACCGATCCGCTCACCCAGCTCAAGCCGCTGCTCGACATGCTCCCGGGGGTCTCGATCCCGGACAAGCTGAACCTGGTGGAGAACGGCGAGACCGCGTACGCGTTCGTGCCCGCCTCCCCGAAGGCCGGCAAGGGCGGCACCATGCAGGTCGCCTGGTTCAACACCAGCACCCTGCAGGGTGGCTTCGCCGATCTCGAGCCCGTCAGCAACCAGGCCACACTCGCCGCCCTGCCGCTGCTCTCGGGTGTGCGTCTCGCCCCGGTGAAGACCGGCAAGGGCACCATCCTCTCCGCCGTCTTCGGCACCGCGCAGAACGGCGCGCAGAACTGCTGGTTCCTCCCGGCAGTCGGCGTCGTCAACGCGTGAGACCCCCACTCACCGACGACACTCCCACCCCCACACACAGAACGAATAGACGACACATGAACACGCACGGCATCTCGTCGACCCTTCGGAGTGCCTCCATCGCCCGCACGGTCGCCCTCGCCGCAGCCCTCACCATGGGCCTGACCACCTTCGGCGTCGCCGCCGAGGCCGTCGCGGAACCGACCACGACCACACCGTCGACCAGCACCTCGACGCCCGACGCCGCCGACGAGGAGACGGGCGCCCCCGCCGACGACAACGCCGGGACGATCGACACCCGCGGCCCCGGTCAGGCACCGGGTGCCGTCCACGCCAATCGTGATCTCGCCCGTGCCCGCATGGTGGCCGGCGCCGTCTCCGGCAACGACTTCACCTACTGGAGCACCGGCGCCGACGGCAAGGCCCACCTGTCCTCCGGCGTGCTGATGGTGCCCGCCGGGCGGGCACCCGCCGGCGGCTGGCCGGTGGTCGCATGGGCCCACGGCTCGCGTGGCATCGCCGACAAGTGCGCCCCGTCGGAGCGTCCGATCAAGGACGACACCACCGAACTGAGCCGGTGGCTCGGCCGTGGCTACGCGGTCGTCTCCACCGATTACGCGGGCGTCGGCACACCGGGGACCCCGCAGTACTACGACCTCGAGGCCACCGCCCGCAACATCGTCGACGCGGTCAGCGCCTCACGCGACGTCTCCGACAACCTGTCGCGCTCGTGGGCGGTCGTCGGCGAGGGGCAGGGTGCCGCGGCCGCGATCACGCTGGCTCGCATCGCACCGCAACTGCAGCAGCGTAACTCGCTGAACTTCAAGGGCGCGGCGGCGACGTCGATCCCGGCCGAATTCGGTGCGCTCCTGGCCAATCTCGGGCCGTCGTCGGCGAGCATCCCCTCCGGACTCGCCGCGGATGCGCTCTACACGCTGAGCGCGATCCGCAACGCGCGCCCGGGACTGGACGTCGACGCGCTGCTCACCGACACCGGCAAGAAATGGATGGCCAAGGCGGCCAACGAGTGCATCACCGAGTTCCGCAAGGACGTCGACGGTCTCGCGATGGGTTCCCTCTTCGCCAAGCCGGTGTCGGGGAACAAGGAGCTGACCAACCTGCTCACCGAGGCCACCGCGCTGCCCAGCCGCGGCTTCGTCAAGCCGGTGATCATGACGCAGTCGCTCCAGGACACATCGGTCGTCGTACCGCTGTCGCTCAAGTACCTCAACGAGGCTCGCGCCGATCGCCAGGTGCAGTCCCGCACCTACCTCACCCTCGACGGTGCGCAGTCGGCGAAGCTGTCCGACAACGACATCCGCGCCTTCATCGCCAAGATCCTGAAATGAGTCGATGATGGGTCGCCGTCTTCCGGGCCGACGGCTGTTCGATCTGGCCTACGCGGCGACGACGGCGGCCGCCACGGTCACCGGCGCGCTGGGGCACCGGCGGGCGGCGGCCCTGACCAAACCGCTGCCGATGCTACTGCTCGCCGGACGAGTGGCCGCCGGGGCAGGGGGGCGCGACGCCGTCGACACCGCCGGATTGGCGGGCGCGCTGGCGTTCTCGATGGCGGGCGACCGGCTGATGTTCCTCGAGGAGTTCGAGACCGAGCCGGTCGCCAAGGACCGCTATCTACGCCTCGGGGCGTCGTTGTTCGCCGGCGCCCAGTTGAGTTACATCGCGACGATGTGGCGGGCAGGCGCTCGGCCGTCGGCCCGGCAGCTCCTCCCCCGGGTCGGCCTGCTCGGCGAATCGGCCGCCGTCCTGGCCCGTCATCGGCCGGCCCTGCTGCCGGTGCTGGGCACCTACGGCAACACGCTCGCGACGATGTCGGCGACGGCGAGCGCCATGTCCGATCCGCAGCCGCGGCTACGGATTGGCGGTGTCGCGTTCCTGCTGTCCGATCTGGTCATCATCAACCGCCGTCACCTGATCACCGATCCTTGTCTCCGGATGGCGGGTGAGGCCTGGGTGCTCGGCAGCTATTTCGCCGCGCAGTACCTGCTGATCGGCGGTCTTGCCGAACGCCTACGCCGACGCTGATCACCGCGGTCGGGCGGCTCAGGCCGTCGCCCGCCCGCTGCACGACGAGTACTGCGGATTGACCATCGGGTTGAAGGCCATCGCGCCGAGCTTCTGCCTGATCGTGAACGCGACGGGCCCGCGTCCGGGATGGATGTCCACCTGCCACTTGACGGTGAAGCCGCGACCGGGCACGAAGACCGTGCCGGTGCGTCCGGTGCGCAGATTGCGCCACGACACGGTGACGTCGTAGGTGTATTCCAGCGCAACGGGTTTCGCACGGTCGGTGCCGATGAGTGCGATCGCGGGTCCGGGCAGTCCGTCGGCCGGGAAGCGGATGTCGTTGAACACGTCGACCCGGATCTTCACCGTCCCCGCCGGCCACGGGTTCACGCTGTCGCAGACCAGCGTCGTGACGTAGTTCGGTTCGGTGTTATCGGGGATGGCCGTCGCGCTCCCCGGCCCGGCGACGCCGATCAGCGCCGCCACCATGCCGACGATCACCGCCCCGATGCCCGCACGTGATCTCCATCGCCCCGAACTGCTCTCCCCGCTGATCATGGGGGAAGTCTAGAGCCGCGCGGTCACCGCGTCTGCCAGAATCGTTCCCATGCCGAAGATCCAGATCGCCCAGGAACCCGCGGCCGACGAACTGCTCTCGACCGATTCGTTCGCACTGCTCGTCGGGATGTTGCTGGATCAGCAGTTCCCGATGGAACGGGCCTTCGCAGGTCCGGCCAAGATCCGTGACCGCTTCGGGACGATGGACCCGGTCGAGATCGCCGACGCAGACCCCGAGGCCTTCGCGGATCTGTGCTCCACTCCCCCGGCCATCCACCGGTACGGCCGCTCGATGGCCGGACGTGTGCAGGCATTGGCGAAGGTCGTCGCCGAACAGTACGGCGGTGACGCCGCCCGGATCTGGACCGAGGCGAGCAGTGGCGCCGACCTCATCAAGAGGTTGCGTGAGCTGCCCGGATTCGGGGAGCAGAAGGCGAAGATCTTCGTCGCACTCGTCGCCAAACAGCTCGACGTGAAGCCCTCCGGCTGGACCAAGGTCGCCGGCGACTACAGCAAGCAGGGATACCGGTCGGTCGCCGACGTCGTCGACCCCGACTCGTTGCAGAAGGTCCGTGACTTCAAGAAGGCGGCCAAGGCCGCCGCGAAGGCCGCGAAGGAGTAGAGGCTTCGCGGTGGGTCACCTGACCGGGAATCACCCGACCTTCACCCCCGATCGCGATCCGGTGGCCTAGTGTCGGGAACCATGGAGTCTCTTCCCGAACGAAGCGCACCTCCCGGGACCAATCCGACTCGTCTGCTCCTCGAGATGCCGCTCCGGCTGGGATTCACGGTGACCGGAGTGGTCCTCGCCGCAGCCGAATCCGCGGTGACGATCGCACGGATCACCGCGGGCAGTGTTCAGCACGAGATCAGCCTGGCGATCGGCGCCGAGGACGAACTCAACGCGGCGCGTACCCCCCTCGCGCTCCTCAACCAGCTGTCCGAACTGCTGGGTCCGGAGCGGCCCTTCGGACGCATCCTGGCCTCGGGCGGCCCCCTGGAACGTCTGCTCAACCCCGGCGGGGTCATCGACCGGCTGACCGCACCCGACGGTCTGCTGGAGAGACTCACCGCCAAGGGCGGGCTCCTCGACCAGATGGCCGACGACCGCGGCATCCTGATGCGCCTGACCGCCAAGGACGGGCCACTCGATCGCCTCACCCGCCCCGGCGGCGTGGTCGACCAGTTCACCGAGAACGAGGGCATCCTCGAACGTCTCACCTCCGAGGGCGGCGTCGTCGACAAACTCACCGCACCCGACGGCATGCTGGAGAAGGTCACCGCTCCGGGCGGCATCCTCGACCGCTTCGCCGCAGAGGCGGGCCTCCTCGACCAGCTCGTCGGCGAGGGCGGCGCGGTCGAGCGCGCCATTGCGCCGGGCGGTCCGCTGGATCGGTTCACCGAGCTGACCGAGGTGATGGGTCAGCTGGCACCCAACCTGATCGCCATGCAGGACACCGTGCACGAACTCGCCGAGACCGTCGACCTGCTGAATCAGACGGTGGCACCCCTCGGCGGTCTCGCCGAGCGACTGCCCAAGCGACTCACCCGCGGCCCCAAGGGCTCCGGCGGCAACAGCGACGCCTCCCCCGCGGACACCAACGGCCGCCCGAACGCCTGAGAGCCAGTCCCCACTGCTCGTTGAGTAGGCACGAGCCGACGCACGAAACTTCCACACCACGCAACCCAATGCCGGCTGAGCCGACACCGAGCGAAGCGAGGCGTCCCCACCGCTCGTTGAGTAGCCGAGGAGCTTGCGACGAGGCGTCCCCACCGCTCGTTGAGTAGCCGAGGAGCTTGCGACGAGGCGTCCCCACCGCTCGTTGAGTAGCCGAGGAGCTTGCGACGAGGCGTATCGAAACGACCTCCACCCACCCACCGGTTGTGTCAGAACGGTGCACCGCCGCTCGACATAGGAGAGACGGTCGCTCGAGGACCCTAGCGACGAGGCGCGACGAAACCAGCCCGCAGCAAATCCATGTACCGGTCGACATCGGGCATGATCTCCGGGCTGGTGGTCACCGACACCGCGATGCGGTCGCCGATGCCGTGCACTCCGTGTGTGAGTCCCTGCACCGGCGACAGCGCGGGAAAGCCGGTGGTGAACAGGATCTCTCCGCCATCGAGATCGACGTCGGCGGCACCCCGATCAACCGAGGACACCACGGTGACACCGGTGACCGTCTCCGGCCGGGTGTCGAGGTCGACGGCCCGGATGCCCCAGTGTGCGAGGATCGCCGGCGTTGCTTCTGAGACCCGCCGCTGCGCGACTCGTGCCGGATCGGTATCGGCCGCACGGGCGGCGTCGATCTCATCGCGGATGAGTCGCGCACGTTCATTCGGTTCGTCGGCTTCGAGGTGCAGATCGATCCCCACATTGCGAAAATTGTTGCGCGTCTTCGATTTGTCGGATCGTCCGACGGTGAGTTCCACACCGAGACGTTCACAACCGTCGCCGAGATATCTCGGTAGCGCCTGGGAGATCGCGACCAACACCGCCACCGTGACCGGAGACCCGGACGCGGTGAGACGCTCGCGGTCGAGCACGACGACGCGCAGGAGCCGCCGCGACCCGGGATTGCGGTTCAGCGTCGTCAGCGGATACCCCGGCCTCCCCGGATTCGCCTGTCCCCCAACCTGCGCGACCTGTATTCCGCGTCGGATCGTCGAGACGAACTCAGCCGGAAACCGCAACGCGCCCAGCGCGAGCGTTCCGACGTCACGGATGAGCCCGGGGACGCCACCACCGCCGGCGACGCTCTCGAGGTACGGGGCGTCGAAGAGGTCCCGCGCGATCTGCGACGCCCGACGTCCGTCCCCGAGCGCGTGGGAGATCTGGAGTACCACGACGACTCCCGTGACCGGATGTCCATCGCCGGCCGGCAGACCGGCCACCGGACCGAACAGGTGCAGTCGCCAGGCCGCGCGGGACGGCGCCAGCTGGTCGGCAACGAGCGCGCCGACGGTGTCCAGACACGACGACCAGGTCCGCGTCGTGGTGTCGACGCGGACCTGGTCAGGTGTGGGTTCGGCCGAGACCCAGTACGGCCGGTCGGCGGTGGCGGGAACGTCGTGGATCCGTAGGCAGAGATCGTCGACGTGCCGCGCCCGCGCCAGCAGTCGCCGGGCGCACTCGTCAAGCGAAATCGACGGTGTGGCAAAGCCATACAGCAGGAACTGGTCGTTGGCGATGCGCTCGGACATCCAGTACGACGCGGCGTCCGCCGCCGCCATCCGCTGCATGGGGCCAGCGTAGCCGCCTACTTCTGGCCGGCACTCCACGCGTAGGGCAGCTCGGTGCCGTTGAGGACGTGGTCACCGATGGCCTGCAGTTTGAAGATCAGCGGGTTGTGGACCGAGATCACCCGCGCGTTGCGCCAGTGTCGGTCGAGGCGCAGCCGCTCGGAGGTGATCGAGGCGCCGCCGACCTCGAACAGCTGGGTGGTCGCGTCGAGCACCAGCGGGATGACGGTCGCCTGGGCACGGGCAACGTCGAACTCGACCTTGTCGAGCAGCTCCTCGTCCTGCCAGGCGGTCTCGGCGAGACGGTCGAGCTGATCGGCGATGTCCAGGACAATGGTGCGCGCCGAGTAGGCGGCCGCCGTCAGCCGGCCGATGACCTGCTGCACCAGCGGGTCGTGGCGGGGCAGGTCGGCGGTCGAGTGGGTGAAGGTGCGCGTGCGCTCCCGAACCCACTCGCTCACGTCGTCGGTGGCACGCTGCGCGATACCGGCCAGCACCGACAGTTGCACGAGCTGCAGGTAGGAGGTGGCGTAGGTGCGGCCCTCGACGCCGTAGCCCGGGCCGAGGATGCGATCGCCCGACACCTGCACGCCGCTGAACTCGGTGGTGCCGCTGGCGGTCAGCCGCTGGCCGAACCCGTCCCAGTCGTCGTGCTGGGTGACGCCCTCGGCGTCGGCGTCGACGAGCACCGACACGCGCTCGCCGTCCTGGTCCGCAGCGACGAGGATGTGGTCGGAGTACAGGCTGCCGGTGCTGTAGTACTTGGTGCCGTCGAGGCGCCAGGCATTGCCGTCGGAGTTGTCCGGGTCGCGGCTCAGCCGGGTCTGGTAGCGGTCGATGGCTCCGACACCGGGCTCGGTGATGGCGTTGCCGACGAGCGTGCCCTCGGCGACCTTGCGCAGCCAGCGCTCGGCCTCGGGATCGGGCAGCGCGGTGAGCTGATCCTCGACGAACGACCAGTGCACGCGCAACGCCTGCGGGAGATTCGACTCTGCCGTGGCCAGGTCGATGAGCAGCCGGAACAGCTGGCGCACCGAGGCACCGTATCCGCCGAGCTCGACCGGCACGCGCAGCGCGCCGAACTTGGCCTCACGCAGCCACGACACCTCGTCGTGTGCGAGTCGCCGATCGTCTTCACGAGCCACCGCGCCTTCTGCGATACGCGCGAAGATCGGGGCGAACACCTCGTCGAGCCGCTCGTCGGTGGTGCCGGCGGCCGACGTGCTTGCGGGCACGGTTGCGGTCATCAAACGTCCTTTCGATACAGACTTGTCGGCCGATAGTGTCGTCGGCTCCCGCCACCTCCGCCACGATTGAAACCGCGGTGAACGCAACGTTCCCCAGCACTCGATGCCGCGGCAGACTGGGTACCGAACCCGCAGGTATGGCCGATGCCGGACCACGTTGAGACGCCCATCACGCGTTTGTGCCATTGTGTGCGTATGCCAATCTCGATCGCTGATCTCGATCCGAACACCCCCGTCGTCGTCGGTGTCGGCCAGGCTTCCGAGCGTTTGACCGATCCCGGGTACGAGGCGCTGGGTGAAGCGGACCTCGCGGCGCGCGCCGTCGTCGCCGCCTTCGACGACGCCGGCGCGTCCGACCTGGCCTCGTCCATCGACACGATCGCCGCGATCCGCTCGTTCGAGATCTCCAGTCCCCTGTCCTCCTCGCCGCTGGGCCGGCCGGACAACATGCCGCGCGCCGTCGCCAAGCGCGTCGGCGCCGACCCGCGTCGCGCCGTGCAGGCCGTCACCGGCGGGCAGACCCCGCAGACGATGCTCACCGAGCTCGCCGGCGTCATCGCGGCGGGCGACTCCGAGGCCGCCGTCATCTTCGGCGCCGAGGTCATGTCGACCGTGCGGCATCTGCAATCCAAGCCGGACAACGAGCGCCCGAGCTTCGCCGAGGAGGTCGGCGGACAGCTCGAGGACCGCGGCTTCGGCCTCAAGGGCATCATCACCGTCGCCGAGATGCGCCATGGTCTCGCGTCGGTGATCCCGCAGTACGCGCTGCTGGAGAACGCACGCCGCCATAACACCGGCCTGGACCGCGAGGCGTACGCCGCCGCGATGGGCGAACTGTTCGCTCCGTTCACGAAGGTCGCCGCGGCCAACCCGCATTCGGCCGCCCCGACCGAGCGCGACGCCGCCGAACTGGTGACCGCGACCGACGGGAACCGGGTGGTCGCCGATCCGTTCACGCGCTACATCGTCGCCCGCGACCAGGTGAACCAGGCCGCCGCCGTCGTCGTCATGTCGATCCGGGCCGCACAGGCCGCGGGCATCGACCCGTCGAAGTGGGTGTTCCTTCACGGTCACGCCGAGACCGTCGAGCGCACGTCGCTGGACCGCCCCGACCTCGGCGCCGCCCCGGCCGCTCCCGCTGCGGTGAAGCACGCGCTCGAGGTCGCCGAGGTGGGCCTCGACGACATCTCGGTCATCGACATCTACAGCTGCTTCCCTATCGCGGTCTTCAACATCCTCGACGGCCTCGGCCTCTCGCCCGACGACCCGCGCGGTCTCACCGTGACCGGCGGCCTGCCGTTCTTCGGCGGCCCCGGCAACAACTACTCGCTGCACGCGATCGCCGAGATCGTCACGCGGGTACGGCAATCCCCCGGCGACTTCGGACTCGTCATCGCCAACGGCGGTGTACTCAGCAAGCACGCGGCCGGTGTCTACTCGACGTCGCCGGCGCCGTGGCGCGCCGACAACAGCGCACAGGTCCAGGCCCGGCTCGACGCCGTGCCCACGGTGCCCACGGTCGGCGACGCCGACGGACCGGCGATCCTCGAGACCTACACGGTCATCCCGAGCAAGAGCGGCAAGCGGACCGGCGTCGTGATCGGCCGACTCATCGACGACGCCGCACCGGACCGCCTCGGCGCGCGGTTCGTCGCCAATCTCGACTCCGACGACGACGAGTTCTTCGATCACCTGTTGACATCTGACGATCCCGCGGGCACGAAGATCGTGGTGCGCTCCTTCGACAAGGGCAACCGGGTCAAGCTGACCGAGGCCGCGATGAACGCCAAGTACCCCGCGGTCGCGCCGGCCTTCCGGGACAGCTACGAACACATCGAGATCCGTCGTGACGGACACCTGCTCGAGGTGACCATCAACCGGCCCGACGCGCGCAACGCGCTCAACCCGGCCGCGAACGCCGAACTCGACTCCGTCTTCGACGCCTACTTCGCCGACGACGACCTCTGGGTCGCGATCCTGACGGGCAAGGGCGGCAAGGCTTTCTCGGCCGGTAACGACCTCGCCGCGACGGCGAGCCCGGCCGCGCTGTCGGTGCCCAAGAACGGATTCGCCGGTCTCACCGCACGCGCGAACCTGCCCAAGCCGGTGATCGCCGCGGTCAACGGCTTCGCACTCGGCGGCGGTTGTGAGATCGCGATGGCCTGCCACATCATCGTCGCCGACGAGGAGGCCTCGTTCGGGCTGCCCGAGGTGAAGGTCGGGTTGGCAGCTGCCGCAGGCGGTCTGGTCCGTCTGCCGCGGATGATCCCACCCGCGCTCGCCCGCGACATGATCCTGACCGGTCGCCGGATCTCGGCCGCCGAGGCCGCCGCCGCCGGCCTGGTGAGCCGGATCGCCCCCGCCGGAAAGGTTCTCGAGACCGCGCGCGGGGTGGCCGAGGAGATCCTCGCCGCGTCGCCGACGTCGGTGCGGGCGTCGATCGCGACGATGGAGCAGTCGGATGCGATCACCGACACCGTCGAGGCCGTGCGGGCAAGCACCAATGTGCTCGACTCACTGATCGTCAGCGGCGACACCCTCGAGGGCATCATGGCGTTCGTGATGAAGCGGACCCCGGAGTGGAAGGGCCGCTGACACAACGCCATCGCTCCCTGAGGTGCGAGCGCAGCGGACCCCGTCCGCTCCCTGAGGTGCGAGCGCAGCGGACCCCGTCCGCTCCCTGAGCCTGGATCCGTGGAGGGGTTGCTTGGAGTTGTAGTCGGGGGCGGGTGAGTAGTTGATCGTGTTGTGGGCGTGGGGTATTCGCTGATCTTGGGTCAGCTTCTTCACTGGGGTTCCTGGTCGTGGGTGGACGGGTTGGGTGTGCTGGGCTCAGGTGGTGTTCACCGCGGTCCACAGGGTGGTGAATGCGTGTTGTGATGGCCAGTGTCGGGGTAGGTGCAGGATGGGTGTTCGTGCTGGTCGGGCCAGTCGGGCGGGCACGGCGATGAGGGTGCGTCGTAGTGTTGCCCCGCGCGCGGCCCGCAATCGGGGGGCGGCGCTGAGCGCGGCAAGGGTGCGCATGAGGTTGTGGCTGATGGCGGTCAGGGCCAGCCAGGCGGCGTTGGCACCGAACACGCCGGAGGGTAGATGTGCCAGTGGTCCGTCGATGAGGTCGGCGAACACGGTCTCGATGACGGCGTGGGCGCGGTGATTGATGTCGGCGGTGATGGTGTCGTCGGTGGTGTTGGTGAAAAACGAGTGATATCGCCATGCCGGCATCAGGGTGTCGGTGTCGGCGGGGTGGTGTGCTTTGACTCGCCGCACGATGAGTCGGGCGGTGATCGGTTGTGGCGAGAGTGGTTTGACCGTGTAGGTGGTCTCGGCGACTTCGGCATCAGAGATCAACGCGCCGGTGTCGGGGTCGGTGAGAGCCCCGGGATAGTGCACCGGGGCCCAGGCATCGTCGTCGATGGCTGAGATCGCGCGGGTGATCGCGGTGTTGGTCCGCAGGACCAGCGAGAACGTGGCTCCCGCACGTTGGCAGGTAGCCATCACTTCGGCCGATCCGTAGGCCGCATCAGCGCGCACGGTGATCTCACCGGCGGCTCCGCAACGCCGGGCGGTGGCGATGGTTTGCGCGATCATCGTTGCTGCCCCGGCGCCGGAGGCGGCGCGGCCGGCGCGCAGCCAGGCGTTGGCGATCACCGGTGGGTGCTCGGGTGCGCTGAGGGTGGCGATCAGCGGCGACAGACCCCGACGAAGCAGTTCACGTCCGGCGATCTTGGCGTGTCCGTAAGAGGCGCCGGTCTTCTGGTAGCCATAGACCGGACGCAGCAGGGAATCGATATCGACAAACACTCGGGCACCGTTAGTAGGCAACAACCCTGCCCGGGAGCACATCGCCGGCAGTGAGCGGGTCATCACGGCGTTGAGTTGTCGGGCATGTCCGGGGGTGAACTCACGCAGGGTTTGTCCGATCGTGGCCGGGGCGTACACGCGGTCGAACAGGCGGGTGTGCCCACCGGCCCGGACGATGCCGAGGTCATCGATACTGTCTGCGCCGCAACACAACCCGGCGATCACGGTCAGCAGTTTCGCCTCCAGGTTGGCTCCGGCTGAGGCGACCCGGGTGGTGCCCAGATCGACCCGCTCGGCCAGCAGCGCGGCCACCCCGGTCGAGCGCGCCAATTCCATCACCGGCACCAGCCCGGCATGCGACACGAGATTGTCGTCGTCAAAGAGTGCGGACGTGGCCGAGAAGCTGTGTGATACTTTCACTGAAAGTGCCTTCTGAGCTGGGATGTTTTGTGTCTCAACACCACCAATCATCCCAGCTCAGAGGGCATTTTTATGTCACCGACACCCCACGCGCCTCCACGGATCCAGGCTGAGGTGCGAGCGCAGCGAGCCTCGAAGGGCTGGCGAGTCATGTCACCAGCCCTTCGAGGCTCGTCGCTATCGCTCCTCGCACCTCAGGGAGCGAGGGGGCGTGCTCGCTCCAAACCTCAGCTGCGAGAAGGCGAACTCAGCCGGCCTGGGCGGTCTGCGCCGCAGCGAGATCCAGGGCGATGTCGACGATCATGTCCTCCTGACCGCCGACCAGCTTGCGCTCACCCGCCTCGAGCAGGATGGTGCGGACGTCGATGCCGTAGCGGGCACTGGCCGCCTCGGCATGTCGCAGGAAGCTCGAGTACACGCCCGCATAGCCGAGGGTCAGCGTCTCGCGGTCGACGCGCACCGGACGGTCCTGGAGCGGGCGGACGATGTCGTCGGCGGCGTCCTGCAGGGCGAACAGATCGCAGCCGTGCTGCATACCCTTGATGTTCGCGACGGCGATGAATGCCTCGATCGGAGTGTTGCCGGCCCCGGCACCGTGTCCGGCGAGCGATGCGTCGACGCGATAGACCCCGTTCTCCACCGCGACGACCGAGTTGGCCACGGAGAGTGACAGATTCTCGTGCGCGTGGATGCCGATCTCGGTGCCCGGGTCGAGGACGTCCCGGTAGGCGCGGACACGGTCGCGCACGCCGTCCATCGTCAAGCGGCCACCCGAGTCGGTGACGTACACGCAGTGTGCGCCGTAGCTCTCCATGAGCTTGGCCTGCTCGGCCAGCGTCGCGGGCTCGGCCATGTGGCTCATCATCAGGAACCCCGAGACGTCCATGCCGATCTCGCGGGCCTTCGCGATGTGTTGGGCCGAGACGTCGGCCTCGGTGCAGTGGGTCGCCACCCGCACCGACCGCACCCCCAGGTCGTAGGCATGCTGCAGTTCCTCGATGGTGCCCACGCCTGGCAGCAGCAGGGTGGTCAGCCGGGCGTTGGTGATGTTGGCGGCGGCCGCCTCGATCCACTCCCAGTCGGTGTTGCTGCCCGGGCCGTAGTTGACCGAGCCGCCGGCAAGACCGTCACCGTGGGCGACCTCGATGGCGTCGACGCCGGCCGCGTCGAGGGCACGCACGATCCGGCCGACGTTCTCCGGGGTGATGCGATGACGGACGGCGTGCATGCCGTCGCGCAGGGTCACGTCCTGGACGAAGATCTTGGTGTTCTCGGTCATCGTGCGCTGTCCTTCTGCTGTGCGATCCGCTCGGCGACCTGCAGGCCGGCGGAGGTCATGATGTCGAGGTTTCCTGCGTAGGCGGGCAGGTAGTGAGCGGCGCCCTCGACCTCGAGGAACACCGACACCTGGTGGGTCGGGGTGATCTCGGTGCCGTCTGCGAGCAGAGTGTGGACAGGCTGATCGGCCGGGATCGCGGCGATCTGGATCTCCTGCTTGAGGCGGTACCCGGGAACGTAGGCGGCGACGTCGCCGATCATCTTCTCGATCGAGGACCGGATCTCCTCGTGCGTGCCCTCATCGGGCGCGTCGACGAGGCAGAACACGGTGTCGCGCATGATCAGTGGGGGCTCGGCGGGGTTGAGGATGATGACCGCCTTGCCGCGCTGCGCGCCCCCGACCGAGCAGATCGCCTTGGACGTGGTCTCGGTGAACTCGTCGATGTTCGCCCGGGTACCCGGCCCGGCCGAACGCGACGAGATGGAGGCGACGATCTCGGCGTAGGCGACGGGAGCGACCCGCGACACGGCCGCGACGATGGGGATGGTGGCCTGACCACCACAGGTCACCATGTTCACGTTCTCCGCGTCGATGTGCTCGGCGAGGTTGACCGCGGGCACGACGAACGGGCCGATGGCCGCGGGTGTCAGGTCGATCATCCGCTTGCCCAGCGGACGGAGCAGGGCATCGTTGGCGATGTGGGCCTTGGCCGAGGTGGCGTCGAAGACGATCTCGATCTCATCGAAACCGTCCATGCGCGTGAGGCCTTCGACGCCTTCGTGCGTCGTGGGCACGCCTTTCGCGCGCGCCCGGGCGAGGCCGTCGGAGTCGGGGTCGATCCCGACCATCGCCCCCATCTCCAGATACTGCGACTGCTGCAGCACCTTGGTCATCAGGTCGGTGCCGATGTTGCCCGAGCCGATGATCGCCACCTTGGTTCGTGGCGTCTCTGTTGTCATGGTTGTTCTCCTTGGATGTGGAAAGTGTCAGCTGGACGTGAAATGTGCGGTCACCGAGCCGAGTTCGCTGATCTCCGCGGTCACCGTGGAGCCGGCGGCGATCGGCCGCATGGGTCCCAGCGCTCCCGACAGGATCAGCTGACCCGCACGCAGCGGCTCCCCGAACTGACGCGCACGACGCGCGAGCCACGCGACGGCATTGAGCGGATCCCCGAGACACGCGGCCCCGTCGCCTTCCGAGACGACCTCGCCGTCGATCGTCATGTTCATCGTCGAATCGACCGGTGAGTACTCGTCCAGGGTGCGACGCGCGGCACCGACCACGTACACGCCGGCGGATGCGTTGTCGGCGACGGTGTCGGCGAAAGTGATGTCCCAGTTGGTGATCCGGCTGTCGACGATCTCCAGGGCCGGTGCCGCGTACTCGATGGCGGCACGGCACTGCTCGACGTCGAGGTCGCCGTCTGCCAGGTCGCTCTTCAGCATGAACGCGACCTCTGCCTCGGCCTTGGGCTGCAGCAGTGTCCCCATCGGGATCGTCTCGCCGTCACCGAAGGCCATGTCGGCGAACAGCACTCCGAAGTCGGGCTGGTCGACGCCGAGCTGGGTCTGCACGGCCGCCGAGGTGGCCCCGATCTTGCGGCCGACCACCGCGGCGGTCCGGTCGGCGTTGAACAGCATCTGGACTCGGTACGCCGACTCGATGTCGTCGGCCGCGATGAGATCCCGGATCGGAGCACACGGCCGGCGTTGCGCCAGCGCCCGGCTGAGTCGTTGTGCCGCAGCGGGGATCGCGGCGTCGGGATCGGAGGGAGCGGGATCGGCGGGGGCCGGGGAACTCATGTGTTGCCTCTGCTGTCGGTTCGGTCGTCGGCCGCGATCTCCTCGGGCGGCTCCTGACCATCGTGGGGCGCCGCTATACCCTGGGTCGAGCATCGCGTTCCGATGAGCGGAACGCGATGAGGGTCCTATACAAGCCCAGGAGGTCGCAGATGAGCGAGGAACAACTCGATCGTTCGAGCGTGCTGGGAAAGGCGATCACCATGCTCCAGGCCTTCGACTCCAACGACAGACAGGTCACGCTGGCCGAACTCGCGGAACGCACCGCCCTCCCCAAGACGACGGTGCACCGGCTCGCCGGTCAGCTCGTCGCCGCTCGTCTCCTCACCCGCACCGCGGGCGGATACGCGCTCGGCAGCGGACTGTTCGAGCTCGGCATGCGCGCGTCCCCCGAGCGAGGACTGATCGAGGTCGCAACCCCCTTCATGCAGGACCTCTACGTCCGCACCGGCGAAACCGTCCATCTCGGCATCCTCGAGGACCGCGAGGTCGTCTATGTCGCGAAGATCGGCGGGCACCGGCAGGCCGACACACCGTCGCGGCTCGGTGGTCGAATGCCGTTGTACTGCACAGCCATCGGCAAGGCGCTCCTGGCGAGCTCGCCGGATTCCGTCATCGCCGACCAGCTCCTTCGCCCACTGCGCCGGCGCACACCCCACACCATCGTCGCCCCCGGGCTGCTACGTGCACAGCTCTCCCAGATCGCCGAGGACGGGATCTCCTTCGAGTTCGAGGAGTCGACCCTGGGCCTCGTGTGTGTGGCCGCCCCGATCGTCGACGCAGACGATGCCCCGCTCGCCGCGATCAGCGTCACCGGCCCGGTACACCGATTCCAGCCCCGGGCCCACGCGACCGCGGTTCGCGCCGCCGCGGCGGGTGCCAGTTCGACGCTGGCACGACGCGCCCACATCATCGACGGGTGAGACCCCGCCGACGGCCCCGACCGCAGGTCCACCGGGCGCAGAGTCGTCCCCGGAAAGCGCTCCGCCGCAGTTCGTCGTACTGAACACTGGATGACGGTCGTGCACACCGTGCACGATGCCGCGTCGGAGGAGAGAGTGAGGCGACAGTATGGCACGTCGGAGCACGAACCGCTCCAGAGCCACCACGCGCGCGCCCGAGACACCGTCTTACCGCACCGACCCGCCCGCCTGGACCCTCCCCCCGCGGCACCATTGTTCTGATCACGATCGCCGGCCTGGTCGTCGCGGCCGGCGGGATCAAGGCGGTCTCGTCGTTCGCCGCGCCGACGTTCCTGGCGCTGATGCTGACCGTGGCCGTTCAGCCGGTGCCGAGATGGTTGCGCACCAAGGGCTTTCCCGGCTGGGCGGCGTTCCTGACGACGGTCCGGCTCGTCTACGGCATCCTGATCGGACTGTTCGCGACGCTGGTGTTCTCAGTGGCCCGGCTCGCGACGATTCTGCCGGACCACGACGAGGAGTTCGTCGAGATCATCACGAGCTACCAGGACTTCCTGACGAGCCACGGCGTGAGCCAGGACCAGGTCAGGACGACCCCCCGGACGTCACACTGGAAAGCGAATCGTGAGCCGGGCTACGCTCCGGAGCGAACATTCGGTAGATTGCCATTCGACCCCAATCTGACCACAACCGTTTACAGATAGGTTGCGCACCGCTCATGGACATGAACTGGTCTCCGGCCGACGCCGCGTTCCGCGACGAGGTACGGGCGTTCCTCGACGAGAAGCTGACCCCCGACCTGCGGGCGGCGGGCACGCTGCGCACGTCGGTCTACTCCGACCACGAGGCCTCGATGACGTGGCAGGCCATCCTGCACGAGCGCGGTTGGGCCGCGCCGGCGTGGCCGGTGGAGTACGGCGGCTGCGACTGGTCGCAGTCGCAGCACTACATCTTCAGCCGCGAGTCGATCCTGGCCGGCGCACCGTCGCTGTCGCCTATGGGCATCCGCATGGTCTCCCACGCGATCATGGCCTTCGGTACCGAGGAGCAGAAGAACTTCTTCCTGCCCGGCATCCTCGACGGCAGCGTCTTCTTCTGCCAGGGCTACTCCGAGCCCGAGTCCGGCTCCGACCTCGCGTCGCTGTCGATGGCCGCGGTCGACGACGGTGACGACCTCGTCGTCACCGGCTCCAAGATCTGGACCACCCACGCCTCGGAAGCCAACTGGATCTTCTGCCTGGTCCGCACCTCGCGCCAGGAGCGCAAGCAGCAGGGCATCACCTTCCTGCTCATCGACATGAACTCCCCCGGCATCGAGGTCCAGAACCTCGTCTTCGCCTCCGGCGAGCAGGTCCAGGCGCAGGTGTTCTTCGACGGCGTGCGCGTCCCCAAGAAGAACGTGCTCGGCAAGATCGACGACGGCTGGACCGTCGCCAAGTACCTCCTCGTCTTCGAGCGCGGCGGCGGCGCGGCTGCCCCGGCGCTGCAGGTCATGGCCGAGCAGCTCGGTCGTGACGCAGCAACGGTGATCGCACCCGACGGTGGCCCGCTGTCGGAGAATCCGGCGTTCGCGGCCAAGCTCACCGACCTCCAGGTTCGTGCGAAGATCCTCGAGGTCCTCGAGTATCGTGCGCTCGCCGCGATGACGTCGGGCAAGGACCCCGGCTCGATCGCGTCGATGCTGAAGATCCTGGGAACCGAACTGAGCCAGGAGATCACCACCCTGGCGCTCGAGGCCGCGGGTCCGCACGGCCGCGTCTTCCAACCGCATGCGACCCGCCCCGGTGGTCCGATCTTCCAGTACACGCCGCCCACCGACGGCTACGTCAGCGGTGAGCCCTGGCAGGCCGTCGCTCCGCTGCACTACTTCAACGACCGCGCCGGCTCGATCTACGCGGGTAGCAACGAAATTCAACGAAACATCCTCGCCAAAGCGGCTCTGGGTCTCTGACGGGTCACAGGAGAAAACTGATGGACTTCACACTCACCCCCGAACAGCAGCTGCTGTCCGACGGACTCAACAAGTTCCTCGACGCACGCTACGACCTGCAGGTCAGCCGCGACGCCGCGAAGGTCGGCGAGGGCTGGCAGCCCAAGATCTGGAAGGCCTTCGTCGAGGACCTCGGCGTCGTCGGCGCCTGCCTGCCCGAGGAGATCGGCGGATTCGGCGGCGGCGCCGAGGAATTGATGGTCGTCACCGAGGCACTCGGACACGCCCTGGTCGTCGAGCCGTTCGTCGACTCGGTGGTTCTCGGTGCCGGACTGCTGCACTCCACCGGTAACCCGGTCGCGTTCGAAGCCGCCGGTCGTATCGCCGCGGGCGATGCCCTCAGCGCGCTCGCCGCACTGGAGGACGGTTCGGGCGGCGTGCTGTCGCGCATCGAGACGAGCGCCGACCGCGACGGCGAGGGATGGGTGCTCAACGGCAGCAAGGCCGTGGTCACCACCGCGCCCATCGCCGACTACCTCATCGTCAGTGCCCGCACCTCGGGCGAGCCGCACGACCCCGCAGGTGTGTCGCTGTTCCTCATCGACCTCGCCGACGGCGCGCCGCAGGGACTCGAGCTCCAGCGGCTGCGCACCATCGACGACCGGCCGGCCGCCGACATCACGTTCACCGACGTCCGACTCCCCGGCGACGCACTCATCGCCGGCGACGGTGCGATCGACCTGCTCGAGAAGGCCTGGGACACTGCCACCGCAGCCGTGGTCTCCGAGGCCGTCGGGCTGATGCGCAAGGTCTTCACCGACACCGTCGAGTACGCCAAGCAGCGTGAGCAGTTCGGCGTCCCGATCGGCAGCTTCCAGGTGCTGCAGCACCGGATGGTCGACATGCATCTGCAGCTCGAGCAGTCGGTGGCCGCCCAGTACTTCGCGATCCTGTCGCTCGACGCCGAACCCGCCGAGCGGGCCGCAGCGGTGTCGGCGGCCAAGGCGACGATCAGCCGGGCCGCACGCTTCATCGGGCAGAACTCGGTGCAGCTGCACGGCGGCATGGGCATGACCGAGGAGCTGGCCATCGGCCACTACTTCAAGCGCCTCACCGCGATCGAGTACGAGTTCGGCACCGCCGACGCACATCTCGCCCGCTTCGCGGCCGCCACCGCGCAGACCTCGTTGGCCGAGTAGCGACAACCGAGGGCAGTGAGGACGCCGCGTATCGTGGCCTGACCGCACGCATCCGACTCCCCCGCCGCGACCACCACCGTCGCGTCGGGGGAGTTCTGCGTCGGTGGCTCTGGGTCGGGGATGTTCAATGAGCGGGAACCCGCGTGCGCACCGTCACCCTGTGCGATTGCATGACACCTACGAACAACTCGGAGGTAAAAGCATGCAGGACTGGGATATTCGCTGCGACGTCGTGGTGGTCGGATCGGGCGGCGGAGCCCTCACCGGCGCCTACACGGCGGCGGCGAACGGGCTGGACACGGTCGTTCTGGAGAAGACCGCGGTCTTCGGCGGCACATCGTCGTATTCGGGTGCGTCACTGTGGTTGCCCGGCAGCGCCGTACAGGAGCGGGCGGGTCTCGACGACTCCACCGACAAGGCCCGCACCTATCTGCAGACACTGCTCGGTGACGCGGAGGCCGACCGGCAGGAAGCCTATGTGACGACCGCACCGGCGGTGGTCGAGTTCCTCGAGCGCGATCCGCACCTCGAGTTCGAATACCAGCCGTTCCCCGACTACTTCGACGCCCCGGGACGCATGGATGCCGGTCGGTCGATCATCCCGGTCGACCTGCCGAGCGAGGCCGCCGGGGAGGTGCGCGAGCTGGTGCGCCCGGCTCCGATCGTCGACCGCGCCGGACAGTTGCACCCCGACGAGACCCTCATCGCCGGACGGGCGCTGATCGGGCGACTCCTGCTGGCGCTGCGGGGCACCGGTCGTGCGGACCTGCGGACCCGCACCGCGGTCACCCGGCTCCTGACCGAGGACGACCGGGTGGTGGGTGTCGAGGCCACCGACGCCGATGGCCGGACGCTGCGTGTCCGGGCCGAGCGCGGTGTCCTGCTCGCCGCCGGCGGCATCGAGGGCAGTGAGGAGATGCGCGCCGCCCACGGCACCCCCGGCAAGGCGCAGTGGAGCATGGGCCCGTCGGGCGCCAACACCGGTGACATGATCCGTGCGGCCGCCGAGCTCGGCGCCGACACCGCGCTCCTCGACCAGGCATGGTTCTGTCCCGGCGTCGAGTTACCGGACGGCTCGGGCGCTTTCATGGTCTGTGTCCGTGGGGGCATGCTCGTCGACGGCGCCGGTGAGCGCTACCTCAACGAATCGCTCCCCTACGACCGGTTCGGACGCGAGATGATCGCGCGTGGCGAGGCGGCGCTGCCGTCGTTCCTGATCTTCGACTCGTCCGAGGGTGGCCCGGTCCTGCCGGCGATGTCGATTCCGGACGTCTCGGCCGATGACCACTTCGCCGCGGGCACCTGGGTCTCGGCGGAGACGATCGAGGAACTGGCCGGCAAGATCGGCGTCGACTTGGCCACGCTGTGCGCCTCGGTCGAGAGGTTCAACGGCTTCGCCGAACGCGGCCTCGACGAGGACTTCGGCCGCGGTGGCGACCCGTACGACACGTTCTTCTGCCCGCCGCGGGATCTGCCCAACGTCGCGCTGCCGCCGATCGCGACCGGACCGTTCCACGCGGCGCGCATCGTCCTCAGTGACCTCGGCACCAAGGGCGGTGTCCGGACCGACGTCGATGCCCGCGTTCTGACCGCGGACGGCGACCCGATCGAGGGTCTGTATGCGGCAGGCAACACGAGCGCCTCGGTGAGCGGGGCGATCTACCCCGGTCCGGGAGTCCCACTCGGCACCGCGATGACGTTCTCCTACCGCGCGGTCCATCACATGCTCGGTACCGAACCGCTCCGGTGAAACGACAGCGGCGCAGGCGATCTCTCGCCTGCGCCGCTGTGCGTTCTCCGGGGAAGGCGAACGCTAGAACTCCACGCTGAGCTTCTCGCTGCGGGGCCGTGCCTGGCAGGCCAGGATGATCCCGTCGGCGATGTCGTCCTCGTCGAGGACCGCACAATTGTCCATGTCGACCTCACCGGTGGTGAGGGTGGCTGCGCACGAACCGCATTCACCCTCGCGGCACGAGAAGGGGACGTTGATCCCCTTGGACAGCAGGACATCCACCAGTGTCGCCGCGCGGGGCCAGCCGAACTCGTGTTCCTGCCCGTCGAGGTTCACCGTCACCGACGCCGCGTCACCGGTTTCGGCATCGACGTCGGGCAGCTCGACCTCGGCGAACGGGTCACCGGAGAGCGACGTGAAGACCTCGGCGTGGACCCGGTTCCGGACGAATCCGGCAGCCGCCGTCGCGTCGTGCACCGCGTCCATGAACGGGCCCGGGCCACACATGAAGACGCGGTGGCCGGTATAGGCGGAGGCGAGCGCCGCGAGCTGGGGCACGGTCGGCAGACCCTGCACGCTCTCCAGCAGGTGGACCACCGTGAGCCGGTCACCGTGTGCCGCCGCGAGTTCCCGCAGTTCGGCAGCGAAGATCACCGACTTCTCGTCCCGGTTGGCGTAGAGGAGCACCACCTTGCGCGACCCCTGGCTCAGAGCCGATTTCAGGATCGACATCACCGGGGTGATCCCGCTACCGGCGGCGAACAGCAGCAGATCGTCGTCGAAGTCCTTGGCGGTGAAGACGCCCGCGGGCGGCAGCACCTCGAGCGTGTCGCCGACGGAGACGTTGTCGCACAGCCAGTTCGACGCATAGCCGTCGTGGGTCCGCTTGACCGTCACCTTGAGCAGTTCGTCGGTGAACGGCGAGCTGGCCAGCGAGTAGCACCGCGCGACCGATCCGGTCTGCTCGCTGGGAACGCGCAGCGTCAGGAACTGTCCCGGGGTGTAAGTGAAGTCGTCCCGTCGATCGGCCGGGATCGCGAAGACCAGCGAGTGCGCGTCGGCGGTCTCCTCGACCACCTCGACGACGTCGAGCACGACCGAACGCGACGACTGCGGCCGAGCCCGCGATTCGGTCTGCGGTGCAGCCACATCCATGGTTGTCATCTCGTCACTGCCTCTCGCTCGGCGCGAACATCACACGCCCGTTGGCAAGGATCGGGGTGGATTCGTCGACCACCTCGAAGGTGATCTCGCCACTCGCATCCTGACTGTTCGTGCCGTACACCTTCAGGTCACAGGTATCGCCCGGACAGATCGCCGACGCGAACCGGCCGTCGAGGCTCCTCAGATCGGCCGGGTGGGCGCCGATCAGCCGCGCGACGTCGAGTGCTGCGGCGCCGAGGGTGCACAGCCCGTGCAGGATCGGGCGCGGCTGACCGATACGCGACGCCGCCGCCGGGTCGATGTGTATCGGGTGGAGGTCACCCGTGAGGCGGTACAGCGCAGCCTGATTCGGGGTGGTCTCGAATCGTCCGGTCATCGTCGGAGCGCCCTGCAGTGCAGCCGGCTTGCCGGGTCCGCGGTCGCCGCCGAAACCGCCGGCACCGGGCGCGAACAGCGACCAGGTGGCGACGAAGTAGTCACTGCGGACAACCACCTCGAGCACCGCGGCCGAGCCCTTGTCCCAGACCTCCCCCACCGAGGCGGTCATCGTCACCTCACCGCGCGGCGGCAACGGTGCCAGCACGTCCAGCTGCTGCGAGCCGTGCAGGGCGGTGGTCGGATCGAAGGCGCCGCGGGAGCCGAGCTCATCCGGGGCCCACTGTGCGAGGGTCAGCGCGAAGGTCGGCAGCACACGGAGCTGCTTCTCGAAGACCAGATCGAGCTCGGCGGCCGACGCCCCGACGGCGAGCGCGTACAGGATCGCGTCGCGCTCGTCATAGGAGACCGTGCGGCTGCCGAGATCGACGCCGCGCCACTCGCCCGTGTTCGCCGGTGTCCCGGTCGGCTGTGTCCCGGTGACCGGTGACGACGTCATGCCGCACCGCGCTTCAGGAAGGCCAGCACGGCCGACAGCCAGGCCTCGCGGGCTTCGATCATCGCCCAGTGCCCGCAGCGGGGGAAGACGTGCAGCTCGGCGTCGGGGATGTCGCGCATCGGCAAGATCGCCGAGTCGACGGGGCTCACGCGGTCGTCGCGGCCCCAGGTGATCAGCGTCGGCGACGTCACCTTGTGCAGCTGCGCCCAATACGGGACGGTGTCGGCCATCGCGTTGGCGGCCATCGTCGCGGTGAAGGCCTTGGTGCTGTACATGCGTCGCGCGATCTCGAGGGTTTCCGGTTCGGTGGCCAGTTCCCACCGTTCCTCGATGAGCTCCTCGGTCACCAGCGATTGGTCATACACCATCGCCGACAGCCAGCGGATCAGTCGTTCGCGGGTGGGATTGTCGGTGAACTCCATCAGCAGCTTGATGCCCTCGCTGGGCGCCGAGGAGAAGATGTTCTTGCCCATGCCGCCGATGGTGACGAGCTTGCCGACACGTTCCGGTTCGGCGATGGCGACCTTGGTCGCGACGATCCCGCCCATGGAGTTGCCGATCATGTCGGCGGTGCCGATGCCCAGGCCGTCGAGGAACACGCCGATCGCCTTCTCGGCCATCATCATCGGATGCCCGTCGCCCGGATCGCTGACGCCGAAGCCGGGGAATTCGAGGACCAGGCAACGGAAGTGATCGGCGAGCTCGCCGATCACCCCGCGGTAGTTCCGCCATCCCGTCACGCCCGGGCCGGAGCCGTGCAGGAGCAACAAGGGAGGCCCCTCGCCGGCCTCGTGATACTGCAGCACGCCCAGACTCGTCTCGAGCTTGCGGCGGCTGCCCCCATAGGTGACGTCAACGCTCATGAACGGTGAGGCTGCCAGTGCCGAGCCCCGTTGTGCAGCACCGCTCCAGTTGAGCGGAACACCGGCCGCATCGGATTCCCATTGGACGAAAGCGTGCTGGGTGCGAACGCCCGGCGACCCTACGCTTGCCCGGTGGATGGAGCCGCCCCTCTCGGCGACGGCGGACAAACGGAAAGGTGCACGATGTCGATCGAAGCGATGTCCCAGACTGATATGCGTAAGGCGCTTGGCCAGTTCGCGAGCGGGGTGACCGTGGTGACCGGGCTCGACGACTCCGGACCCGCCGGTTTCGTGTGCCAGTCGTTCGCCTCGGTGTCCCTCGAACCGCCGATGGTCCTGTTCTGCGCCGACCACCGCGGCCGGTCGTGGCCGCGCATTCTGCGGGCCGGACGCTTCACGGTGAACGTACTGCACGAGAACCAGGCCGACATCTGTTCGCGGTTCAGCTCCCGCGACGGACGCAAGTTCGACGGCCTGGACTGGGAGCTGTCAAACTGGTCGACGCCGTCGTTGCCCGATGTGCTGATGCGCGTGCACGCCGACATCCACGATGTCCACACCGCAGGCGACCACGACGTAGTGATCGGCCGGGTGCTGGAACTCGAGACGCTCAACGAGCAACGCCCCCTCCTGTTCTTCCGCGGCAAGCTCGGGATCGACGCCCCCGCCGATCGGCTCACCGCATGAGCGAGACCGACGCCGTGTGCGGCTGGATCCCCGACGGCATGTCCGCCGCCGAGACCCTCCTCGCCATCGAGGAGATCAAACGGGTCTTCGCCGTCCGCCTGCGTTGTATGGACACCAAACAGTGGCATCTCTACGCCGGTCTGCACACCGACGACGTCATCAGCGAGACCTGGGGCGGCCTGCCCGATGACAAGCAGCCGCGTACCGACGGCGAGTCCAATCGCGTGATCGGCAGGGAGAAGCTGGCGTCGACCATCCGTGCGATGCTCGACGGTCCGGTCCCGGTGACCACCGCTCACCACGGGCACAGCCCCGAGATCGTGCTCACCTCGCCCACCACCGCTCGCGGCATCTGGGCGATGGAGGACAATCTCTGGTGGTCCGACGACGCCGGCGAGTACCATCTGCGCGGCTTCGGCCACTACCACGAGGAGTATCGAAAGGTGAACGGGCAGTGGTTGATCAGCTATCGCAAGCTCACCCGCCTGCGCGTGGACTCCTCCCCCGAATTCTTCCGTTTCCTGAAAGCCCTGTGATCGCCTGTGTCTGAGAGTCCTTTGGTGTCCGACGCGCACACCGCACCGCCCGAGAACCCCTCCGCCCTCTTCGAACCACTGCGCATCCGCAGACTGGAGCTGCCCAACCGGATCGCGATGTCGGCGATGACCCGGTCCTCGTCCCCCGGCGGTGTCCCCGGCTCCGACGTCGCGCGCTACTACGCACGACGCGCCGCCGGCGGAACCGGCCTGATCATCACCGAAGGTGTGGCGATCGATCATGTTGCTGCGGTTGACAATCCGAATGTCCCACGGATGTACGGCGACAGCGCCCTGACCGGCTGGCGAACCGTGGTCGACGAGGTGCACGCGGCAGGCGGACGCATCATCCCGCAACTCTGGCACGTGGGACCGCTGTGGGGCGCGATGTGCGAGGTCGACCCGGCGATCCGCCCGATGCGGCCATCGGGACTGTGGGGCACACCCGGGGTCACCTCGTACTCCGATGAGTACGTGGCACGTTCGGTGCCGCAGACCGCGCCCATGACCAAGCGCGACATCGACGACATCATCGCCGCTTTCGTGTCAGCGGCCGCGAATGCGGTCGAGGTCGGCTTCGACGGCATCGCGCTGCACGGGGGTCACGGTTATCTGCTCGATGCCTTCCTGTGGTCGGACACCAACCGTCGCGACGACCGCTGGGGACGAGACCTGCAGGCGCGTACCCGCTTCCCTGCCGAAGTGGTCAAGGCGATCCGGGCGGAGATCGGCCCCGACCTACCGATCTTCTTCCGCTTCTCCCAGCACAAACAGCAGGACTACACCGCCCGCATCGCGGAGACACCGGAAGACCTCGGGGCGATCCTCGGGGCGCTCGCCGACGCCGGGGTGGACGTCTTCGACGCCAGCATCCGACGATTCGACCTGCCGGCCTTCGAAGGCAGCGACCTGTCCCTGGCGGGCTGGGCGAAGAAGCTCACCGGCGCCCACGCCATGGCCGTGGGCAGCGTGGGGCTCGGTAAGCCCATGCGCGACAGCCGCATCGAGGGCGCGGCGCCGCTGGTGGACAACATCGGCGAAGTGGACGACCGCATCGGATCCGGCGAGTTCGACATGATCGCGATCGGTCGGCTGCACCTGGCGAACCCGGAGCTGGCCACCGCGCTGCGGACCGGCGCCCCGCTGACCGCGTTCGATCGTGCGGTCCACGAGGGCAGCCTGGTCTGAGACGCCGCCCGCCGGTTCAGTCCGACGCGCGCCCGAGCAGTTCGCGCGCGTCGGCACTGCCGTCGAGCAAGCGGGCGGTGCGACGCGTGATCTTCCACTGCCCGTCCATGCGCGCCAGCTCGAAACGGTTGGCGCTCGCACGCCATACCCGGAACGAGTCCTCGTCGGTGTTGCGGCGCACGAGCAGGGAGTGGCAGGTCGCCACCGCGGTGTCACCGTCGAGGCGGATGTTGATGGGGTCCAACAGATGTCCGCATCCGCCGTCGATGTAGTCCTGGTGGGGCGAGGTCCGCACCATCTCGGTGATCGCCGCCCGCCCGTTCAGAACGCCGATGTCGAGGTCGTACACGGCGTCGGGCGCCCACAGCCTGCCCACCGCCTCGGCATCGCCCGCGTCGACGGCCGGGCCGTAGGCCGTCAGCACGTCACCGATGGCGGCCCTGTCCTCGAGGACCCGAACACGGTCGAGCAGAGCGTCGAGCTGCTCCTGGATGTCTGTCATCTGCAATCCCTTCTCCGAGACGACCTGTTGGTGTCGGAAGCGGCGGCCGTTCAACCACTTTCCTACCGATCCGCCGGCCGAGGCCACCACCGCTGTCCCGCTCAACTGAAACTCCCGTGCGCCGACCGCATGCTCACTGCGAATGTAGGACGCATCACACCTGCACCGACCACGCGGGTGCGTTCGGAAAAACACGGAAGTCTCCGGCCATCTCGAGGCCGTCCCGAAGAAAGAGTCACATCATGGGCCAGGTATTGGACAGAATCATGCAGCACGCGGACGAGATCCGCGCCGATGCCGCTGAGGGTGAGACGCTGATGCATCTGACCGATGCGTCGGCGAAGAGCCTGCGCGACTCGGGGGTCATCCGGATGCTGCAGCCGAAGGAGTACGGCGGCTTCGAATCCCACCCTCGCGAGTTCGCCGAGACCGTCATGGCCACAGCGGCTCTCGACGGCGCGACCGGCTGGGTCGCCGGCATCGTCGGCGTCCACCCGTGGGCACTCGCCGCCTTCGACGACAAGGCGCAGAACGAGATCTGGGGTGCCGACAACGACATGTGGATGGCCTCCCCGTACGCACCGATGGGTGTGGCGATGCCGGTGGACGGGGGCTACGTCCTCAACGGTCGCTGGGCCTTCTCCTCGGGCACCGACCACTGTGGCTGGATCATGATCGGTGCCGCGGTGGGCGACGAGAACGGCAACCGCACCGATCAGGTACTCCACGTCGTGCTGCCGCGTTCGGACTACGAGATCGACGCCGACAGCTGGAATGTCATGGGACTACGGGGTACCGGCTCCAAGGACCTGATCATCAAGGACGCGTTCATCCCGACGTACCGCACCATCGATGCCGCGATCGTCCTCAACGGAGAGGGATGGAAGCACGCCGGGCGGGACGAGACCCTCTACAAGTTCCCGTTCTCCTACATCTTCCCGCTGGGGATCACCTCGGCCCTCATCGGCATGACGGAGGGCGCACTCGCCTGTTACGTCGCCGCACAGAAGGAACGCGTCCAGGTCACCGGGGTCCCGATCAAGGAGGATCCGTACGTCCTGTTCGCGATCAGTGAGGCCGCCGCCGAGATCTCCGCGTCGCGGGTCTCCCTGCTGGAGATGGTCGACCGGTTCTGGGACAAGACCGAGAAGGGCGAGGAGATCACCTTCGCCGAGCGGGCCGAGGGGCGTCGTACACAGGTGTCGGCCGCCTGGCGCGCAGTGCGGGCCATGGACGAGATCTTCGCCCGCGCCGGTGGGGCGGCAGTCCATCTCAACACCCCGATGCAGCGGTTCTGGCGTGACGCGCACGTCGGACTCACCCACGCCATCCATGTGCCCGGCATGATCTACCACTCGGCCGCGCTGACCCAGCTCGGTGGCGACCCGCAGGGCGCCTACCGCGCGATGATTTGATCCGACAACACTTCTCGAGGATGACAACGATGACAGAACTACGCGGACTCGGCTTCCTGCGAGTCCAGAGCACCGATGTCGCGCGCTGGCGCGAGCTGCTGATCGACGGCCTGGGCATGGCCGTGGGCAGCGGTCCCGAACCCGACGCTCTCTACGCTCGGATCGACGAGCGTCGTTCGCGGATCGCCGTGCTGCCCGGTGACTCCGACAAGGCCCTGGCCGTCGGGTGGGAGGTCCGGGACGAGTTCGCGCTCGAACGCGTCAAGAAGGCAGTGGAGGGCGCGGGCGTCGCCGTCACGGTGATGTCCCGCAAGGAGGCCGGCTACATCGACGCCGAGGGCGCCATCACGTTCGACGATCCGGCCGGGACGCGGCTCGAGGTCTTCTACGGTCCGGTGCTCGACCACAGCCCCGTCGTGACGCCCTTCGGCGGACGCTGGGTCACCGGCGGCCTCGGACTGGGTCACGTGGTGCTTCCGAGCGCCCAGTTCGCCGAGTCGTACGACTTCTACACCCAGGTGCTCGGCTTCCTGCCGCGCGGCTCCATCCGGCTCGACGAGGAGGGCCTCGCCCGCGTCCGCTTCCTCGGCATCAACGAGCGGCACCACAGCCTCGCGCTGTGCCCGGCCCCGCCGACCGAGGAGCCCGGCCTGGTGCACCTGATGACCGAGGTGGACACCCTCGACGCGGTGGGTCAAGCACTCGACCGGGTGAACAAGCAGAAGTTCTCGATCTCGTCGACGCTGGGCCGGCACACCAACGACAAGATGATCTCGTTCTACGTCCGGGCACCCGGTGGCTGGGACCTGGAGTTCGGCACGGAGGGAATGCTCGTCGACGAGCGGCACTACACCTCCGAGGAGATCACCGCCGACGCCTACTGGGGTCATGATCAGAGCGGCTCGGAGCCGCTGAAGGCGTTCATCCCGGTCGGCGAGGGCTGAACACCCCGACCACGCACGCAGAGGAGCACCGCGACGACCTCGTCGCGGTGCTCCTCTCGTTTTCGCTTCCGGTCTCTTCCCAGAGCGCGTTGCGCGGGCTAGCATCGGATTGAATGATTGATCAATCAATCAGCGAGGATCCCCCACCTGCGCTGATAGTTGGAGACACCGTGACCACCTCAATCGGCCAGGCCCCCTCCGTCCTCGGACGCGCACTCCTTCTACTCGAGCCGTTCCGTCATCGCGACGGCCTCACGCTGACCGAGCTCGCCGAACGCACCGGCTTCCCGCGCTCGACCACGCATCGGATGCTGACGCAACTGGTCGCCGTGGGCTGGATCCGCCGCGAGGGCACGACGTATCTGCTCGGCCCCAAGATGGCCGAGCTCGGCTCGATCGCCCAGGTACACGACCTTGTCCACCAGGCCGCGCAGCCCGTCGCCTACCAGCTCTACCGCCGGACGCGGGGCGCGGTTCACGTGGCCGTCGCCGCGGGCGAGGACGTCCTGTTCCTGGAGAAGATCGGCGGACGGTGGGCGGCCGCCAACCTCGACACGCGCGTGGGCCAGCGTCGTGGCCGGGATGAGACGGCCGAGGGAGCAGCACTGTCCCGGCACGAGGCCGGCGGTCCGACACAGTTCCACGACAACCAGCGCACTCTCGCAAGCGGCGAACACATCCGCTGCCTCGCAGCGACATTCGACGTACCCGGCCAGGCCGCGACAGGTGGCCCCACCGGCGGCGTCGCGGTGATCTCGCTGACCTTCCCGACCGCCCGCATGCATCCGGGCGCCGACGAGGAGCTCCGCCGCGGCGCGCGCGCCGTGGTGCACTCGCTCTCCTAACGGACGCCCCGCCGAGCCCGACAGTCCATCAGGCCGCCGGGCGGTTCGTGCTGCCCAGTCCACCATCCGGGTCACCACGCACCGCCGTTGTGATTCGACGATCTTGGCCAATCGGCTTTGACACACGTCACACTCCTGCTATCTTTACCGTATTGATTGATCGCTTGCTCAATGAGTCCGATCGGTCATTGACAGTCCCCGGGGCGCCTCACCGAGCGCCCTCAGGCCACAGCCCGGCCTGCCCCGCTGGAGGTTCACATGCGCAACAGTGACGATTTCTCCCCCGCCGTCATCGACCGTGCGGCGGTCCTGCTCGAGGAGTTCCGCGATGGCGGCGAACTGACGCTCTCGCAGCTGTCGAATCGCACGGGCCTTCCACGGTCCTCGACGCATCGACTCCTGTCCCAGCTCGTCGAGCTGGGGTGGGTCGAACGGCACGGACAGACCTACACGCTCGGCCGGTCACTGTTCGAGTGGGGCGCGCTGGCCCGACGGCGTTCAGGACTCCAGGAGATCGCACATCCGTTCCTGCACGAGCTGTACGCGACCACCGGACTCGTCGTCCACCTCGGCGTGCTCGAGGGCAACGACGTCCGAATCCTGGACAAGGTCGGATACGGCCCCATCCCCCTGCCGACGCGCATCGGGGGCCTGCAGCCCGCCGGACGCACGGCACTGGGCAAGGCGCTCCTCGCCTTCTGCGACAACGGTTCCGCGCGTCGGAGGCCGACGGTCGAGGTACTGACCTCGGCGGCCGAAGAGGCGCGTCGGCGAAACGAGATGGCCGTCGTACGTCAACGCCGCACGGCCTACGAGCGCGACGAGGCCGTCCTCGGCGTGGCGTGTGTGGCCGCACCGATCGGCGACCTGCGCAGCTGTGCCGGCGCGATCGCGGTCACCGGCCCGGTCGAGACGGTCGACGGCGCACTGCTGGCAACCCCCGTCCGGGCGACGGCGAACGCGATCTGGCAGGCCCTGGCGGACAACGGTTCCGTCCGGCGCGCAGGCTGACCCGGGTGACCCGGGTCGGCCTCAGCGCACCAGCGCCTGACCGCCGTCGACCGCCAGCGTGTGACCGGTGATGTAGCGGGCGGCCTCCCTGCACAGAAATGTCACCGCGGGTCCGATGTCGGTCTCCGGATCGCTTCCTTCGCAGCCGCATAGGCACCGCTTCGATGGTGGCGGACGTCCGGCCGGAGGGATACCGGCAGTGGATTCGGATGAGATCGGATGGCCGGTCAGGCATACTCCTGACGATGCGAGACGGAAACCATTGATCGTTTGATCAATGGCTGTGGCACAATTGGTGGGCACGGGCACACCGGGTGTCCGGCACCGAGAGAGGGCGAGTGTGGATCCGCAGGAACGCAAGCAGCTGATCCTCGACCGTTCGGCCACGATCTTCGCCCGGAAAGGCGTGAGCGCGACCACGATCCGAGAGATCGCCGATGCGGTGGGTGTGCACTCTGGCGCGCTATACCACTATTTTCCGTCGAAGGAAGCCATCGTCACCGAACTGATCCGCCAGTACATCGTGGATCTGTCGAGGCGCTGCGAGGCGGTGCTGGCGCGCGGACTCGGCCCGGTGGAACGTCTTGTCGCCCTCGCGACCGTCGCATTGGAGACGAGCGCCGAATATCATGGCGCGACGTCGATCTGGCGGCGAGAGGGCGATTACATGCGCGAACGGCTCGTCGAGGCGGATATGGCGGCCACCGCTGACGTGATGGAGGTCGCCTGGCGCGAGGCCATCGCCGAGGGCGTCGACGCCGGAATGCTGCGCGCCGACATCGATCCCAAGGTCTTCCAGGAGATCATCTACGACTCGGTCTGGCACGCTTCGCGCTGGTTCACCCCCACGCCTGAGAACACGCTGGCCGATCTCGCCCGCACCGTCATCACGATTTTGGTAGACGGCATGCGGAATCCGAACGCCTGACCCTGTCGCCTCGCCTGGCCGCCGGTGGTAACCCGTCGGCCCGGCCTTCTGCAGACCGGGCCGACGGGGGATCGTCACTCGCCCGGCGCAGCGAGATTCGCCTCGACCTCCTTGTGCCAGTTCTGAAGTGCCCGGCTGGTGTCGACCTCGAACTCGAACCGCTGGGTCATGTCCGGCGTGACGTCCTCGACGTCGACGTAGAACTGGCTGTACCAGCGGC
Source organism: Gordonia sp. YY1 (assembly GCF_009872315.1). Classification (NCBI taxonomy): domain Bacteria; kingdom Bacillati; phylum Actinomycetota; class Actinomycetes; order Mycobacteriales; family Gordoniaceae; genus Gordonia; species Gordonia sp. YY1. The sequence continues at coordinate 83,668 of NZ_WXYI01000007.1, read as the reverse complement.
GCAGCTGGTAGACCGGCCCGTCCTCTTCGGTCAGCAGCGGGTTCTCGATGCGCGACTTGTACTTCCAGATCTCGATGTCCTGCGCGAACTGCTCCTCGAGACCGTCGGTGAACATCGTCGCCATCTCGGTGGCCTGCTCGTCGGACATGCCCTCGATCTTCTTCACGATGGTGCCGAACTGCAGGACAAACGAGTTCGTGGTGACCGGGTAGTGGCAGTTGATCAGCTTGGACTCGACGGTCGTGCCGTCGGCGACGGTGTAGATGGTGTCCAACATGAAAGACGGGCCAAAGTAGAACGCATCCGAGATGGTTTGAGCCTCCGGCAGATCCATCTGCACGCCGGTCTTGATGTCGTCGCGTCCGTACGAGCGCATGTGCTGGCCGGCGATGTGCCCGTCGAACACGTTCTTGAAGAACTCCGGCATCTGGTAGTGCACATAGAAAAAGTGCGCCATGTCGACGACGTTGTCCACGATCTCCCGGCAGTGCGAACCCTCGACGTGGATCGTCGTCCAGGTCCAGTCGCTCCACTCGCCGTCCTCGTAGCCCTCGATCTCCGGGATCGCGAGTTCCGGGGTGGGTTCGGTTCCCTGCGGACAATGCCACACCAGCAGAACGCCGTTGCGCTCCATCGTCGTCCACGCCTTCGTGCGGGCGACCTTGGGCGTCCGGTGCGCGTACGGCACCGATTCGCAGCGGCCCTTGCCGTTCCACCGCCAGTCGTGGAAGGGGCAAGCGATCGTGTCGCCCTTGATCTCACCCCGGGCGAGGTTGCCGCCCATGTGGCGGCAGAACGCGTCGAGCACATGGAGCTCGCCCTTCGAGTCGGCGAAGACAACCAGGTCGGTCCCGAAGACCTGGACCTGGTGCGGCTTTCCGTCCCGGAAATCCTTCGCCAACCCGATGCAGTGCCATCCACGCGCGAAACGCGTTGGGTTGGTTCCGGTGTCGATACTGCGGATCTCGATTCGTTCCTGTTCGACGGTCATGGTCTCTCCAATGGGTGTAGGGGCTGAACTGACAGGCTGAGATGAGAAGGCGTCGCGGCTCGCGGTGACGCCTAGGACGGCACGACCGCAGGGGTCTCGGCGACGGCATCGCCGGCGGACAGCGGACGGACGTGGGGCTCCGACCTGGTCGACATCGGGATGTCCCCGCGACTCACGGCGTCGTCGATGCTGCGATCCAATGCCGCACAACGGAGCACGTAGCCGCAGTTGCCGTTCCCGACAGCGGACGCGGAAGTCATCTCATGACAGAACTGTTTGGCCTCGGCGGTCCACTGGATGCTGGTGTGAGCAGGACTGTATTTCGCGACTGACACGCGGGCGTCGCAGGTCTGACAGACGAGCGGCTGCATTGGTCCATTCCCTTCCTCGGATGAGGAAAGACTAGAAACCGGGGTGTGTCGGGTACCACACGATTTCAGCTCAGCGGAACAGGTGGGAGCGGGACGTCAGCTGTCGGTCCACACCGGATCACGTTTGGCCAGGAACGCCGACATCCCCTCCTGCGCATCGCAGGTCATCGCGTTGGTCGCCATCGTCTCCGACATCTCCACATAGGCCGACGCCTCGTCGAGTTCGATCTGCTTGTAGAAGGCCTGCTTGCCGATCGACACCGTCCGGGCACTCGACCCGGCGATGTTCAGAGCCAGTTCCCTCACCGTCGTGGCGAGTTCGGCATCGTCGACGACGCCGCTGAGCAGACCCCAGTCGGCGGCGGTGTCGGCGTCGATCGCCTCCCCGGTCAGCAGCATGTGCATCGCGCGCTTGCGGCCGACGGCACGCGTCAGCGCGACCATCGGCGTCGAGCAGAACAATCCGATCCGGACGCCCGGCGTGGAGAACTTCGCGCTGCGACCGGCAACGGCGAGGTCACACGTGGCGACGAGCTGACACCCCGCAGCGAACGCCATGCCCGCGACCTCGGCGATGACCGGCTGACGCACGTCGTGCACGGTCTGCATCAACTCGGTGCACGTCGCGAAGATCGCGCGCTCGTCCTCGAGGGTGCGTTCGACGAGCTCCCCGAGGTCGTGACCGGCCGAGAAGGCGGGACCTTCCGACCGGATCACGATGACCCGCACCTCGGCGTCCTCGTCGAGGCGTCGCAGCCCTGCGGTCACGGCCTTCATCGTGCTGCTGGACAACGGGTTCCGACGCCGCGCGTCGCGCAGGGTGATCACACCCAGCGGCCCGTCCACCTCGACCGTCACCCGGTCTGTCGTCTCGCTCATCCGCGGACCCCTCTCCCAGAGAACCTCGATCGGTCGGGACTGCGCACCGGATGCCGCCAGCACTGCGACCTGAGTCACAACCTACCGTCCGGGAATAGCCGGCCGCCGGGACGGTTGACTCCAACTGTGACCAGTACCGCGCTCTTCGAACCGATCACGCTCCGCGACGTGGAGATCCCCAACCGGATCTGGCTCGCGCCGATGTGTCAATACAGCTGTTTCGCCGGCGACGGTGTACCCACCGACTGGCATCTCGCCCACCTCGGCGCCCGTGCCGCCGGCGGTTTCGGTCTGATCCTCACCGAAGCCGTCGCCGTCGTCCCCGAGGGCCGCATCAGCCCCCAGGACGCCGGGTTGTGGAACGACGAGCAGGCGAAGGCCTGGTCCCGGATCGTCGACTTCGTACACGGGCAGGGCTCGGTCATCGGAACCCAGATCGCCCACGCCGGCCGGAAGGCGTCGACCCACTCGCCCTTCGACGAGGATTCGGGCACGATCCCCCTCGACGACGGCGGCTGGACGCCCGTCGGTCCGTCGGACGTGCCCTTCGAGGGACTCGCGGACCCGGTAGCCCTCACGGTCGAGCAGATCGCCGAGGTCGTCGATGCCTTCGCCCGGGCCGCGCGTCGTGCCGACGAGGCCGGATTCGACGTCGTCGAGATCCATGCGGCGCACGGTTATCTGCTGCACGAGTTCCTGTCGCCGTTCTCCAATACCCGCACCGACGCCTACGGCGGCGATTTCACCGGCCGCACGCGGATCGTGCTCGAGGTCGTCGAGGCCGTCCGCGCCGTCTGGCCGCCGTCGAAGCCGCTGTTCATCCGGCTCTCCGGCACCGAGTGGCGCGACGGCGGCTGGGATGTCGCCGAGAGCGCCCGCCTCGCCGAGATCCTCGCCGCCCGCGGCGTCGACCTGATCGACGTCTCCTCCGGCGGCAACGTACTCGCCGACATCCCGGTCGGCCCCGGCTACCAGGTCGACCTCGCCCGCAAGGTACACCGGGACTCCGGCGTCCCGACCGCGGCGGTCGGACTCATCGTCGAGCCGGATCAGGCCGAAAAGATCGCCGGCGACGACGACATCACGGCCGTCTTCTTCGGTCGGGTCGCACTGCGCGAACCGTCGTGGCCGCTGCGAGCCGCGCACGAACTGGGCCTGCACCGCAACGAGGCGCCGTACCCGCCGCAGTACCTGCGGGGTGCCTGGCGCTGATCCGCGCTAGCGCCCGCCAGCACGGATCAGCGCCAGGCACGCCGCTGTCGCGGGTTCGATGATCTCCGACAACGGCGCGCCCGACTCCACGGCGTCGGCGGTCAGTTCGCGCACCCCACCCCACAGGAACACCGCTCGCTCGCGGCTGATCGGCGACACCCCGGCCGCGACCATGACCGAGGTGGAGGTCAGGCGGACGAACAGCCCGATCCAGTCCTCCACCGCCTCGTTCTTCACGAGCTCGGCCGGCCGGCCCAGCGCCGGCAGCTCCCGTATCCAACTCAGCATCAGCCCCGGGTACCGGTCACCGGCGGCGACATAGGACGAGACCGCTTGCCGCACTTGTTCTTCCGGCGTCGCCTCGACGTCCACGTTGCGCGCGATCTCATCGATGGTGAACCGCGTGGTCTGACGCACCAGGGCGAAGAAGCAGTCCTGCTTGTCGTCGAACTCCTGATAGAAGGAGCGCCGCGAGGTCTGCGCCACACGGACGACATCGGCGACGGTGGTCTCGCGGTATCCCGACCCGGCCACACAGTCGAGCATCGCCGCCAGGAGCCGTTCCCGCGTCGACGACGCGCCTTCCGGCCACAGATGCGAGTTCACGCAGCGAGCATAAGCCTCTTGCCCTGCCCGATACCCCCGCGTACCGTCACTGGTACGCCGACGTACCACCCTCTTCCGGAAGGCCTCGACTCCCGATGAGCACACCTGTCATGAGTGGCAACGCGATCCTGCCGCCCGCCACCCACCTACCGACGGCTGTTCAGGGCGTCGCCGCGCTCACCTCCCGGAGACACTTCTTCGGCCACCTCCACCGACGGCACGGTTCGGCCTTCATGGTGAAACTGCCGGTATTCGGCCCGGCGGTCGTCATCTCCGACGCCGCGCTCGCGCGCGAACTGTTCACCGCAGGCGACAAGGTCATCAACGTCCAGCCCAACCTGGGCCGCATCCTGGGCACCGGGTCGATCTTCTCCCTCGAGGGCAGGCAGCATCGCGCCCGCCGCAAACTGCTGACCCCGCCGCTGCACGGCAAGCGGATGAAGACCTACGAGCAGATCGTCGAGGAAGAGGTCCGGACCGAGGCGGCGACCTGGCCGGCCGGGACCGAGTTCGCCTCGATGGAGCCGATGATGCGGATCACGCTGAACGTGATCCTGCGGGCGGTGTTCGGCGCCCAGGGCAAGGACCTCGAGAATCTACGCAGGATGATCCCGCCGATGGTCGTCACCGGTTCGCGCGCGGCCACCTTCCCGAATCTCCCCCACGCCCTGCGGGCACTCGATCCCAACCACCGCTACCGCCGCATGCATGCGGAGTACAAGACCTACATCGGCGACCTGATCACCAAGTCGCGCAACGACTCACGCCTGGAAGAGCGTGACGACATCCTCGCCCTGATGCTGCGCAGCACCTATGAGGACGGCACGGGCATGGACGACGAGGAGATCGGCGACGAGCTGCTCACCATGCTGGCCGCGGGTCACGAGACCACGGGCACGACTCTCGCGTGGGCGTTCGAACGCCTTCGTCGCCACCCCGACGCCCTGGCCGAACTCGTCACCGAGGTCGACGCCGGCGGCACCGAGTACCGGCACGCGACCATTCTCGAGACCCAGCGCAGCCGTCCCGTCATCGACTTCGCCGCCCGGCACGTGGTCGCCGACCACCTCGAACTCGGCCGCTGGCGCATCCCGCGCGGATACAACGTGATGGTCTCCATCGCCCTGCTCCACGACGACAGCCGCGAGTTCGGCAATCCGGAACGGTTCGATCCGACCCGCTTCCTGGGCACCGCACCGCCACCGGCCTGGTTGCCCTTCGGCGGCGGAACCCGGCGCTGCATCGGCGCCGCTTTCGCGACGATGGAGATGGACGTGGTGCTCCGGACCGTGCTGAGCGACTTCGAGCTGCTCCCGACCGACGACCGCGCGGAGCGCTGGTTCTCGCGGGGCGTTGCCTACGCCCCCGCACGCGGTGGACGCATCGCCGTGCGACGGCGTCCTTAGTCGCGCAACACCCCTCGGGCAAGTGGTCCACACCACATTTCGAGTGTGACCTTCGTCATCGAACGCGTCCGAACACCGGGCTCCGCGCCCCTCCGCGGAATGCCGCAGTGCGCTGGGCTTTTACCCCAAAGCTAACAGCGTTATCCGTGCGTTACCAAAATCCCGCAGGTCACGAGGCCGACGTGACCTGACCGTTACCAAGCCGTATGGTCGGCCACGGTCCGAAATCAACCACCTTGCCAACCCCGGGTGGTGATAGGAGGAACGAAGACCATGCGAATGACCAAGACGCATATGACCAAGCTCGTCGCCCGTGCCGCTGTCGTCGGCGCACTCACCGCAGCACCGTTCGGCATGCTGGCGTCCACCGCCTCGGCCGACTCCGGCAACTGGGACGCTGTCGCCCAGTGCGAGAGCGGTGGCGACTGGTCCATCAACACCGGCAACGGCTACTACGGCGGCCTGCAGTTCTCGCAGAGCACCTGGGAGGCCAACGGTGGCTCCGGCAACCCGGCGAACGCCTCGCGCGAGGAGCAGATCCGCGTTGCGGAGAACGTCCTGGCCACCCAGGGCCCCGGTGCGTGGCCGGTCTGCGGCGCGAACCTCTGATAGCAGTACCGGCGCCTGAGGTGCCGTGACTGCATCACGGCAGCACGAACAGTGCTCCGCACGACCATGAGGCCGGTGAGTCCACCTCGGACTCACCGGCCTCATGCGTTTCTCCAGATCGCGCTCAGTCCGACTTCTCGTCGTCACCCGGTTCTGCGTCGAGCGCCTCGTCCAGAGCACTGACCGCGATGCCATACGGCAGGAAGCGCACCTTGCGACGCGGGTCGGTGTTGTTCTTGTTGGCACGTAGCGCATCGAGCTCGGTGGCATAGACCTGCTCGACGCGAGCCCCGCCGTCCTCGTCGACGACGAACACGGCCCACACACCCGATCCGGTCTCACCGGCTGTCTCCGGACGCGGCTGCGTCCGGGTGCGGCCTCGAGCCGCCTCGTCGAAGAACATCGAGAACGCTCCGGGACCGGCCTGACCCTCGAAGAGCTTCCCGAAGACGTCGCGCAGGCCCTCTCCCGCCTCACGCGCGAACCGGTCGAAGTCCTCTGGGCCGAAGTTGAACGGTCCGCCGCCGAATCCGCTGTTGTCGCTCATGGTGTTCCCTATCTGTGGTTCGGCTTTGCCCGGCCGACCGCGGGGCCGACCTCGCCAACCAGTGTCCTCAGGATCGTTCGTCTCCGCCACCTGCGATGTCGGCCTCCGCCAGGCGTCGATGCAGACGTTCGCGGACATCGTCGGCCGAGTAGGCGTTGCGCTGCCGCTGGTCCCGCGCGATCAGCACACCGCCGGTCGTCACGCCGACGGCACCGGCGAGGCCGAGCCACTTCCACAGATTCCTCATGGGGGCAGGATAAGTCGCATCGGAACGATCTCACCGGCACCGATGGCTGCGAGTGCCGACGAAGCTCTACCCTGCTGAGGTGCCCACCAGGAGAAAACCGCGCCGCGCCGACCTCGCCGGCGAGTCCGGCGGCGTCTCGCTGACCACCGCGCTCGAGGCCACCCGCACCGGCGACGTCTGGCTGTTCCGCGGCGATTCGGGCCCCGACCGCGCCATCCGCACCCTCACCAACGCGCCGGTGAACCATGTCGCGATGGCTGTCTGCATCGACGATCTGCCGCCGCTCCTCTGGCACGCCGAACTCGGCGACAAACTCACCGACGTCTGGACCGGGTCGAACCACCGCGGCGTCCAGCTGCACGATGCGCGCGAGGCCGTCGAACAGTGGATGGTGCGGTACGAGCAGGCGTGCTGGATTCGTCAGCTCAGCCCAGAGGTCACCAAGGAGCAGGAAGACCATCTGCTCAAGGTGATCGCGCGACTCGACGGCACCCCGTTCCCGACCACTGCACGTCTCGCCGGACGATGGTTCCGTGGTCGTGTCCCCAACTCCGTCGACCTGGTGCGCGGCATCCCCTACCTCGATCGCAAGGTCCGGGAACATCGTGACCAACGGCAGCACGAGGTCTCGGCGCCGGAGCCGGTGAGCCTCGAAGCCGCGTATTGCGCCGAGGTCGTCGCGATCACCTACCGCGACATGGGCATTCTCGACACCGCCAAGGACTCCAACTGGTTCGACCCCGGCCGGTTCTGGAGCGGCGACCGCCTCCCCCTCCACGCACCGCACACCCTCGGACCGGAGATCGCGGTCCATCTCTCGTAGGGAACACACAATGCCCGAGATGATCGCACCGAAGGTACTCAGCTTCGCCTCGATCCTCGACGACACGACGCGGTCGCAGGCGCACGGGATCTCGACACTGCCGTTCATCCATCCGCACGTCGCGCTCATGCCCGACGCCCACGCGGGCAAGGGATCCGCAGTCGGCACGGTCATCCCGACCGTCGACGCCGTGATCCCGGCCGCGGTCGGCGTCGACATCGGCTGCGGGATGATCGGCGTGCAGACCTCGATCGGCAAGGACGACATCGCCGGCTTCGACCTCGCCGACCTGCGGCGTCGCGTCGAGTCGACGATCCCGCTGTCGCCGGGCAACTACAACAAGGCCGTCCTGTACCCACACACCGAGTCCCGAATCGCCGAGCTGGAGAAGGCCGCAGCGGAGAAGAACGTCGACCTGTCCCACTCCCCGAAGTGGCGCGAACAGCTGGGTTCACTCGGCGGCGGCAACCACTTCATCGAGTTGTGCGAGCAGGTCGAGGGCGACGGCACGGGAAGTATCTGGTTGTTCCTGCACTCGGGCAGCCGTGGCGTCGGCAACAAGATCGCGCAGAAGCACATCAAGATCGCCCAGGAGCAGTGCAGGCGTCGGCACATCCCGCTCGCCCACCCCGACCTTGCTCATCTCGCCGCCGGAACACCGGAGTTCGGAGACTACATCCGGGAGTTGCGGTGGGCACAGCGGTTCGCCTTCGAGAACCGGGCCGAGATGATGGACCGGTTCCTCACGGTGTTCGGCGAATGGTTGGGAGACAACTCGTTTCGTCCCGCCGACGTGATTGAGCTGCGTCGGATCAACTGTCACCACAACTACACCGAGAAAGTGGAGATCGCGGACCGGGCGGTGTGGCTCACCCGTAAGGGGGCCATCGACGCGAGCACCGGGACCCACGGTCTCATCCCGGGATCGATGGGCACCAAGTCGTATGTGGTGCGCGGGCTCGGGAACGAGTCGGGATTGTTCTCCGCACCTCACGGTGCAGGCCGGCGGTTCTCGCGGACCAAGGCCAAGAAGCTGTTCACCCTCGACGATCTCGAAGCGGCGATGACCGGGATCGAGTACCGGCACGGCGCGGAGTGGATCGACGAGATCCCGGACGCCTACAAGCCGATCGACCAGATCATGGACGACGCCCGGGACCTGGTCGAGGTCGAGGCCGTGCTGACCCAGCTGCTCAACGTGAAAGGTGTGTGATCCACTCCTTCGCGTGGGTCGCGGTCAGATCGTCATGGCCTCGCGCACGGTGGCCTCGGCGGCCGTACCGCCGTCGCCCGACGAGGTGACCCGGCCGCTCTCGAGGACGTAATACTGTTGCGCCGCTTCGAGAGCGAATCCGATGTGCTGCTCGACGAGCAGCACGCCGAGCCCGCCTCGCCGGGTGAGGGTGGTGATGGTCTGTTCGATCTCGGCGACCACCGAGGGTTGGATGCCCTCGGTGGGTTCGTCGAGGATGAGCATGCGCGGTTCGGTGATGAGGGCCCGGGCGATGGCGAGTTGCTGACGCTGACCACCCGACAGCAGACCTGCACGTCGACCGAGCAGTTCGTTGAGCGCCGGGAACATGTCGAGCATCTCGGCGATGAGTTCCTTGCCACGTTTGCGGCCGTCGGCCACCACCTGCAGGTTCTCCGCGGTGGTCAGATGGCCGAAGCTCTGCTGTCCCTGTGGGACATAGGCGATGCCGTGCTTCACCCGCGAGCTCGGACGAGCCTTGGTGATGTCGACATCGTCGAAGGTGATGGAGCCCCGGGTGGTCTTGACGAGGCCGACGGCGGCACGCAGCAGCGTGGTCTTGCCGGCGCCGTTGTGGCCCATCACCGCGACGACACCGTCGGTGGGGACCTCGATGTCGACCCCGTGGAGCACCTCGGTCCGGCCGTATCCGGCATGCACTCCGGAGAGTTTCAGCATCTCGCCCCTCAGCCCTTCTTCTCGGTCGACGCGGCGGACACGTCCGCTGATTCGGCGGCGATCTCCTCGAGTTCCTCACCGCCGGCGGCGGTTCCGAGGTAGACCTCCTGAACCTTCGGATTGGCCTGCACCTCGGCGACACTGCCCTCGGCCAGCACCTGGCCACGGGCGAGCACCGTCACCGAGGTCGCGAACGCCCGCATGAAGTCCATGTCGTGTTCGACGACCACGACTGTCCGCTCACCGCCGATGCGGCGCAACAGATTTCCGGTCTCCTCACGCTCCTCGTGGCTCATCCCGGCGACCGGTTCGTCGAGCAGCAGCACCGAGGCGTTCTGCACCAGCAGCATGCCGATCTCCAGCCACTGCTTCTGCCCGTGCGCGAGCACACCGGCGGGGGTGTCGCGCAGGTCCTGCAGGCCGATGGTCTCCAGGGCTTCGGCTATCCCCTCGGGGATCTCCGCAGGCCGGCGGCGCAGCATGGTCCACACCGACCGTCCCGCCCCGGCGGCGATGTCGAGATTCTGCAGCACGCTCAGTTCCTCGAACACGCTGGCGGTCTGGAAGGTCCGGCCGACGCCGAGGCGCGCGATCTGGTGCACCTTCCTGCCGACGAGTTCCACACCCGACTTCTGGATCGAGCCGGTGGGCCTGACGAGGCCGGTGATCGCGTCGATGATGGTCGTCTTGCCCGCGCCGTTGGGACCGATCAGGAAGCGCAGATCTCCTTGCAACAGTGTCAGATCCACATCGGATACGGCCTTGAAACCGTCGAACTCGACGCTGAGGCCACGCACCTGGAGGTAGTCGCTCTCCATTCCGGCGTTGCCGCCGGCGACCGGTTCGATCGTGCTCGTCTCGGTTCCGCTCATGAGGAGGCTCCTACCTTGCTGGTGGTGTGCTCGTCGATGTCACCGGTTGGCGACGGATCGGCCGGTCTCTGACGACGCCACCGGAACACAGCGCCGAGTCCGGCGAGTCCGGCCGGGAAGAAGCCGACGACGACGATGAACAGAACGCCCTGGGCGTAGGTCCATCCGGACGGGAAGTTCTCCGACAGGCTGGTCTGCGCCCAGGCGACCGCGATCGCGCCCAGGACCGGGCCGAGCAGTGTGGTGCGCCCACCGATCGCGACGCCGATGAGGAATGCGATCGACGGGACGATCCCGACGTCGGCGGGCGAGATGATGCCGACGATCGGCACGAACAGGGCGCCGGCGATGCTCGCGAACAGTGCCGCGATCGCGTAGGCGACGACCTTGACGTTCGCCGGGTCGTAGCCCAGGAAGCGAACGCGCTCTTCCTGGTCACGCACCGCGACGAGCAGCTCGCCGTAGCGGCTGTACATCAGCTGCCGGGTGAGTGCGACGACCACGAGCAGGGTGCCCGCGGCGATGAAGAACAACAACTGCCGGTTGACCGGGTCGTTGAGTGCGAGACCGAAGAAGCTGCGGAAACGGTTGAGCCCGTTGCTGCCACCGGTGCTCTGCTGTCCGATGAGCAGGATCGCGAAAGCCGCGGCCAGCGCCTGCGACAGGATCGCGAAGTAGGCGCCCTTCACCTTCCGCTTGAACACACCCAGGCCGAGCAGGACGGCGATCACGGTGGGCACGAACAGGATGCCGAGGATCGTCACCACCGGCGACGCGAACGGCTTCCAGTATCCGGGCAGTTCCCGGATACCGGCGATCTGCATGAAGTCCGGGACGTCGTCGCCGCGGAGTTCCGCGTCGGCGATCTTCAGATGCATCGCCATGATGTAGGCGCCGAGTCCGAAGTACACACCCTGACCGAGGGTCAGCATGCCGCCGCGACCCCAGGCCAGACCGATACCGACGGCCACGATGCCGAAGCACAGGAACTTGCCGAGCAGGTTGAGCCGGAAATCGGAGAGCACCGCGGGCGCGACTCCGAACAGGAGCACCGCCGCGACGGCAAATCCGGCGTAGGTCTTCCAGTGACCGCTGAAATAGTCCTTCACACGAGACTCCTCGACTGGACCGTGAACAGGCCCTGGGGGCGGATCTGCAGGAAGATCACGATGATCACGAACACGGCGACCTTGGCCACCGATGCGGTCGTGTTGTATTCGATGAACGAGTTCAGGATGCCCAGGGCGATGGCCGCGATGACCGCGCCCTTGATCTGGCCCAGGCCGCCGATGACGACCACGAGGAAGGCGTCGATCAGGTACGTCATGCCGGTGTTCGAACTGGTCGAACCGATGAGGGTCAGCGCCACACCGGCGACGCCGGCCAGTCCCGAGCCGATGAAGAAGGTCGTGATGTCCGTGGTGCGGCTGGAGATCCCACTGGTCTCCGCCAGGTCGCGGTGTTGCACGACGGCACGGATGCGACGCCCCATCGGGGTGTACTTCATCGTGACGGCGATCGCGACCACGGCGATGACGGCCAGCAGCATGATGAACAGGCGAGTCTTGGGAACCACCGCACCGAGGATGTCGACACCGCCCGACAGCCACGGCGGCGCGGTCACGTCGACCGCAGGCGCACCGAAGATGTCGCGGGCGAGCTGCTGCAGGATGAGTCCGACGCCGAACGTCACCAGCAGGGTGTCGAGGGGTCGGTCGTACATGCGTTTGATGAGGGTGACCTCGAGCAGCACACCCATGAGACCGCCGACGAGGAAGCCGATGAAGAGTGAGACGATCAGGGACACACCGGCATTCGAGATCAGATACTCCTGGACCGAATACGCGGTGTAGGAGCCGGCCATGATGAACGACCCGTGGGCCATGTTGATCACGCCCATCTGACCGAAGGTCAGGGACAGGCCCAGTGCTGCCAACAGCAGGATCGAGCCGAGACTGAGCCCGGTGAAGAGCTGTCCGATAACGGTTTCCACGTCACCATCCGTTCGTCGTGGGTGTCGGTGAGGGCACAGGCGTGACCCGCCTCGAGTGCGCGGCTCGAGACGGGTCACGTCGTGTCAGCTGCTGAGACCCTCGGCCCACGGGTAGGACTTGAGGTACGGGTCCGGCTCGATCGGCTGGCCCGAATCCCACACCGTGTAGATGAGTCCGTCGCCGCGGATCTCACCGATGCGGGCGGTCTTGGTGATGTGGTTGTTCTCGCCGTCGATGGTCACCAGACCCTCCGGGGCCTCGAAAGTGACTCCACCGGCGGCCTTCTGGACGTCGGCAACCGCGAACGAGTTCGCCTTCTCGACGGTGTTCTTCCACAGGTAGACCGAGACATAGGCGGCCTCCATGGGATCGGAGGTGGGCTTGTTGGCGCCGTAGGCCGCCTTGTAGTCCGTGACGAAGGACTTGTTCGTCGGGTTGTCGATCGTCTGGTAGTAGTCCCACGCGACCAGCTGGCCCTCGATGTTCTCGACACCGATGCCGCCGACCTCTTCCTCGGCGATCGAGACCGACACGACCGGCATCGCCTGCGGGGTCAGACCGACGTTCTTGTACTCACGGAAGAAGGCCACGTTGGAGTCGCCGTTGAGAGTGTTGAACACGGCGTCGGCGTCGGCGGTACGGACCTTGTTGACGATGGTCGAGAAGTCGGTCGAACCGAGCGGGGTGTAGTCCTCACCCTTGATCTCGATGCCGTTGGCCGCGGCGTAGGCCTTGATGATCCGGTTGGCCGTCTGCGGGAACACGTAGTCGCTGCCCACCAGGTAGAGGGACTTGACGCCCTTCTCCTTCAGGTACTCCAGGGCCGGCACGATCTGCTGATTGGTGGTCGCGCCGGTGTAGAAGATGTTCTTCGACGACTCCAGTCCCTCGTACTGCACGGGGTAGTACAGCAGGGAGTTGTTGTCCTCGAAGACCGGGAGCATCGCCTTGCGGCTCGACGACGTCCAGCCGCCGAACACCGCTGCGACACAGTCGCTCGAGATCAGCTTCTCGGCCTTCTCGGCGAAAATGGTGGGCTCGGACGCACCGTCCTCACCGATGAGCTGGATCTGCTTGCCCAGCACGCCACCGTCGTCGTTGATCTGGTCGACGGCCAGCTTGATCGAGTCGCGCACGGTGACCTCGGAGATCGCCATCGTGCCCGACAGCGAGTTCAGCGAGCCGACCTTGATGGTGTCGCCCGAGGTGTCGACGCAGGACTCGGCGCTCGATGCCGAGTCCTCACTGGCCGAACTGCCACAGGCGCTCAGCGCGAGTGCGACGGCGGACAGTGCCGCGGGGATGAGGATGCCGTACCGCCGACGGCGTGTGGGGGTGACGGCGGACGGCAAAGAATCAAACGGCATCCGGAGGCCTTTCTCAATACGTCTCAGGTCGGCTCGGGCGGGGCCGTGACAGATACCCGGCGCACCTGCGCGCCGGGTGACCCCCCGATGACATACGCGCCGCTACTCGGGTAGCGATCTGGCGTATGGGGGGTAAACGTATTTTGACTTTGTTACACCGGCGTGACGTGAGATGAATTCCCTGTTTCCGCTTCAGTGCGGCTCACGCCGGATTCATGAAAGCGAATGTTGTTGTGGGAATGGACTTTTGAAAGCCGAAGGGCGGCACATCGACGAGGATGTGCCGCCCGCGGGCGTGGTGGCCTGGTGAGAAGCCTAGTGGGAGAAGGTAGCCTCGACCTCTGCGCGACTGAGCTCGGGGTCGGAGCCGAGTTCATAGCGCGGAAGGGTGTGCGGCACATCGGTACCGCCGGCGACGCGACGCCGGGCGGCGGCGAACTCCGGAGCCTCCCCCATCGACAGGTGCGCCGAGTTGATGATGGTCCAGACCGCCGAACGCCGGGCGCGACGCTCGAGCGGATTCGGCGGCACATAGGAGATCAACTGTTTCGCCCACCGGGGCATGGTGTCGCGGATCGCCCAGTCCACCGCCGCCTGCGCAGGGTTCTTCACGTTGACGCCCGTTGCCATCGCGTTGCCGTGTGTGAGGGCGAGACGCGGGAGATACGACTCGAGACATTCCAGGGTCTCCGCCTTGGTGGCCGGCAGGTCGGTACCACCGAGCGAATGCCCCACGCGCACGAACTCCCCGTAGTACCGGTCGAGTTCGGCTCCCCGCAAGGGTCGGGGATGGTAGATCTCGTGCGCCGTGGCGATACCCCACACGACCGTCGCGTAGTTCCAACGCAGCCAGTCCGGGTCGTCGGCGTCGTAGGTGGCGCCGTCCGGGCGGACCCCCTTGATCGTGTGGTGCATGGCGCGCACCGTACGTGCCAGTCGCTCAGCGGTTTCCGTCGATCCGTAGGCGGTGCCCATGAAGAAGGCCAGGGAGTGCCCGAGGCGGGCCATGGCGCCGTCGGGGTCGATCGACATGGTCGGGGTGCCGTCCTCACGCCGCCGGACCAGACGGGAGTGGTGCATCCCCATCCAGAAGATGCTGGGGTCGAGACGTTCGAGGTACGACGCGCACTGCAGGCCGAAGATCAGCGCCGGCGTGTGGGAGTGGACGTACCAGGTGGCACTGTCGGGACCGAACCACCCGGGATCACCGGCCGGACTCTCGAACTCCATCCCCCGGAAGAACTTCGCGCGGACGTTCTCGTCGAATTTGCCGTTGAGCCACGATCCGAGCATCTCGTGCGGCAGGTCCAGCGGAACCCATTCGGTCGACGGCAATCGTACGGGCGCCAGAGGCACGTTCATCGGTCGTCCTTTCTCGGTACCGACACACGGGGGGCGGGCTGGTCCCGGCTCCGGCTGCCGATACGGCGACGCCGTGCGGCACGGTCGCCGTGTGGTCACGGTTGTGTCCACTTTAACGCTTTGGTTACACATGTGACCAGACCTGGCTCAGGTCCGGTGCGGTCCGTCTATGGTGAAACGATGTCCAGTCCGACCCGGTGGGCCGGCGTTCCCCTGGAGGACCGCCGCGCAGAGCGACGAGCGATCCTCGTCGCCGCGGCCTTCGACATCTTCGGGGGCGACGGACCCGAGACCGAGCTGTCGGTGCGCGCGGTGTGCCGTCACTGCGGTTTCAACACCAGGTACTTCTACGAGAGCTTCACCGACACCGACGAGCTCCTCGGTGCCGTCTACGACGCCACGGCCGCCGAACTGGGCACGGTGGTCGAGGCCGCGATGACGACTGCCGGCCGTTCCGTCCGTGCCCGGACCCGCGCCGGCATGCTCGCGGTCCTCGGTCACGCCTCCGAGGATCCCCGTCGCGGCCGCATCCTGTTCACCGAGGCACGCACCAATCCCGTACTCGCGCAACGACGCGCCGCGACGCAGGAGATGCTCTTCGAACTCTCCTTCGCCGAGGCCGACGCCCGGGAGGTCGATCCGCTCACCGGGCGGGTGCGGGCGGCCGTCTTCACCGGGGCCATGGCCGAGCTGGCGCAGCAGTTCCTCGCCGGCAGCCTCGGGGACGACCTCGAACGGGTCGTCGACGACGCCCTGGCGACACTCATACCAGGTCGTCGCTGATCCGCGGGCCCGCTCTCCGCAGCGCCTGGATCGACGCGGGCCCCATGCCGCGGTCGAGTGCCCTGATCATCACGACGACGCCGATGCCCGAGAGCACCAGGGCAATCCCGAACAGCGCCGGGAATCCGAACAGATCACCCACGACGCCCGCCACGAACCCGGCCGCACCCTGGACGCCGACGACCGCACAGGCGAACAGCGTGTAATCGCTTCCTTCGTAGCCCTTCTCGCACGCATCCATCATGAGGGTGAAGACCGCGACGGTTGCCGCCCCACCGAGGATGTGTTCGGCCAGACTCGCGGTCACCACGAGCCAGAACCCGCCGGCGCCCGCCGCGGCCGCCAGATAGAGCGCCAGACTGAGGGTTTGGGTGACACCGCCGAACAGCAGTGCCGGCCGCCGGCCGTAGCGGAACGCCAGCCAACCGCCGAGGGCCGCACCGGCGAGCGCACCGGCTGAGGACAACGCGCCTTCCACGAGAGCGATCTGCCCCAGGCTGAGCCCGACGTCGGACATGAACGGCCCGACGAGTGCCGATCCCATCGAGTTGCCGAACTTGAACGCCCCGACGACCAGGATGAACACGAGGACTCCGGGACGTCGAAGCCTGGCGAGCCAGTCCGTCAGCAGCAGTGCCGGCGACGGTCGCGAACGATGCGCCCGGTCCTCCGACGGCGTCGTCGTCGTGTCCGCGGGAGTACGGGCGAGAAACCACACCGGCAGCGTCAGCGCCACGAGCAGCACCGACATCGCGACGAAGAGA
This sequence comes from Gordonia sp. YY1, assembly GCF_009872315.1. NCBI lineage: Bacteria > Bacillati > Actinomycetota > Actinomycetes > Mycobacteriales > Gordoniaceae > Gordonia > Gordonia sp. YY1. The sequence continues at coordinate 66,905 of NZ_WXYI01000007.1, read as the reverse complement.
CTGCGCCAGCCCGCGAGCGAGAAGAGCCACAACAATCCGCCGCCCCCGACGATCATGCCGACCCGGTAGGCGCCCACCTGGATCCCGTTGCCCAGGCCGCGTTGTCGGGGTCCGAGGCTCTGCACCGCCAGTCCGTCGGTCGCGATGTCCTGGGTGGCGGAGACCAGGTTGATGACCGCGATGCCGACGAGCAACCAGACGAGTGTCCCGGACAGGTCGAGACAGGCCAGGACGAGCGCGATCGTCGCGGACGTCAACTGCATCGCCAGGAGCCAGCGGCGTCGTGTCCCGTACCGGTCGACGTACGGCGCCCACAAGAACTTCAGGCCCCACGGCGCGAACAGCAATCCGTACACGCTGATCTGTGTGAGCGAGTACCCCTCCTCCCGCAGGATGACGGGCACCGCCTGACTGAAGAACCCGTACGGCAGGCCCTGCGCGAAATAGAGGGCCGTGAGCAGGACCATGGTGCCGACGGCAAGCGTGCTCGTACGCGACGGGGTCGACATGGCAGACATCATGCCCCAGCCTCGTCGGCCGGCCCTCCCGAGTCACCTCCAGGCGTTCACCTCACCGGCCGGCAATCCATCGGTCGTCACGCGGCCATGGCCGGAAACGACAGCGTCACCAGCATCAACGCGAAGAGGAACCAGGCGGCGCCCTGCCACCTCTTCTCCACATCCTGCCGACCGCGGTCTGTGGGATCGTGCACATCGTTCATGCCGGAGGCATACCCCCGTCTCCCGCCGCACGAAACCCTCAACCTCGCCGAGTAGCACTACTCATGTCCCGTCGAGCGCGAGCGGACAGGGTCGGTGCATGACCACTTCCAGCAGCATGTTCGGACGCGAGCCCGGGGTCGCGACACTCGCGCGAATCTCCACCGAGTTCGAGGCCATCGCCCGCCAGATGTCCACGGTCTCAGCCGAATTCGCCGAGCTGAGGCGGATCGTCGAAAACCCCGCCGCGCAGACCGGTCAGCAGTCCGCGGAACAGGCTCAGGCGAGTCCCCTCATCCCACCGACCGTGGCTTCGGCGCCTACGCCTCCGGCGCCAACTCCACCGATGACCACGCCGCCGATGACCACGCCGATGGCGCAGCAGCCGCCGACTGCCTGGTCGTCACCCGGACGTCCGCCGAACTATGGGAGCTTTTCCTTCGGGCCGCCCGCCCGTCCGGTTCCGCGTCCGGGGCCGCATCCCGCGTACGCCCCGGTGGCGCAACCGCCGAGCGCTCCGCGGCCGCCGCGTCCGCCCGCGCGCCCGCTGTCCGAACGGGTCGCGGCAGCGGCCGAGCGGGGGCTGGTCGGCAAGGTCCTCGCCACCGCCGGGGTGGGCGTCACGCTGATCGGCATCGCCCTCCTGCTCGTGCTGGCCGCCCAGGCCGGCATCCTGCGCCCGGAGTTCCGTGTCGCGGGCGGCGCGATGTTCGCGGTTGCACTCGTCTCCACCGCGATCTGGTTGCGCCGCAAGCCAGGCGGGCGGGCCGGGGCGATCGCCACGGCCGCAACGGGCATCGCGGCCGGGTACCTCGACGTCCTGGCGGCCACCAAGATCTACGAGTGGCTGCCCGTCGTGGCGGGTCTGGCGGTCGCCGGCGCCGTCGCCGCCGGCGGCCTGGTCCTCGCCTACCGCTGGCGCAGTGAGCATCTCGGACTCCTCGTGGTGGTCCCCCTCATCGTCCTCGGCCCGGTGCTGACCGGGGGCCTCGACATGACCCTGATCGCGTTCATGATCGTGCTCGCCGCGGCGTCGGCGTGGGTGCAGTGGCGCCGCGACTGGATCTGGTTGCACACGGTGCGACTGGCGGCCCCGACCATCCCCCTCACCGTCGTCGGCCTGTCCGCACTGGGCGGCACGAACACCGCGCACACCGGATTCCAGTTCGCCGGTGCCACACTCGTCGTGATCGGCCTCGGTTTCGCAGGTGCGCTGGTGGCGATGCCCACCACCCGTTTCCGTGCGGTGCTCGCCGGTCTGGCGTCGGCGACGACGGTTCCGGTGCTGCTCGCCGGCGAGGTGATGGACACCGCGGGTGCGGTCGCACTGGAGGCCGCGGTCGCCGTGCTCGTCATCGGCATCACCGTGATCTGCTCGGTGGTGCGGACCGAACGCCTCGGGCCGCTGCCCGACGTCGTCGCGCAGATCTGGACCGCGACCTCGCTCGTCGTGCTGTTCGTTGCGATCCTCGTGTGCTTCGACGGGCCGGTGGCCGTCTCCGCGATGCTGGGCCTCGCCACGGTGACCGCTCTGGTCGCCCGTTCATGGTCGGCGACGTCGCTGGTCCTGCTGGGCGGGAGCACCGTGATCTGGGGCATCGGATTCGCGGCCCTGCTCGACGACATGCCGCCCTATGTCCTCGCACAGGCCCGTCTCGTCGAGGAGAACGCCTCGCTGTCGATCGTGATCGGAAGCCTGCTCGCCGGTGCGGGGGCCATCGTGATCGCCGTCGGGTGGACCCGACTCACCGCCGGCGACCTCGCCCGCGTGGCCTACAGCGCTGCTGCCGTGGTCGTGGTGTACGCGGTCACCGCCATCAGCGTGGTCTCCGGGGTCCTGATCGCCGGTCCCGACGGGTTCCTCGGCGGCCATGTCGTCGCGACCACCTGCTGGGTCGTCCTCGCCGGCGCGACACTGGCTTTCGCCCGGCGCCGCACCGGCGGCGAACGCACCGCCGCACTCACCGGAGGCCTGGTGCTCGTCGCCGCGGCGATGGCCAAACTGTTCCTCTTCGACCTCGCCGCCCTCGACGGGATCTTCCGGGTCCTCGTCTTCATCGTGACCGGCCTGATCCTGCTGGGGCTCGGGGCCTGGTACGCCCGGGCGCTCCACGGCGAGCGGGTCCCGGGGTCGTCGACCACGCCCCCGGGAACCGGAACTCCCGTCAGACCGTCTTGACGGCCTCGATCTCCGCGGGCGCAGCGACGTCGACCTCGGTCGTCTCATCGTGGGAGACGGGCCGACGGTCGGCGGCGGTGCGCGCATGGGTGATGTAGATCGTCAGCCCGACGAAGGTGAGCCCGCCGACGAGATTGCCGATCACCGTGGGGATCTCGTTCCAGACGAGGTAGTCGCCGATCGAGAAGTCACCACCGAGCATCAAGCCGGACGGGAACAGGAACATGTTGACGATCGAGTGCTCGAATCCCATGTAGAAGAACAGCATGATCGGCATCCACATGGCGAGGACCTTGCCGGGCAACGACGTCGACATCATCGCCCCGACGACGCCGGTGGACACCATCCAGTTGCACAGGACCCCGCGGATGAACAGCGTCAGCATCCCCGCGGCCCCGTGTTCGGCGTAACCGACGGTGCGGCTCTCCCCGATGTGACCGAGCTGCTGCCCTATCTCGTCAGGATCGACGCTGAAGCCGTAGGTGACGATCACCGCCATCATCACCGCGACCGTGAAGGCGCCCAGGAAGTTCCCCAGGAACACCCAACTCCAGTTGCGCAACATCGATCTGACCGTCACACCGCGTCGTTTGTCGATCAGTGCGAGCGGGACGAGCGTGAACACCCCGGTGAGGAGGTCGAAGCCCATCAGGTACAGGAGGCAGAAGCCGACCGGGAACAGCAGCGCCCCGAGCAGCGGTTCTCCGGTGCGGACGGTGACAGTCACGGCGAATGCGGCCGCGAGCGCCAGGATCGCGCCCGCCATGTAGGCGCGGATGATCGTGTCGCGGGTGGACAGGAACACCTTCGCCTCACCGGCGTCGACCATCTTCACCGCGAATTCGGACGGATTCACATAAGACAAGAGATTCTCCCGAGCGTTTCGATTCGTGACTCTTGCCTCCATCGAATCGAGACCACATGTCGACGATGTGTCGTCGGGACGTCCTGGTGTTACATCGACCTCTCCCGGGCGATTCGGTGCGGTGATGTTTCTCGGGGATTACCGCTTCCTCGTGGCGCGGTGTCGCCCGTGTGAAATCTGGCAAGAGTTCCAGCGGCACCTTGGAATTCCGCCGGGAACTGTGCATGGTGGAGGTATCCCTCGACGTGCCAACAGGATTCGGCGACGTCGCCAGTTCCACACGTCGACGGGCCATCATCAGCGCCGACCGAGGAGACACGATGACCACCCCGATCATGCCGAAGTCCGACGCCGCCGACCTCATCGTCGCGGCCCGGATCCGGCAGGGACTCACCTGGGCGACCATCGCCGACAAGATCGATGCGCCGCTGGTGTGGACGGTGGCGGCACTCCTCGGAAAACACCCGGTGCCCGCGGACAAGGCCACGGCGGTCGTCGAGATGCTCGGTCTCGGCGAGGGCGTCGCCGAGAGCCTGCGACAGCAACCGACGCGCACCCCGGACGAGGCCGCGACCAGTGATCCCACCATCTATCGCTTCTACGAGGCCCTCGACGTCTACGGTCCCGCCCTCAAGGAACTCATCCACGAGGAGTTCGGCGACGGGATCATGAGCGCGATCAACTTCAAGGTCGACATCTCGCGTCGCGCCGACCCGGGCGGTGACCGGGTCGTCGTGACCTTCGACGGGAAGTTCCTCGACTACAACTGGTGACCAGTCCCGTTTCATGGCTCCAACCCGCTCAGCGCGGTTCCGAGCTATGAATCGCGCAGGTCACGCCCGCTCGATCGGCATCCAGATTTCCGCGTCGGCGTAGGTTCCGCCCAAGTCGAGGTAGCGCACGAAGGTCGGCCCGGGACGTAACCGCCAGGGGTTCGACGGGAACCACTCGGTTGCCGTTGCCGCCCAGGTTTCCTGGAGGGTCGCCGGGAACGGCCCGGACGAGCGGAAGGTCGCCCACGCACCCGGAGCCACCGCGATGGTCGACAGATCCGGCGGAACCGTCGAATCCTGCTGCACGGCCACACCATGGAGGTACGTGATCGGTGTTCCCTCCGGGGCGTCGGGCCGGCTCTGGTCGGTGACGGCGAGGATGCCGACGGGTTCGGTGTCGTTGAGCGACTTGAGTCGAGCGTGCTCCTCGGGGGCGATCGACGCGAGGTGTTGCTGGATGTGCGGATTGACCCCCTGGTAGATGAGCGGCACCTGTGCGGCGTGCCCGGCGAGTACGAATGCGGGTCGGTCGGTGATCGTGACGTCCATCGGACGGCTCCCTTCGACGGTCAGGCGGAACCTGAGTACGGCTTGTGTTGCGAAAGGACCGCCATGGACCCGCACGTCCGCCGGGGACGCACCGTGGACCGACCGGAATGCCCGGCCGAACGCCTCGACCGAGGAATAGCCGTAGCGCACGGCGATGTCCAACAGGCCGGTGTCACTGCTCACCAGATCGGTTGCCGCGAGCGTCATCCGACGACGACGCACGTACTCCGAGAACGGAATTCCGGCGAGCGCGGCGAACATCCGGCGCAGGTGGTACTCAGTCGTCCCATGGGACCGGGCGAAGCCGGAGACGTCGACGGTCTCGTCGGTGTGCCGGTCGACGAAGTCGACCAGGTCATTCAGCGTGCCGATCATGGCTCTCCTTTCGTCCATGATCATGGTCGCTCCGCGCGATCTTGCACCCGATGATTCCGGGCAGGGACTGTCATCGCCACTCTCGTCCAGTTGTCAGGAAACTCGCAGGAAATCACCGCCTTACTCTCAAGAAGCCCCGGCACTGTGGTGCTGTGAGCGCACCTCAGTCCCCCGACCACACCCCCACTGAACCGCTGGGCGCACCCGGTGGTCCTCCACCGCCGCATGCCCACTGGGACGGCCTGCATTCGGGTTCGCCGCACGCGGCGAGTCCACCTCCGCGTGTCGGCGGCGTGACGAAGCCGATCGTCGTCACCGCCCTGCTGGCGGGCCTGCTCGGCGGCGCGATCGGAGTCGGCGGCAGCGCCCTGCTCGACCAGCACGGCAGTCCCTCGGCGCCGACCCTGAGCTCGCAACCGGCGAACACCGTGAGCGCCGCCGACGTCAAGCCGGGGTCGGTGACCTACGCGGCGCAGGTGGCGTCGAGGTCGGCGGCGGACATCAAGGTCCAGACGGCCCGCGGAACCGCCGTGGGCAGCGGGATCGTGCTCTCGCAGGACGGATACGTCCTGACCAACCACCACGTGGTCGCCGGGGCCGGCTCCGCCAGCAAGATCACGGTCACCACCAGCGACGGCAAGCAGCATCCCGCGACGATCACCGGCAGTTCGCCGTCGTACGACCTCGCCGTGATCAAGCTCGACGGTGCGTCGGGACTGACCCCCGCGGTGCTCGGCGACTCGGACGCGCTGCAGGTCGGCGAGCAGGTGGTGGCCGTCGGCAGCCCGGACGCCCTGACCAACACCGTCACCTCTGGCATCATCAGCGCATTGTCGCGCACGGTGACCGCCGCCGACGAAAGCGGTTCGGCGGTCACGGTGTACAACGGCCTGCAGACCGATACCCCGATCAACCCGGGCAACTCCGGTGGGCCCCTGGTGAATCTGCAGGGTCAGGTGGTCGCCGTGAACTCCGCCGTCGACACCGGGCAGGCAGCCAGCGGCGGACCTCAGTCCTTCGGACTCGGTTTCGCCATCCCGATCAACACTGCCAAGCGCATCGCGAACCAGCTGCTGCAGAACGGTGAGGCGACCAAACCCGTTCTCGGCGTGTCGGGTTCGCTGTCGTCAATCGGCGCCGAGGACGGCGCGACCGTGTCATCGGTGGAGAACGGCGGACCGGCGGCGAAAGCCGGTATCTCTCGCGGAGACGTGATCACGAAGGTCGGCGACACCCCCGTCGCCGACTATGCCGATCTGATGGCGCAGGTGCTCACGCACGCGCCGGGTGAAACCGTGCCGGTCACCGTCGGCTCGGGGTCGGACGCGCGCACCGTGAAGGTGAAGCTCGGCAGCATCGTCGACAAGCAGCAGACCACGGTGCCCGAGTCGGGCGGCGGCTCCGACGGCGGGCCGGACGGATCTCGACTCCCTTTCGGCATCAATCCGTTCGGACAGGTTCCGTGACCGCCTGACGGGTGGTGCGCAGACTTCGTCTGATAACCCTTGTATTGAAAACAAAGCAGGCGCATACTTCGGGTATGGGTTCGTCCGATCAGCCCGCATCCGCAGCGACGGCCACCCGGAGGAGTTACGACTCGACCCTCCGGCGGAGCCAGGCGGAGCAGACCCGCGCGCAGATCCTCGAGGCCGCCACTCGCCTGTTCGCCGAGCGCGGCTGGTCCGTCGGGGTGCGCGAGATCGCTGCTGAGGCAGGCGTGTCCTTCGAGACGGTCTATGCGAAGTTCGGCTCCAAGACACGGCTGTTCCTCACGGCGTTCGACGTGGCGGTCGTCGGCGACGATCGGCCTGTCGCACTCGCCCAGCGGCCGGAGTTCGCCGCGCTGTCCGCGGGCGACCGCCGTGAACGTGCCGCAGCCGGAGCCGCCCTGGCCGCCGACATCTACGCTCGCACCGCTGGTCTGTACCGGGCGCTGCGCGAAGGCGCCTCCTTCGACCCCGAACTCGCATCCAGGCTCGTCGAGGCGTACCGCCGTCAGCGTTCAGATGTGCGGGCAGCGGGTGAGGCTGTCGCCGGACGCACGCTCGCCACCGATGAAGCCGAGGGATTGTGGGCGGTGATCAGCACAGAGGTCTACGACCTGCTCGTCAACAACGCGGGGTGGAGCCACACCCGCTATCGGAACTGGATCGCCGACGCCACCGTGCGACTACTCGGCCCCGATTGACTTCAGCCCTTCGATCGAGAGGACAGGGCCATGTTCATCACCACACGCGAACCCGCCGACACACGAAGCATGGGCATCGTGCACAGCGCACTACGACGGGACCTGCAGCGAGCCCGCCTCGTCATCGGAGCACCGCCTTATCCCGACGACGCCCGCCGACGAGCCATCGCCGACCACATCACCTGGATGATGGGCTTCCTCCACATGCATCACACCGGCGAGGACAAGGGGTTGTGGCCACTCGTCCGGTCGAGAAACCCCGACGCCGCACCCCTTCTCGACGACATGGAAGCCGATCATCTCCGGATCGCTCCGGCCGTCGACGCGTTGATCGAAGCCACCTCCGCCTACCGTCGGGACCCACAGGCACGGGACACCCTGCTCGACGCGCTGGAACGGCTGTCAGAAGTACTGCTCCCCCATCTCGAACGCGAGGAACTCGAGGCGATGCCGGTGGTCGCGGCCGCGATCAGCACCGCGGAGTTCCGGGACGTCGAACACGAATTCTTCGTCAAGCCAAAGGGATTCGCCGAACTCGGCCGCGAGGGTCACTGGGTCGTCGACGGTCTGGGAGATGAAGACCGGGAACGGATCTACGGCGTGGTGCCGGCCGTACCCAGGTTCATCCTCGTCCACGGCTTCGCACGCGCCTACCGGCGTCGGGCCGAGCTCATGTGGGGGCATGGTCCGGCGTCGAGGATCGGCCCGGTGACCGTCGAGGCGAAGAACCCGTCATGACACGCCGTCTCGCCCACCAGGGTCGCACCGAGTCGTATGCCGACGCACCACCCGAGGCCGTCTTCGACATCGTCTCCGACGTGACCCGGGTCGGCGAGTGGAGCCACGAGTGTCGGGGCGCGCACTGGGTCGGCGCCGAGAGGGAGGCAGCTCCCGGCGTACGATTCCGCGGCATCCTTCAGACCTACGACTTGCTCCATGTCGCACCGGGTTTCGACCGCATCTACTGGTTCCTCATCAAAGGCCATCGAGACCGCAGGGGTGCGCTCGCCGCGGATCTCGATCGCCTGGCAGCGCTCGCGGCTGCATTCAGCCGACGGTGAGGATCGCCAATCGCGGTCATGCGCGGTCAGCCTCGTCGTCGACGACGCCGATGTCCTCGTTCCACGGGCCGGGATTGGCCGCGATGAACTCCGACATCATCGCCGTGCAACGTTCGTCGTCGAGGATCGTGACCGACACCCCGAGGTCGGCGAGCCAGTCCTCTCCGCCCTGAAACGAACGGTTCTCGCCGATCACCACCGATCCGATGCCGAACTGCCGGATCAGTCCGCTGCAGTACCAGCAGCGCGCGAGGGTCGTCACCATGATCGTCGACGAGTAGTCCCGTTGCCGACCGGGCCTGCCGATAGGCGGTGTCCATCAGATGCGAGAGATCGAGACCGGAGGGGAGGTCCGACGGGAGAACTCATCTGGCAAGAATTGCCGATCGGGACCTCAGGCGGCAACTGGGGACTGCGCCGTCCTGCACCGCGCCGGGACCTTCACAGCCACGACACACCTACGACGACGATCGACCGACACCAGCGAGATCACCCGCCGATCACCGGGGCAGGCATCTGACTTTCAACGGCAGCACGCCGGGTCGAGCACCTGGCGCAGCGCCTGGAGTGCGTCGACGTGGGCACGGTAATAGACGTTCATGCCGCGACGCTCGGACCGGACCATGCCGGCTTTCTTGAGTTGACCGAGGTGGTGGCTGACCGTGGGTTCGGACAGTCCGACGGCGGTGGCCAGGTCGCAGGTGCAGACCTCGCCGGCCCCGTCGGTGAGCAGGATCGACATCAGCTTGATCCGCACCGGATCGGCGAGCGCTTTGAGTCGCAAGGCGATTTCCAGTGCGGCGTCATCGTCGAGCGGTGCGGCCGACACCGGTTCGCAGCAGATGGGGTCGATCATGTCGATGACCGGGAGCGCCTTGGGCATGACGGCCATCCTACCCACATCATTGACATATGTCGAAGAGGTTGGCACTCTGGACAGCGTCAGTAATTCGATATAAGTCGCACAGGTGGAGGTAGTCATGTCGCGTATGCAGCTCGCACTCAACGTTGATGATCTGAATCAAGCGGTCGAGTTCTACTCGAAGTTGTTCAATGTCGCCCCGGCCAAACGGAAGCCGGGTTACGCGAACTTTGCGGTCGCCGAGCCGCCGCTGAAGCTGGTGCTGTTGGAGAACCCGGGCAAGGGCGGCACGATCAACCACCTCGGTGTGGAAGTCGAGTCCAGCGATCAGGTGCACGCCGAGATCGCCCGACTCCTCGGTGAAGGCCTCTTCACCGAGGAAGAGATCAATACCACGTGTTGTTTCGCCACCCAGGACAAAGTCTGGGTGACGGGTCCGGCAGGTGAGAAGTGGGAGGTCTACACCGTCCTGGCCGACTCCGACACCTTCGGGACCAGCCCAAACCTGCTGGCCGACAGCGCGACCGGCGATTCGACCGACTCGCCGGCATGTTGTGGCACTGCCGGTGCCCCAGAGGCCGGCGAGCCCGCACCGAGTGCGTCCACCGCCTGCTGCTGACATCTCCCGAACCCGTCGGCGAGCAGCAGTGCTGCTGGTGCCCGCCGCCGGCTCAGGCGTGGTCGGCCAGGCGCGCGGTGAGGTCGGTGATGCGAGCGGCGATGTCGTCGCGGATCAGACGCATGCGCTCGATGCCGTCGATCCCGCGTGCGGAGGGTTCATCGGTCTCCCAGACCTCGACGACGGCCCCATCTGGCGGGGTGACTTGCGCGGACGTTCCCAGCACGACCGTGAGGTCGGCGTCGCGCATCAGATCGTCGGTGAGTTGGCGTGGCGTATGGCCGTCGATGTCCACGCCGACTTCGGCGAGCACCTGAGCGGACAGGTCGTTGACATGCTTGCCGATCGCGGCGTCGGTTCCGGCGGAGGAGGCGTTGATCGCGCCGGCGCCCAACGTGCTCGACAGGCCTTGGGCCATGACCGACTTACCTCGATTGCTCACGCACACGAACAGAACCGATCGTGATGTGCTCATCGCACGCTCTGTTCCGTGCCGGCGGGCACGATCTCGGCGAGCAGGTCGACCACCAGCGATCGGATCTGATCGCGGATTGGGCGCACCGCGTCAATACCCTGGCCGGCGGGGTCTGCGAGTGCCCAGTCGCGGTAGTCGACCCCGGGAAACACCGGGCAGGCGTCGCCGCAGCCCATGGTGATGACCACGTCGGAGCGCTCGACGGTGTCGGGGGTGAGGATCTTCGGAGCTTGGTCGGAGATGTCGATTCCGACCTCGGCCATGGCCTCCACGGCCACGGGGTTGATGGCTTCCGCCGGCGCCGAACCCGCAGAGCGAACCTCGACCCGACCGCCACCCAGCGCGGTGAGAAACCCGGCGGCCATCTGAGAACGGCCGGCGTTGTGGACGCAGACGAACAACACACTCGGTCTCGGTGCAGACATGGCGTGGCTTCCTTTTCGGTGTGAGAGGAGGTTATGCGTGTGGTGCGGGACGAGCCCTCGAGCAAGCTCAGGACTTCTGCGGGGCGATGAAGCGCTTGCGCAACGCCAGCGAGACGTACACCAACCCCACGAGGACCGGGACCTCGATCAACGGGCCCACGACACCGGCCAATGCCTGTCCCGAAGTGGCGCCATACGTGGCGATCGCGACCGCGATGGCCAGTTCGAAGTTGTTGCCGGCAGCAGTGAACGCCATCGTCGTGGTGCGTTCGTACCCGAGTTTCATGGCCGCACCGAATGCATAACCGCCGCCCCACATCACCGCGAAGTACACCAGCAGCGGGATCGCGATGCGGACGACATCGAGCGGTTGGGAGGTGATCTGATCACCTTGCAGGGCAAAGAGAATCACGATAGTGAACAGCAACCCGTACAGCGCCCACGGACTGATCCTGGGAATGAACGTCGACTCATACCAGTCGCGACCCCTGTTCCGCTCCCCCAGATATCGGGACAGGAATCCGGCGGCCAGCGGGATGCCCAGGAAGACCAGCACCGATTTGGCGATCTGCCACGGAGACGCATCGATCGTTGTCTGCTCCAGACCCAGCCAACCCGGCAAGACCGAGAGGTAGAACCAGCCCAGGACGGCGAACATCACGACCTGGAACACCGAGTTGATCGCCACCAACACTGCAGCTGCTTCACGGTCACCGCACGCCAGATCATTCCAGATGATCACCATCGCGATGCATCGCGCCAACCCGACGATGATCAGACCGGTGCGGTACTCGGGCAGGTCGGCGAGGAAGATCCAGGCCAGAGCGAACATCAACGCAGGGCCGACGACCCAGTTCAGGACCAGCGATCCGATGAGGAGTCGCTTGTCTCCGGTCACCGTGTCGAGGCGGTCGTAGCGGACCTTCGCCAGAACCGGATACATCATGATCAGCAGGCCGATCGCGATGGGTAACGAGACGCCATCGATCGAGATGGCCGACAGCACATCGTTCAACCCGGGGATCAACCGGCCCAGGAGCAGGCCGGCGACCATCGCCACCCCGATCCACACCGGCAGGAACCGGTCAAGGGTGGAGAGTTTGCCGACGACCGCGGGGTGCTCGGAAGTGTTCGATGCGGTACTCACGCGATCACCAACGTGTCCGCGGTGGGATCCGCCGAGCTCAGAATGGACGAGAGCTGCTGCAACGCAGCAGGAATGACCCAGTAGTACACCCAGGTGCCCCGGCGCTCACAGTCCAGCAGACCCGCCTGCCGCAACACCTTGAGATGGTGCGAGATGGTGGGCTGGGACAAATCGAACGATCCCGAGATGTCGCACACGCAGGCCTCCCCGCCGGCATGGCTGGCCACCAGGCTCAGCAACCGCAATCGCACCGGATCGCCCATCGCCTTGAACATGCGCGCCAACTCCACCGTCGCATCGACGCTGAGAGGCTCCTGCACCAACGGCGTACAACACGCCTCGTCCGCCACGTCGGGCAGCCGGTCCTGATTCGACATGCGTCTATATTGACAGACCTCGAACCGCCGACCAAATGAACATTCGTCGAACGCCGGCCGCGAGACAGATGGCGCCAGGGCGATGTCGAGCCATCGATTCCTGCTACTGCATGACGGTCGCCATAGGTGGTCGTCAGCTCTTCGTCAGATCCTGCGCGAGCATCACGATGATGCCGCTGGGCCCACGCACGTAAGTGAGCTTGTAGATGTTCTCGTAGTTCGCGACCCCGCGAAGCGGACGACATCCGTGCCGCGCGGCGATCTCGAGCGCCGCGTCGAGGTCGTCGACCGAGAACGCGACACGGTGCATGCCGATCTCGTTGGGCAGCGTCGGCGTCGTCTCGATGGCGTCGGGATGGAGGTACTCGAACAGTTCGAGCCGGCCTTGCCCGTCGGGTGTCCGCAGCATCGCGATCTTGGCGTGGTTTCCGTCGAGACCGACTGCGGTGGAGGCCCATTCGCCGCTCACCTCGTCCCGGCCGACGACGCTGAGGCCGAGGTCGGTGAAGAACGCGATCGCCGCCTCGATGTCGCGGACCGCGATCCCGATGTTCTCGAGTTTGATGGCCATGTCGGCCACGGTAACTCCCCGAAGCTGTGGATCGGTATCGGCTCAGAGAACCTTCTTCACCACGCTCGACTTCAGTTGCATCTGACCGAAATCGGGGACCTTCGCGTCGATGTCGTGGTCGCCCACGCCGTCGGAGATCAACCGGATGTTTCGCACCTTCGTGCCGATCTTGATGACACCGCCGCCACCGCCCTTGACCTTGACGGTCTTGACGATGGTCACGGTGTCACCATCGGCAAGGGCGTTGCCGACCGAATCCTTGATCTCGGTCGTGGCCGCGGCGTCGACTTCCGACGATTCATCGGCCGACCACTCGTGCCCGCACATCGGGCACACCAGGAGCGCGCCCTGCGGGTGGGTGAACTCCTGAGCACACTCCGGGCACGGAGGCAGCTGGTCAGACATGGAAGAAGCGGAACGTTTGCATGCCCATGAGCATAGCCTGCCACCTGCGCAAACATGCCAACCAGCTGGGCGTTGGACCCGGAAAGAAGGTTTGTCGGAGCTTCCTCATCTCGGATGGACTCTCGTCGGAAACGCCGGCGCATTCAGCCCAGGACCGCCGGGCACTCGATGACCTCGATCGAGTTGCCACGAAAGAGTGTCAGGTGTGGGTGCTCGCCCAGGATGCGGACCGCGTCGTCATGGGAATCGGCCTCGACAACCGCGTACGCAACCTTGGCGTCCTCGAACTCCTCGACGCCGTCGGCGGTCACTCGACGCTTCCGGAACAGTGGGGCACCGGGATCGATCAGAGCCGTTCGATGGGCTCGTGCCCAGGCCGACCAGGCCGCCATGAAGTCGGCCTGCTGCTGCTCGGTCAGCCCAACCCTGTCGATGTCGCCGGCCGAGCCGTTGAGGATCGCGAGAAATCTGGGCACACCAACACGATAGGCGTCGGGGCGAGCCGGTGCGCCGCTACACGTTGAAGCGGAACTCCACCACGTCGCCGTCCTGCATGATGTAGTCCTTGCCCTCCATGCGGACCTTGCCGGCGGCCTTGGCGGCGGCCATCGATCCGGCCTCGTCGAGGTCGGCGAAGGACACGATCTCGGCCTTGATGAAGCCCTTCTCGAAGTCGGTGTGGATGACGCCGGCCGCCTTGGGTGCGGTGTCGCCCTGGCGGATCGTCCAGGCGCGCGCCTCCTTCGGACCTGCGGTGAGGTAGGTCTGCAGGCCGAGGGTGTGGAAACCGGCGCGCGCGAGCGAAGTCAGGCCGGGCTCGTCCTGGCCGATGGAGTCGAGCAGTTCCAGGGCGTCCTCCTCGTCGAGTTCGAGGAGTTCGCTCTCGACCTTCGCGTCGAGGAACACCGCGTCGGCCGGTGCGATGGCGGCGCGCAGTTCGGCCTTCTTCGCGTCGTCGGTGAGCACGCCCTCGTCGGAGTTGAACACGTAGAGGAACGGCTTCGCCGTCATCAGGTGCAGCTCGCGGACCGAAGACAGGTCGAACGAATCCTTCTGCGAGAACAGCGTTTTTCCGCTGTCGAGGATCTCCTGTGCCTTCTTGGCCGCCTCGAGGGTCTCGACGAGGTCCTTGTTCTTGCGCGAGTCCTTCTCCAGACGCGGGAGCGCCTTCTCCAGCGTCTGCATGTCGGCGAGGATCAGTTCGGTCTCGATGACCTCGATGTCGGCGAACGGATCGACGCGACCGTCGACATGCACGACGTCACCGTCGTCGAAAACACGGACCACCTGGCAGATGGCGTCGGCCTCACGGATGTTGGCGAGGAACTGGTTGCCCATGCCCTCGCCCTCGGACGCACCCTTGACGATGCCGGCGATGTCGACGAACGACACCGTGGCGGGCAGGATGCGCTCGCTGCCGAAGATCTCCGCGAGACGCTTCAGTCGCGCGTCGGGCAGTTCGACCACGCCCACGTTGGGCTCGATGGTGGCGAACGGGTAGTTGGCCGCCAGCACATCGTTACGGGTCAGGGCGTTGAACAGGGTCGACTTACCGACGTTGGGCAGACCGACAATTCCCAGGGTGAGACTCACGGGCGACCAGTCTATCGGCACCGGCCGCGAGGCCCGACGCTGCGTCGGACCTCGTCGTGGACCCGGCGGTCAGTCCCGGTCCAGCAATCCCTTGACCGGGTTCGGCGGCTCCTTCGGCGGGTCCTCGTCGGGGACGCCCACCTGCTTGGTGACGGGCGCACCTTCGGGTGCCAGCGACTCCCCCGCGCGTTCGGCGATCCGCTCGTTCAGGTAGCGCAACACCACCGCCAGCGACGCGACCGCCGGCACCGCGAGGAAGGCACCGGTGATACCGAACAGGGTGCCGCCCAACGTCACCGAGAGCAGCACGATCACGGCGTGCAGATCCATCGACTTCGCCTGCAACCACGGCTGCAGCACATTGCCCTCGAGCTGCTGCACAGCCAGGATGACGCCGAGCAGGATGAGCGCGGTGGTCAGGCCGTTGGACACGAGGGCGATGAGCACGGCGAGCGCTCCGGCGACGAACGCACCGACGATCGGGATGAAGCCGCCGAGGAAGGTGACCACCACCAACACGCCGGCGAGCGGAACCCCGAGGATGAACAAGCCGAGGCCGATGAGCGCGGCGTCGACGAAGCTGACGACCGCCTGCGTCCGGATGAATCCACCGAGGCTGTTCCACATCCGGGTCAGGACCTCACCGACGTGGGTGCCGGAGGGCTTGCCGACCGAGCGGTCGAGCCACGGCACGAACTTCGGCCCGTCCTTGAGGAAGAAGAACACCAGCACGAACGTGGTGAAGACGGTGACGAGCAGCGATGTCGCGGTGCCCACGCCGCTGAACACACCCGAGGCGATGGTCGACGCACTCGACTGCAACTTGCTCGTGATGGCGTTGACGATGTTGTCGAGCTGTTCGTCCTCGATGTTGAGCGGCGGCCCCTGAACCCAGTCCTGGAGATGCTTCACACCGTCGGTGGCCCGGTTGGCGAGTTCGGGAGCCTGGTCGACGATCGACGGCACGATCAGACCGATGACACCTCCGAGCACACCGAGACCGATCAGCATCATCAACAACGACGCCGCCGCGGCCGGGACGCCGTGGTTACGCATCCAGCGCACCGGCGGCCACAGGATGGTGCACACGATGATCGCGAGCAGGACCGGCAGCAGGATCACCCAGAACTTGCCGAGCACCCAGAAGAGCACCCACAGGGCGGCTGCCACCAGCACGATCTGCAGACCCACGGTCGCGCACGATCGCAGGCCGGCCATCATCACCTGGGCGCGCGTCGGGTATGCCTTCTCCTCGACGCCGCCGAGTACGGCATCATCCCCGAGGACGGCGTCGGCACCCACCGAGATGGAATCCGGGCTGCCGGTTCCGGCTTCGTCGTCTGCACGCTGGTCGTCCGAGCTGTCAGTCACTCGTGGATCCTCACACACCACGATGACATCGCGGAGTCGACGCGACGGATGACGGTCGCCGCGGATGCGAACAGCTCAGGGATGCCGCGACCGGTCAGCGTCGGCGCAGTTTGCGTCCGATGAAGCGGATCAGCGAATTGAGCGCCTCGAGTTCGGCGTCAACCTGATTGAAGACCGGCGGGATGTCGTCCCGGCCACACATCTCGACTCCGGCGCGTCGAACGGCCGGATCGGCGACTCGTCGGCCCGCTGACCATCCCACGGCACGGGCGCGATGCCTTGTTCGGCCTCTTCGGTTAGTGCGCGTCTGATGGTCTCGGGGCCGTAGAGACCCATCATCATCTCCAGGCCCCATCCGGGCAGCCCGGCGAGGGGCAGGTCGTCGTGCCGGCTTCGCCGTCGGCCATCGAACCGTGTGGACATGGCGCAATCGTGCCACAGCACTGTTACTCAGATCACAGATTCGGCCGTACATGTCGCGTCCGATTTCCGCCAGAAGTCGATCCCGCCGAATGTCAGAGTGGAGAGGTGACCACAGCTTCCGTCGAACACACCGTCCCGGGCTCGGCTCCGGACTTCGACCGCTGCTATCGCGCCCTCCAGGCACGGGATGCACGTTTCGACGGCCAGTTCTTCGTTACCGTCCGGACCACCGGGATCTACTGCCGTCCGTCGTGCCCCGCGCAGACGCCGCGACCACACAATGTCGCGTTCGTGCTGACCGCGGCCGCGGCCCAGCAACAGGGCTACCGTGCCTGCCGGCGATGTGCTCCCGACGCCGTCCCCGGTTCTCCGCTGTGGAATGTGAACGCCGACATGTCCGCCCGCGCGATGCGGCTGATCGCGGACGGGGTCGTCGAACGTGAGGGTGTCGGCGGTCTCGCGGCACGGCTGAAGTACTCACCCCGCCATCTCAACCGTGTCCTCACCGACCACCTGGGTGCCGGTCCGCTCGCGCTCGCCCGCGCGCACCGGGCCACCAACGCCCGGGTGCTCATCCAGTGCACGACGCTACCGATGTCCGACGTCGCCTTCGCCGCCGGCTTCGCCAGCATCCGGCAGTTCAATGACACGATCCGCGCCGTCTTCGGACTCACCCCGACCGAACTCCGGCGACTCCGCAACGGTCGCGACCGACCACACGCCGAAGCACCGTCGGCTCCGGGCAGTGTCAGCCTGCGCCTGCCGTTTCGCGCGCCCTACCGCTGGACGTGGATGCGCTGGTTTCTGTCCGCACACGCGGCAGCGGGGGTCGAGACCGTCATCGACGACTCCGACGCACCCCTCGGTTGGCGGTTCCGGCGTGTCATCAACCTCCCGCACGGCTCGGCGATCGCCGAGATCGAACCCCATGACGACCACGTCGGTGTCGTTCTCTCCCGACTCGACATGCGCGACCTCGGTGCTGCGGTGAACCGTCTGCGTCGGCTACTCGACCTCGATGCCGACATCACCGCCGCCGCGGAGACCCTCGCCGACGACCCGACTCTCCGCCTTGTCGTCGAGACCGCGCCCGGACTCCGCGTGCCGGGCAGTCTCGACCCCGCGGAGACGATCATCCGCACCATGCTGGGACAGCAGGTCAGTCTCGCGGCCGCACGACATCAGATCGACCGGCTCGTCGACGCGCTCGGCGAAGCGTTGCCCGACGGTGCCACCTCGGGCGCCGATCGGGTACCGAAGGCTTTTCCCACCTCGGCCGCCATCGCGGCCCACGGACGCGAAGTGTTGCGCGGACCGCGCCGCCGGATCGACGCCGTCATCGGGGTCGCCGAGGCGCTCGCCGAAGGTCGGGTGGAACCGCATGCCGGGGTCGATGCGTCTGACCTACGTGCGCAACTGATCGAGCTGCCCGGAATCGGCCCCTGGACCGCCGACATCGTCACCATGCGAGTGACGGGCGATCCCGACGTCCTGCTCGCGAACGACCTGGTCGTCGCCCGGGCCGCGGCCGACCTGGGACTCGATCTGCGCGACACACATCACTGGGCACCGTGGCGGTCGTACGCGACGATGCACCTGTGGCGACACCGCCTCGCCGGCGCCGGCGAGGACGTATGACGAGCGGACCCCAGATGACGCCTGATCCGATGACGCCCCATCCGACACCGATTCGACTCGAACCCCGACCCGACAGGAACGCCATGCCTGCACCGTCCCCCACCGTCACCGACGGACCGACCGCCCACACCACGGCCGCCGACGACCCCGTCACCCCCGGCACTGCCACCGCCGCCGGTTACGCCACCCTCGACACCCCGAACGGTCCGTTCACCGTGATCGCCGACGACTCGGAGCGCGTCCTCGCATCCGGGTGGACCGACGATCCCGCCTATCTCTCCGCACTCATCCACCGATCGTTGCGTCCGGAGTCACTGCAGCGTTCCGTGACGCTCGGGAGACTCACCGACGCGGTGTCGGCGTACTACGCGGGCGAGGTCGATGCGCCGTCCCGGGTCGAGGTGGTCCAGCTCTCCGGCGGCACCTTCCTGAACAAGGCGTGGGACGCGCTGCGTCTCGTCGAACCCGGGCGGCCGGTCACCTACACCGAGTTCGCCGAGCGCGCGGGCGAACCGGCCGCCATCCGCGCCGCGGCGACCGCGTGTGCGCGCAATGCCGCCGCACTCTTCGTGCCGTGCCACCGGGTCAAGCGCAGCGACGGAACGCTCGGTGGCTTCCGCTACGGACTGGACATCAAGAGGTGGCTGCTCGACTTCGAGGCACCAGCGGAGGACTGAGCCGGAGCTGCGGCGACGGCGTTTTGTCGGAGGCATCCGCCACCATCGGGGCATGATCGCTGCAGCCCTGTCACTCGTGTTCGGCGTCCTGCTCGGCATCGCGCTCGGGTGGTGGGCGCACGCCGCGCGCAGCGCCGGGGTGGTGGCGGCCGCCCGCTCCGAGGTGGAGATGCTGCGCGAGGGACGCAGCGAGGTGGCGTCGTCGTTGTCGTGGGCCACCGAGGATGCGGCACGGCGGCAGTCCACGGCGATCGGCAGCCAGGTGCAGCACATCGTGGAACCGCTACGCGCGACCCTCGCCCAGCTCTCCGACGAACTGCGTCGGGTCGAGTCCAATCGGATCGGCGCGTACGCCGGGCTCACCGAGCAGGTTCGCGGCATCCACGCGGCATCCGTCGCGCTCAACGACCAGACCCGGCAGCTCGCCAACGCACTGCACAGCTCCCACTCGCGCGGCCGCTGGGGCGAGGTGCAGCTCGAACGGGTCGTCGAACTCGCCGGGATGACCAAACACTGTGACTTCAGCACCCAGGTGTCGCTGCCGGACAAGACCAAGGCCGGCGCGACGGTCCGGCCCGACCTCGTCGTCCACCTCGCGGGCGGACGCGACATCGTCGTCGACGCCAAGGTGCCCCTCGAGGCGTATCTGCGTGCCGCCGAGTCCACCGAGGCCGCCGCCCGGGATCGTCTGATCGGCGAGCATGCCCGGGCGCTGCGCGCACACATCGCCCGGTTGTCCGCGAAGTCCTACTGGACGGCCTTCGAGAACACGCCGGAGATGGTGGTGCTGTTCCTCCCCGCCGACGCGGTCCTCGAAGCCGCCGTCCGCACCGATTCCGAGGTCCTCGAGTACGGCTTCGCACGCAATGTGGTGATCGCCACTCCGACGACCCTCATCGCGTTGCTCCGGACCGTCGCCCTCGGCTGGCGCCACGACGCGATGGCCCGCGACGCCGCGGTCATCCATGCCCTCGGCATGGAACTCCACCAACGTCTCGCCGGGGTACTAGGTCATCTGGGGTCGCTCGGCACATCGCTGCAGCGCACCGTCGACGCCTACAACTCGACGATCGGGTCGGTCGAGAGCCGACTGGGCGTCACCGCACGACGACTGGCCGAACTCGACGCCCTGGGCGAGGTCGCCGAACCGCCGCGACCCCGCGTGATCCACGACACCTGCAGGTCCGCCGAATCCGTCGCGACACCTGCGTCGACATCGGCGGCCACGTCCACGCCACGGTCCGGGGGTGGAGCGTTTTCCGCCGATGAACCGGTACCGTGACCATGTGCCTTCCCCACAACGCCTACAGACGGCGGTACCCCTGGACCAGCAGTCCGTGCTGCCCACGGTCCGCGGTGTGCCGTGGTGGGGTGCCGTTCTCCTGGCAACCGGGATCACGGCCCTCGGTGCGGCGATCGACGCCGGCAGCAACGATTCGCTCGGCGGGATCTACAAGTTCTGTTATCTCGTCGGCTGTGTCCTCGCTGCTCTGGCCGTGCGTCGACGCGCACTGTTCACCGCTGCCGCCCAGCCGCCGCTGATCGCGTTCTTCGTCAGTATCGTCACGCTGTACGGCCTCAATTCCGAGCAGGCGTCGTCCGGTCTGAAGAGCCTGATCTTCAAGGTGCTGCTGCCGATCGCCGCGGATTTCCCCTGGATGCTGACGGTCTTCCTCGTCACCTTGGCCATGGTGCTCGTCCGCTGGTTCCTGACCCGCGGCGACGACGACAAGAACTCCGGTGGTCGGGAGAAGCCGACCGGGTCCCGCGGTGCGTCGACTCGCGCGAGCCGAGACAAGACCGACCGCGCCAAGACCGGCGAGTCGACCGAGCGCGCGACGACGCATCGTCGGGCCAAGAGCAGCACGGCCCAGCAGGCCGGCGCCGGCCAGACCGCCAAGTCGCCGTCGAACCGGTCGCGCCCCCAGCGGTCCCGTCCCGGCTCCGCCTCCGAACGCCCGGCCCCGTCGGCGCGTACGGCGACCGTCGAACGGACCCAGCGGACCCCGGCAACCGCGCGTCCGACGGTGGCGGATCTCGCCGGACCCGACCTCACCCCGTCGGACGCACCGCTCTCGGGTCAGTCCGACACGCCTCGGACCGACCCCGCCCCGTCCGGGTTCCAGACGTACGAGTCGGCCACCGACGCCGGTCCGGCAGGCGTCGCCGACACCCGCTCCTGACGCGCCCAGAATCGCCACCTCCGGTCGCACGCGCCAGGCGGATTCAACCGGTCGCCGCGACAGCGGGGTCTCCGACGAGCGTCAGCCGCCGGCGTTGAGTTCGATCCAGTGCCCCAGCTTGCGTGCCGCGGCGTCGAGCCGTTCGGGCCACTCCATCGCACCCTCGTCGGCGTTGTCGGTGACCGCCTTGACCAGCCGGCACGGGATCCCGAACTGCGCACTCACATGGGCTACCGCGCATCCCTCCATGTCGACGAGGTCCGCGTGGCGTGCCAGCTGGGCCCGCCGCACCGGGTCGGCGACGAAGGTGTCCCCCGAGGCCAGCACCGTTCCGTCACCGTCCGGGAGTTCCCAGCGATCGGTCATCTCATAGCCCATGGCGCGTAGTTCGGCGCTGCTGATGTCGTGTTCGAGCACCGATGACGGGATGAACAGATCGCGCCCGGGACCGACGACTCCGTCCCGCAGCACCCCCGCGGTGCCGATGTTGATCACCTGCCGGACCGGTGCACCGGCGGCGAGCTCGCGACTCAACGCCATCGTCGCCCGGACCTTGCCGATCCCGGTGATGAGCAGCCGTGAACCCGCCGGCAGATGCCGCGCCTCGGCGCGGGTCGCCGACACGATCAGAACATTTCCGGACACACCACTCCGCACACCGTCATCAGACACCGGGTGATTATCGCGTGCGTCATCCACGCGCGAGCGCCGAGGACGCCCGAGCGGCCCGGCCCAGAGCGGTGCCGTAGCCGGGTCCGTGCCCGGCGGCATGCACCGCGAGCGGGTGCAGTTGGTGGACCTCGACCCTGTCCTGCCAACCGGGTACCAAGGGGTGCGTCTCCTGATAGCCGTCGATGATCTCGTCGAGCAGCGGGCAGCCGAAGAGCGCGAGCATCGCGAGGTCGGTCTCCCGATGACCCCCGTGCGCAGCGGGGTCGATCATGACGACGCCCTGGGAGGTCCAGAGCACGTTGCCGTTCCACAGATCGCCGTGGATACGGGCCGCGGGTTCGTCGTCGTCGAACACTCCGCTCGCCACCAGCTCACAGGCGGCGCGGACCGCATCCTCGTCCTCAGCGGTCAGATTGCCGGCCTCCCGCGCCGGACGCAGATACGGTTCGACGCGTTCGGATGCGTAGAACTCGCCCCACGAGTCGTATTCGACCGAACTGAGCGGGCGCCGGCCGATGAACAGCCGGCCGTCGAAACCCGCGGGCGGCGAACCGAACCGCGGGGCACCGGCGTCGTGCATGCCCGCCAGCGCAGCTCCGAAGGCCCGGGCGGCCTCGCGATCCGGACGCGTCGTGTCGAGGTACTCGAGTTCGATGGCGTCCTCGCTCACCGCGAGCACCTTCGCCACCGGTGCGCCGGAGTCGGCGAGCCAGCGCAACCCGGCGACCTCGGCCGCGAAGAAGTCCCGGTGACCGCCCGGCGGGCCGCTGCTCCGCAGCGTCTTACGGAAGACGCGGCTCACTGCGCCGAATGGTGGTCGCGTGCCCGCGCCTCGAGCGTCGTGCCGCTGACCCGCGCGAGCTTGTCGAAACGATCGTTGGCCACCCGCATGGCGATCTCGTAGGGCAGGGCGAACTTCCGCGCCCACCAGTATCCGAACCGGATGTCGAACGACGTGTAGACCATGAACCGATTCTTGCGGATCCCCTTGAGGATCGCCGCGGCCGCGGTCTCGGGTGACACCGCGACCTTGTGGAAGTTGTTGATGGCGGCCTTGACTCGCGGGTCGTCACGGTCGACGCCGACGATCTCGACGGTGTCGACCAGCGGGGTGTCCACACCGCCCGGACACACCAGCGACACCCCGATACCGTGACGCCGCAGATCGAACCGCAACACCTCGGAGACACCGCGAATCCCGAACTTGCTCGCGCTGTAGGCGGCGTGCCACGGCAGGGCGAGCAGCCCCGCGGCCGACGACACGTTGACGATGTGTCCGCCACTCCCCCGCCGGACCATCTGCGGCACAAAGCATTCGATGATGTGGATCGGGCCCATGAGATTGACGTCGACGAGCGATCGCCAATGGCGGTGCTCGAGATTCTCCACCGTGCCCCATGCCGAGATCCCGGCGATGTTCATCACGACGTCCATCACGCCGACCTCGGCGTCGACCTGCCGCGCGAAGTTGGCCACCCAGTCGTAGTCGGAGACGTCTCCGGCGAGGTGGTAGAGCACGGTGCCGTCGGCGCGGAGGATTCCGGCGACGACCTCGTCGAGCTGATCGGCGTGTAGGTCGGTCAGCACCAGTTCGGCACCTCGTGCGGCGGCCGCCTCGGCGGTCGCGCGTCCGATCCCGCTCGCCGCCCCGGTGATCAGTACCTTGCGTCCGCGCAACGACGGCACCGGAGTGTCCATCACCAGGAGATCTCGAATGCCCATGGGGCCGAGGTTAGCCGCCGGAGGTGGACGGGCTCAGCTGATCGGCAGCTTCCCGTCGAACAGGCCGTACAGAATCGTGAGCATCGCTTTGAGGACCTGCGCCGACACATCCTGTCCCTGGGTGGCCAGCAACTGGACGACGGCCTCGGGCTCCTCGGTGGCGAGCAGCTGCTGCACGAACGGGATCACCGCGGACAGCCCGCTGGCGTCGTCGGCCGGCGGCACCGAAGGTGCGGGTCCGGCGCCGGTGGCCGCATTGCCGTTGACGTATTTCAGGATGCCGTCGGTGATGGCCGTCGCGTACTTCAGCTGGCCATCGCGTCCGGCCAGGGCGGCCGCCTCGGCCGGGTTGGACAGGTTGCCCATCTCGATGAAGACGGCCGGGACCTTGGTCAGGTTGACCGCGGCGATGTCCGGACGCGTCTGGATGCCGTTGTTCACCCCCGCGTAGTTGGCCGACGGGAAGCCGGCAGCGAGGAAGGAATCGCGCATGACGGTCGACGCCTTGCGCCCCTCACCCGACTGCACGCGGTTCACGCTGGCGTCCGGGATCGGCAGCGACGGCACGATCATGTGGAAGCCCTTCTTGGCGCCGTCCGCCCCGCGGCTCGTCGAATCGGCGTGCAGGCTGACCGCGACCGCTGCGCCGGACCGGCTCGCCGCGGCGGCACGCTCGTCGACGCAGCCACCCCACCCGAGGTCGTCGGGCCGGCTGAGCACCACTCGGGCGCCCTGGCTTTCCAGGCCGGCCTTGACCAGCTGGGTGATCTGCCAGTTGACGGTGTGCTCCTTGGCCCCATTCACCCCCGTGGCACCGGTGGTCTGGCAGTCCTTCTTGCCGCCGCGCCCGTCGGACACCTGCGCGCTGAGGCTCCGACCGGCAGCACTCGCCTGGTGGCCCGGGTCCAGGAAGATCGTCTTCCCCGCGAGCGCGGTCCCACGGGCCGGCACGGCCTGCGCAGGCGCCACCACCAGGTTCGACGCCATCACGGTCGACGCCACTGCCGTCACGGCGAAGGCGGTCGTCATCATGCGCTTCTTCATCATCTTCTGGAACATCGGCGTTTCGAGGCGGCGACCGCGCATCTCAGCTCCGGTCATTCGCCTCACTCCTCCCGTTAGGCACCATTGGTCACACTGGTCACAGACTTAACAGTGAAACAGGACGAGCGGAGTTTGCGAAATGCGCGTCCTGGGCGTTCCGGATTTCGTTAGCCGAATGTGACATGTGACCCGGCGTGTCGCGTGATCGGCGCCACACGTGTCGCGGGGTGCCGGCGCTCAGTCGGGCACGTGGCGCAGGACGCCGAGAATGCCGTGCTCGTCCTCCGCATCCTCCGGACGCGCGATCGCGGCCTGCAACTCAGCGTTCACGGCCTCGGCGTCGAGACCGCGACCGATCGCGACGAGTTCGGTCGACGGCGTCCGCGACGCCCACGACTCACGGCTCACCCGGACGAACCCGCCCACAGCGTGTACGACGAACTTCTGCCGATACCGCGGCCGGTCGAAGTGCACGATTCCCTTGATCCGGAAGCATCCGCTCGGCGGTCGCTCCAGGAACCGCGCGAGCCGACGCGGGTCGAGCGGTTCATCACTCCGAAAGGTGATCGCCTCGTACCCGGCGTGCAGGTGGTCGTGACCGGAATGGTCGTGTTCCTCGAGCAACAGCTCGTCGAGGGTGAGCTGTCCGCTTCGCGGTTCGTCGGTCCCGGCCGATTCGTCGATGTCGAACAACAGCGCCGGGTCGATCCGGGCCTCCTGGGTCACCATCGCCGCTGCGGTCGGGTTCAGCTGCGCGACAATCTCTTCGACGGTTCGCAGGTCCGCGCCGGTGATCAGGTCGGACTTGTTGACCAGAATGAGATCGGCTATCGCCATGTGCGCGTCGACCTCTGGGTGGTCCTCGCGCAGCGCGTGGATGTGCGCGGCGTCGACCACGTAGACCAGACCGCCGTAACGAAGCCGCGGATCCGCCACCGCGGTGACCATCCGGATGAGTGACCTCGGTTCGGCTATCCCGCTGGCCTCGATCACGATCGCGTCGATCTTCGCGCTCGGGCGGACCAGGGAGGTCAGCGCGTCGGCGAGACCGTCGGCGTCGACCGTGCAGCACATACATCCGTTGCTCAGGCTCACCGCGCCGTCGGCCTGGGCGGACACCAGCAGGGCGTCGATGTTGACCGATCCGAAGTCGTTGACCAGCACACCCAGCCTCGTACCGGAGGCACCCGCGGTGCGCAGCAGATGGTTGAGAAGCGTGGTCTTGCCCGATCCGAGGAAGCCGGCGACGACGATCACCGGGACCGGCGGCCGGGCCGTCCGCGCGGCGCTCAGCCCAGGCATGCCGGACAGATCACGGCGAGGTCCCGGCCCTCGCGATCGGGATGGTTCGCCACGTTGCTCGTCGCAGAACCGCATTCGACGCACCGGCCGAGCACCTCCGCGCGCTCGGAGAACTCCGTGCTCATCCGGTTGTCGAAGACGTAGAGCGAGCCGCGCCAGAGTCCGTCGTCGCGATACCGCTCTCCGTACCGGACGATGCCGCCGTCGAGTTGGTAGACCTCGCCGAACCCGCGATTGCGCATCACCGTGCTGAGGACCTCGCACCGGACACCGCCGGTGCAGTAGGTGACCACCGGGCGGTCCTTGAGGTGGTCGTAGGCGCCGCTCTCGATCAGCGGGACGAAGTCGCGCGTGGTCTGCGCTTTGGTGACCACCGCCCCGTCGAACCGTCCGACCTGCGCCTCGATCTCGTTGCGACCGTCGAAGAAGACGACCTCGTCGCCGCGTTCGTCGACGAGCCGGTGCACCTCGTCGGGTGTCAGACGGGTGCCGCCGCCCACCACCCCGTTCTCGTCGACGACGATCTCGTCGGGGACACCGAAGGTCACGATCTCCGGGCGCACCTTCACACTCAGTCGCGGGAAATCATCACCCGTGCCGTCGGACCATTTGATGTCGGCCTCGGCGAACCCGGGGTAGGAACGCGTGGTCCTGACGTAGCGTTTGACCGCAGCGATGTCGCCACCGACGGTGCTGTTGATCCCGTGCCGTGAAACGATGATCCTGCCCCGCAGCCCGAGCGACTCGCACACCGACAGCTGCCACAACCGAATGGCTTCCGGATCGGGCAGCGGGACGAAGACGTAGAACAGAACGATCTTGGGGGTCGACACAATGCAAGGGTACGGAAATCGATCGCGGCGGCCCGTACCCGTCCCCAGCCGGCGGCCGACCCATTTCGGCCGCGTGATCTGCGGTTCGATCGCAACACTGGCCGCCGCGGCAATCGTCACGATCGCGGGCTGCTCGTTACCGACCGACAACGCGCCGTCCCGGATCGTCATTCCGCCGACCGACGAACTGTCGACTCTCACCGAGGTCGAGTCGGCGTCGACGACATCCACCACGGTTGAGGACACGGCACAGAATCTCCCGGATTGGACAATCGGCCGCGTGGTCGCATTGGCGCCCCGGGTCGACAATTCGCGTTTTCATCAGGGGTCGGTGACCGCCGATTCACCGCTACAGGACTCGTCCGGCTTCCATTTCTCCACACCGGATCGATCGGTCAATTGCTCGACGGGCACCAACGGCAGCTCGTCGATGGCCTGTCGTATCGACGATGCCGGCGACTCCGGTCCGTCGACGCGGCGCAACACTCCCCCTGCGTCGTCGACCTCATGTGACTGGGCACCCGATTACGCAATCTTGAGTTCCGACGGTCCGCAGCGCGGCGCCTGTGCCAATCGCTATCCGGTTCTCTATCGCTCATCAATAGTCGATTTCGGGCACACGATTTCCATTTCCCGATTCTCGTGTCTCGTCGAGACGGTCGGCATCTTTTGTCTCGAATCCCGTTCGAAATCCGGATTCTCGGTGACCGACAGCGGTTATCGCACCATCTATGCCGCCGATCGCGCACCAGAAGATCTGGTCGCACTCTCGCCCGAAGAATCAGACGAATCGGCCCGACGTGCGACGACGGTCACCCCCACGACTCGGGCATCACGGACCACATCTCGGACCCAGACACCCCGAACGGGTCCCTCGGGCAGCAGTACAGAGCCCACTCGTTGAGAATTATCGTGTCCGACTTCCCTAACGCATTTCAATACTTTATGGTCTAGGCGGGGGTTCTCAGCGGCTACTCATAGTTTGGGTCTAAGCTGTGCACCGAGAAAACAGATCAAAACGGGGTGGATGGGATTTGATTGCACTCCACAACCGTCTTGGTCACATGACACATATCGAGGGGAAAGCGTTTCATGGCGAAGAAGGAAATCGTTCAGGTCATCGACGATCTCGACGGCAAGGTTTTGGACCAGTACGAAACCGTCCGGTGGTCACTCGACGGAAAGAATTACGAGTTCGACACTTCGTCGAAGCACGCTCAGCAATTCCGTGATTCGCTCGCGAAGTACCTCGAGATCTCACGTCAGACCGGCCGCGCCGCCAAGCGCACGGCCACCACCACCGCCGCTGCCGGCGGCGGACGCAACAAGGAAACCACCAAGGCGATCCGCGAGTGGGCCATTCGCGAGGGCTACGAGCTCAGCGACCGGGGCCGCATCCCGCAGAGCATCATCGAGGCCTTCGAGGCCGCACACTGACCGGTCACGCGTGAGGAATTCCTCTGCAGATCGACCCACCGCCCGGCTGCACCTCGTGCACCGGGCGGTCGGTGTCTCCGACGGTGTGCGGGCGTGAAACCGCTCGCACCGCTCACCGCACCGATCGACCCGGTGGACGCGCGGACCCGGATCTCCTGGCTCCTCGAGCAGCGACGGGAGAGCACCTATCGGGTGGAGGCCTTCCGGCGAGCCGCCCAGGCCGCCGCGCGGCTCGCGCCCGACGATCTGCGCGCCCGGGCGTCGAGCCGATCCCTCACGACGGTGAAGGGAATCGGGAAGACCACGGCATCGGTCCTCGAAGAGGCGGCCGCCGGCCGGGTGCCGGATTACCTCGCCCGACTCCAGGACGAGGACCCGTCCATCCCGCCCGAAGGTGCCGACGACCTCGTCGCCGCCGTTGTCGGGGATCTCCATGCCCACACCGAGTGGAGCGACGGCGGCGCGCCCATCGACGAGATGGCCTCTGCCGCAAGGGCAATGGGCCACGAGTGGCTGGCGATCACCGACCACTCGCCGCGCCTGACGGTCGCCAACGGGCTGAGTGCCGAACGCCTGGCTGCGCAGATCGACGCCATCGACGAATGGAACAGCGTACAGGGCAACGACTTTCGCCTCCTCCGCGGCATCGAGATCGACATCCTCGACGACGGTGCGCTCGACCAGTCGGACGAGATGATCGCACGCCTCGACATCGTCACCGCCTCGGTCCACTCACACCTGCGGATGGACCACGACGCGATGACGACCCGGCTCGTCAACGCGGCGTCCGACCCTCGCGTTCATGTTCTCGGCCACTGCACCGGTCGTCGGGTGGTCAGCGGACGCGGCCACCGACCCCCGTCCACCTTCGATGCCCGTGCCGTCTTCGAGGCGTGCGCCGCCAACGACACGGCCGTCGAGATCAATTCACGACCCGAACGCGTGGACCCACCCGATGATCTGATCGAGATCGCCCTCGCCGCCGGTTGTCTGTTCGCGATCGATTCCGACGCGCATGCGCCCGGCCAACTCGAATTCAAGGTCCTCGGGGCGCGTCGCGCGGTGGAGCACGACATCGATCCCGGCCGGATAATCACGACGTGGCCGTCGGATCGGTTGCTGGCGTGGACCTCCCGATGAGCCGGGCGACCAGCGGGAACAGCAGGACCGTCGTCGCACCGGAGGCGACCAGCGTGGACGCGAGCTCGGCCGAGATCAGCTCGGAGGACACCGCCACCTCGGTGACCGCCACGATGATCGGCAGCCCGGTCGCGGCGAACAACGCCAACTGAGCCCGCTCCCGCGGGTGATGCATGAAGTGGCCGTCGTCGAGGCGGCCGGCGCTGAACCAGACGGGGACGCCGCGGGCGATCGCGATGGCCAGCACCAGGATCACCCACGTCCCGGGCCTGGACGCGACCGCGGACACGTCGATGTTCATCCCCGAGGTGACGAAGAAGATCGGGATCAGGACGCCGAATCCGATCACCTCCAGCGACCTGCCGACGCGGGGATGTTCGGGTC
The DNA here is from genome assembly GCF_009872315.1 of Gordonia sp. YY1. NCBI lineage: Bacteria > Bacillati > Actinomycetota > Actinomycetes > Mycobacteriales > Gordoniaceae > Gordonia > Gordonia sp. YY1. The sequence goes on along the minus strand of NZ_WXYI01000007.1, from coordinate 36,896 downwards.
CGATGAGGCGGCGCAGGATCAGACCGGCCGCGAAGGCGCCCAGGACGACGTCGAGGTCGAAGACCGCCGCCACCGTCATCAGCGACACGAGCAGCAGCACCACGACACGCACCGGCAGCTGGACGGTTCCGCCGGCCAACTCGCCGAGGGCCGTCCCGACGCCGGGGACGCGCGCGAGAATGCGTTGCGGGGCAGCGGCGATCAGCAGCGCGGCCAGTACGAAGAGCACCAGGACGATCACCGCACCGCCGAAGCTCCGACTGGTCAGCAGCAGCGACATCGCCAGCACCGGCCCCAGTTCGCCGACCGCGCCGTGCGCCATCACCGCACGACCCAGACGCGTGTCGTCGAGGCCCGCCTGTTTGAGGATGGGCAGCAGGGTGCCGAGCGCCGTCGAGGTGAGGGTGATCGCGATCGCGATGTGGGCGGTGAAACCGGCCTGACTCAGACCGGTTGCGAGGGTCGCTGCGACCAGGGCCACCGCACCCCACGCGAAGAGCAGGCTCACCAGCCACGACAGCTGGGCGACCCGACCGATCCTGCCGCGCAACAGCTTCGGGTCGAGTTCGTATCCGGCCAGGAGGAACAGCATGCCCAGGCCCAATTGGCTGAGCACGTCGATACCGGTGCGGTCGGCCCAGTCGAGTGCGTGCGGTCCGATGACGATGCCGAACACCAGCAGCAGCACAGCGTCGGGAACGTAGCCTCGTGACAGCCGAGACAGCAACGGCGACAACGCCGCGACGAGGACTATCCAGAACAGCGACACGATCACCGAGGTGTCGGTCGACGCGGACTCGGCGAGGATCATGCTCATCATGGTGGCACGCCACCGGCGTCGTCACCGGGAACGTCACCTGCCGATCGACCCCGAACTGCATTGTCGGCGTCGGCAGCTCGGTCATCACTCCCGTGGTATCGGTGGCGCGTGCTCGGGCGACATCAGTGCGGCGATCCGCGAGAAGATCGGGTTGCCCGCGTTCGTGTAGGAACCGTCCGGACCGAACGCCTCCGGCAGGTAGGTCACCGCCACCGCGATGGACACCTTCTCCTGCGGAAGATAGCCGACCACGGCGGCGTAACCGTTGAACAACGGGTTCTGGACGATCCAGTCCCCGGTCAGGACCACCCCCATCCCGTAGGTGTAGCGCTCGTTCATCTCTCGGCACGTCGCGCACCCCGGCTGCGGACGGGCGATTCCACGCAGTCGCGTCGAGGTCATCGTCCTGTAGGACTCCTCGGACAACGTCTCCCCGGCGAAGAGTGTGCGGCCGGTGGCCTCGACGTCGTAGATGTTCGAGGTCTGGATGGCGCCGTGGGTGATGCTCCACGACGGGTTCCAGCCGGTCGTCTCCTCGTAGAACGGCGCTGCCGGGGGCAGCTTCAGGATTCCGCGGCGCTCGGAGGAGAAGGCGTGCAGGGCCGGCTGCGGAATGGTCGCGGTCAGGTCCGAGACGGTGTTCTTCAGACCCAGAGGTTCCGAGATCCGTTCGCGGAGCATGGCCTCGACGGACTCGCCGGTGATCTTCTCCAGCGCCAGACCGAGGATGACGTAATTGGTGTGGGCGTAGTTCCAGTTCGTGCCGGGCCGGTACAGCAGCGGTTTGTCCAGCGCGTAGGACAGCATCTCGTCGGTGGTCCACGCCTTGAACGGATTGTTGAGTTCCGTCGTCTCGAAGGCCTCGTTGCCGAGGACGTAGTCCTGGTATCCGGACGTCATGGTCGCCAGCTGGCCGAGGGTCACCTCGTCGGCGTGCGGGATGTCCGGGACCCACCTGCCGATGGTGTCGTCGAGGGACACGGTGCCCTCGTCGACGAGTTGCAGGAGAACGGCGGCGACGTAGGAGATGGCGACGGCGCCGTTGCGGAAGTGCATGTCCGGCGTCGCCGGGATCCCGGTCTGGGATTCGCCGAACGCCTTGGTGATCACCTCGTCGCCGTCGGCGGTCACCCGGACGATCACCGCCTTCAGGTGCTGTGACGCCTTCAAATCCCCGATGATCCGCTCGATCGCCGCGGCTCTGGCGGGGTCCGACGACGTCGCCGACGATCCGGACGGACCCGACCCCCCGTCGGAGCCGCAAGCTGCAAGCACGACGACCATCAGTACTGCCACGACCACCGACCAGCGCGTTGCCATGCGGTCAGCTTCTGGCACCGGCGTCCGGGGCAGGTCCCGATCCGACGTATACGGCACGTAAATGCTGTCCGCTTCCGGAGGCGCTCATCGCCGACTCCCCGACACCGAAGCCGGTCGGCACGTTCGCGGCGTAGCCTCTCCGATGACCCGACCGCGCGATCCGAGGTGGCCATCATGACCATTTCCCAGCCGACCATGCCGACCGCGTTCATCGGACACGGCAATCCGATGAACGCCCTCGAGCGGAACCGGTACACCGAGGCGTGGCGTGCGCTCGGGCAGGCGGTGCCGAAGCCGCGGGCGATACTGGTGATCTCGGCGCATTGGTACACCAACGCGACCGCGGTCACCGCGATGCCGCGCCCGCGCACCATCCATGACTTCTACGGGTTCCCGCAGGACCTCTTCGACATCGAATACCCCGCGCCCGGCGACCCGGAGGTCGCCGAGATGGTCTCCGACGTCGTCAAACCCACCTGGTGCGGGCACGACCTGGACAGCTGGGGCATCGACCACGGCACGTGGTCGGTTCTGGTGCACACGTTCCCGGACGCATCCGTCCCGGTGCTGCAGTTGTCGCTCAACGCCTTCAAGGACTTCGAGCACCATTACGAACTCGGCCGCAAGCTCGCGCCGCTACGTGAGCAGGGCGTGCTCATCATCGGCAGCGGCAACATCGTCCACAACCTGCGGGCGGTGGACTTCAGCAAAGCCGACAGCGGCTACGACTGGGCCCACCGGTTCGACAATTCCGCGCGGGAAGTTCTGCAGGACAACCCCTCCGGTGTCCTGAGCCTCGACGGGCATCCCGACTTCGCCAACTCGGTGCCGACACCGGATCATTACCTGCCGCTGCTCTACATCGCCGGTCTCGCGCAGGAGTCACCACTCGACCTGCTGGTCGACGGACATGCGGCCGGCTCGATCTCGATGGCCGCCTACACCCACGGGCTGGACGTGAACACGAGCCGGTTCGGCGACGCACCGGCCGCCGAACTCCCCGAGGGGTTCCCGTCCCTGGACTCCAACATCTGACGCTCGGCGCCCCGCGACCCCAGTAGACCCGAGGCGCCGGCCGAGGGTCGTATCGAGGTCAGCCCTTCAGGAACCCGTCGATCTGGTTGATCGCCTCGGTCGAGCCCTCGACCACGCCCATGTCGAGGACCTTCTGCAGCGCTTCGGCCGTCGCATAGGTGCTGATGTAGGTGGCGACGGTCTTGCCGTCCTTCTCGGTGAACGAGTAGGAATTGCGCGACTCGGGCATGTCCGTGATCGGGTTGAGGTCCGCGTCGGCGAACCCGTCGAGGAAGGTGAAAGATCGCGGCTCGTCGACGGTCTCGACCTTCCAGTACCCGCCGAACTTCTCACCTTCGGGGCTGGTCATGTAGTACGTGACCTTCCCACCGGGGGTGAACTCGTGATCGACGACGGTCGCGGGATAGGTCGGCGGGCCCCAGATCTTCTCGAGCTGACGCGGGTCGGCGTAGATCTGCCAGACCCGTTCGACCGAGGCCGCGAATTCGGCGTTGATGGTGATGGTCCGGGCGTCGAGGTCCGGCGTGATGTCGATGACAGGCATTGTTCATTCCTCCGATGGTGTTGCAGCTGATGGTGTTTCGAGCGTGAGCAGGTCGTCGATGCGCGCGATACGGCCACGCCACACCTGTTCGAGTTCGGTGAGCATCGACGCCACCGAACGCACGGCGGCGACGTCGCCACTGGCCAGTTGCTCGCGCCCCTGACGCCGTTTGGTCAGCAGCCCGGATTTCTCCAGCACGGCGACGTGCTTCTGTACTGCCGCGAAGCTCATGTCGTATTTCGCGGCGAGTACCGAGACCGAGTGTTCGCCGGCGAGTACTCGTCGCAGGATGTCGCGACGCGTGCGATCGGACAGCGCGTGGAACAGGGCGTCGGCCCTGTCCTCGTCGTCTGGCGATGTTCCGGTGGTGTCGGCCACATCACCAACATACAACCAAACGGTTGTATGTCAACCCCCCTCAGACCCAGGCGCCGCCGCCTCAGAGTCCGGCAGGACCCGATTCGACCGCCAGACTTCGCTTCGACAGGCAGACTTCGGCCGAGGTCCGGCTGTCGGATCGACGTCGACCGGTCACAACCGCACTCGGTGCGAGCCCGGTCGGCTCCGGTCACCGCTCGATGACGTGACCGTTCTCGACGTGCCACTGCCGGTCGACGTTCACGTTCGCCAACATCCGACGGTCGTGGGTCACCAGAAGCAGCGCCCCGTCGTAGGACTCCAGCGCCGACTCCAGCTGTTCGATCGCCGGGAGGTCCAGATGGTTGGTCGGCTCGTCGAGTACCAGGACGTTGACACCGCGGGCCTGCAACAGCGCCAGCCCGGCGCGCGTGCGCTCCCCCGGCGAGAGGTCACCGACCGGTCGGTCCACGTGGTCGGCGCGCAGGCCGAACTTCGCGAGCAGCGTCCGGACATCCGCCGTCGTCAGGTCGGGTACGAGCTCGGCGAACCGGTCGGCGAGCGGGGTCGTTCCGGTGAATTGCCCACGCGCCTGGTCGATCTCACCGATCGCGACATTGGCGCCGAGTTGCGCGGAACCCGAATCGGGTTCGAGGTGACCGAGGAGCAGTCGCAGCAACGTCGACTTCCCGGCACCGTTGGGTCCGGTGATGCCGATCCGCTCCCCCGCGTTCACCTGGATCGACACCGGCCCCAAGACGAATTCGCCCTGCCGCACCACGGCATTGTTGAGCGTCGAGACGACGGAACTGGATCTGGGTGCCGCGCCGATCGTGAACTCCAGCACCCACTCCTTGCGCGGTTCGGCGACCTCCTCGAGACGCGCAATCCGGCTCTCCATCTGACGAACCTTCTGCGCCTGCTTCTCGCTGGACTCGGTGGCGGCACGGCGTCGGATCTTGTCGTTGTCGGGGGCCTTGCGCATCGCGTTGCGCACCCCTTGGCTCGACCATTCTCGTTGAGTGCGCGCCCGCGCCACCAGGTCGGCCTTTTTGGCGGCGAACTCCTCGTACTCCTCGCGCTTGTGCCGGCGCGCCACCTCGCGCTCCTCGAGATAGCTCTCGTATCCGCCGCCGTACACCGTGTTGGTGTGCTGGGCCAGGTCGAGCTCGAGAACCCGGGTCACGCTGCGGGCGAGGAACTCTCGATCGTGGCTGACGAGCACGACACCACCGCGGAGGCCGGCCACGACCTCCTCGAGACGGGCGATGCCGTCGAGGTCGAGGTCGTTTGTCGGCTCGTCGAGCAGCACGATGTCGAACCGGGAGCACAGCAGTGCCGCGAGACCGACGCGCGCCGCCTGGCCGCCGGACAGCGCGGTCATCGGGGTGAGCTCGGGGTCGACGAGGTCGGTGGCGAGTCCGAGGTCGGCGAGGACCGCCGGAAGGCGTTCGTCGAGGTCGGCGGCACCGGTGGTCAGCCAGTGGTCGAGGGCCGCCGCGTAGACGTCGGCGGGATCGTCGGTACCGGTCGCCGAGGACTCGTCGGCGAGCGCCGCGGCGGCCGCATCCATCGCCTCGGTGGCAGCCGTGCAGCCGGTACGACGCCCTACGTACTCGCGGACCGTCTCACCGGGTATCCGCTCGTGCTCCTGCGGCAACCATCCCACGAAGGCATCTGCCGGTGCCCGCGCGACCGTGCCCGCGAGTGGTGCCAGATCGCCGGCGAGGACGCGCAACAGTGTGGTCTTGCCCGCCCCGTTCGCACCGACCACCCCGACCACATCGCCGGGGGCGACGGTGAGGTCGAGGTGGTCGAAGAGGACCCGATGGGCGTAACCGCCCGCGACGTCTTTGGCGACGAGAGTTGCGGTCATCGGTCAATGGTCGCACCACCGACGACGCCCCTCGTGCGCGGTCAGCTCCGGGTCTGCTCGACCGCCGGTTCGTCGACCGGCGCCCTTCCCGGAACGAACTTTCCGTTGCCGAACATCAGCGGATACAAGATGCCCCCGATGAGCCCGCCCAGCAGCGGAGCGAGCCAGAACAGCCACAGCTGGCCGGGGGCCCCGTTGCCGTTGAAGAAGGCGACGGCTGTCGATCGCGCCGGGTTGACGGAGGTGTTGCTGATGGGAATCGAGATCAGGTGGATCAAGGTCAGCGTCAGACCGATCGCCAGCGGTCCGAAGCCGGCGGGCGCCCGGCCATCGGTGGCGCCGAGCACGACGATCAGGAAGAACGCGGTGAGGACCGTTTCGGCGATCAGCACCGCGAGGAGTGTGTAGTTGTTCGGCGAGTGTTCGCCGTAACCGTTGGCCGCCATGTTGCCGGTCGCCTCGAATTCCGCTCGGCCGCTGGCGATGACGTACAGGAGGGTACCGGCGAGCAGGCCGCCGACGACCTGGGCGATCCAGTAACCGGGCAGGTCCTTGACCGGTAGGCGACCACTCGCCACCGCGCCTACGGTGATCGCCGGGTTGAAGTGCGCGCCCGAGATGTGGCCGACCGCGTAGGCCATCGTCACGACCGTCAGACCGAACGCCAGTGAGACGCCGAGCAACCCGATACCCAGCTGGATGAGGGTGTCGTTGTCCTCGCTGGCGTTCGCCACATACTTCGCCGCGAAGATGGCGCTGCCGCAACCACCGAAGACCAACCAGAACGTGCCGAACAGCTCCGCGAGCAACCGGCGTGGAGTACTTGCTGTCATGAGACCGTGTCTCCTTCGCCGGCTCGTCGGGTACGGGCACGGCGGCGCCGAGCCGGCGTGTCCTCGCCACCGTGCCCCGAGTGCAACCCGGGCACCGCCGCGGTGTCCGCCGGTTTACCCATCCCATGCCCAGAATTGACGTGCGCGTGTCCTTCGATACGGCGCTGAGGAGAAAACGGGTCCGGAATCCTCATTCGACCGCATGAAAGACGACATTCGGAACATTCGCGAAAGTGTCGTCGTGGACGCCTTTTCCGTCGTGAGACATCGCGGCTGACCAGCCCGAACATTCAGATGAATGGCACCGAATGGCCTTTCTCGATCCTCCCGCCCACGGAATTCCTGCGCGGTACTCTCCCGTAGTCGACGACCGCCACCGGTCCGATCTCGCTCGATCACCTCAGAGAAGGAGCCCATCGTGGGTAGTCCCTACGACCCCAATCAACCCACCCGGCTCGGCCCGCAGGATGGGCAGCAACCCTCTGGTCAGCAACCCTACGGCCAGCAGTACCCGCCGCAGCCCCACGGACAGCCGCAACAACCCTACGGGCAGCCCTACGGACAGCAGCCGTATCCGCAGCAGCAACCGTATGGCCAACAGCCCCAAGCACAACAGCCGTACGGTCAGCAATCGTATGGGCAGCAACCATATGGACAGCAGCCGCCGCCTCCCCCGTCGTCGTCCGGTGGGGGTAAGAAGTGGTGGTTCATCGGGGGCGGTGGACTCCTGCTCGTCCTCATCGTGGTGGTGGCGGTCGTCCTGGCCTTCACCCTCGGCGGCGGCGAAGACTCCAGCGAGCCGGACGTGCCGACCGCAACGGCCGTCGACATGCTCCTGCCGGAGTCCGGCTTCCCCGATGTCACAGGCGAATTCACGCTGGAGACCGAGCAGTCCGACGACGACGGCACCAGCGTCGACAACGAGAGATGCGCACGGCTCGTCGAGTCCCCCGACACCAGCGCGGACTACGCGCAGCGCGAGCTCGCCGAGACCGCCGACTCGGCCGAGGTCTTCTTCGGTCTCGACCAGTACAGCGCCGACGTGACCAAGCCCGCCGACGGGAGCTACCAGGACTTCGACGAGATCCTCGCGGCCTGCGAATCCTTCACGCTGAACCTCGAGGAGGACGGCGAGACCGTCCCGGTCGCGATCACGCTCGAGGAGCAGACGCTCCCGATCAGCGGCGACTACAAGGCATTCCGGATGACCGGCAACTTCACGATCTCCGACATCGACGTCCACATGGTGGGCACCCTGGTCGTCGGCGAGGAGCGCGGGGTGTCGTTCTCGGTGGCTCACAACACCTTCAGCGACAGTGCGCCGTCGGTCAGTTCCGAGGTCACCGGCAACCTCGCCGAGATGTTCGCCGAGCAGCGCCGGCTGATCGAGGACGCCGCTTAGCCCGACGCCCGGCGGAGGCGGGGTGGCGCCCGACGCCGATCGGGTGACGGACGGGCCTCCCGTCGCCGGGCGCGAGGGCGTGCGTACCCGCCGGTTTCCCGGCGAGCACACCGGGTACCCACGGCCATGACCACATCGAGGGAGACCCGCCGTTTCGACGTCATCGTCGTCGGCGGCGGCAATGCCGGTATCAGTGCTGCGGCACGTCTGATCCGACGCGGTGTGTCCGACGTCGCGATCATCGAACCGCAAGCCGTCCACACGTACCGCCCGCTGCTGTCCTACGTCGGCGGCGGGCAGGCGGCACTCCGCGACGCGGAGCGCACCCAACGGTCGGTGACCCCGGAATCGGCCACCTGGCTGCAGGACTCGGTGACGTCGGTCGATGCCGACGACCGGACGGTCCGGTGTGCATCGGGAACCGTCGTGGGGTACCGGGATCTGGTCCTGGCGGTCGGACTGGTGCCCGACGAGGAGGCGATGCCCGGTGTCGGACAGACGATCCTCGACCCGACGGTCACCAGCAACTACCTGGACCGGGCCGAGAAGACCTGGGAACTCGTGGCGTCGATGCCGCGGGGCGGTCGAGCGGTGTTCACGGTTCCGCCGCCCCCGGTGAGCTGCACGGGCACGACCCTGAAGCCCCTGTTCCTGGCCGCCGCCCACTGGGCACGCACCGGGATACTGCCGACGCTCGACATCAGGCTGGTGGTGGACCGTCCCCACCTGCTCGGCATCGACGACCTCGACGCGCGGCTCTTCGACCGACTCGAGGAACTCGGCGTCACGGTCCTCCTCGACACCCGCGTGGACCTGCACCCCGGCGAGGACCGGGTCACCGCCACCTCGGCCGGCCACACCGAGGACCTGCACTTCGACATGCTGCACGTGGTTCCCCCGTTCCGCGCCCCCTCGATGATCGAGACCTCGGGGCTCTCCGGCACGCAGGAGCGCCGCCTCGTCGACATCGATCCGCGGACGCTGCGGCATCGAACCCATCCGGACGTGTGGGCGATCGGGGACGGTGCCGCCATCTCCACCGATCCGTCCGGAGGTGGTCTCCGTCGCCAGGTGGAGGTCCTGATCGACAACGTCCTCGCCGCGCGCAACGGCGGAGACATACGCGAGTACGACGGCTACACCGTCGCACCGATCGCGACCGATTCGCACCGTCTGATCGCAGCCGAATTCGACCGGGACGGAACGCTGATGTCATCGCTGCCGTCTTTCGTGGACACACTGAAGCCGCGTCGCAGCGCGTGGGCGTTCGACCGCTACGTACTGCCCCGTCTGTACTGGAATCTGATCCTGCGCGGACGTGTCTGACGCGAGGCTCGCCCTGCGACCACGGGTCCGGCGCTAGGCTCGTGACCGTGAGCAGGTCGAAGCGCTGGAAAGAACTGTCCCCCACGGCAAGAGCCACGGTCGTGGCGGTCGCGGCAGTCGACGCGGGCACGCGGGTGTGGGCTCTGCGGGACCTCGCCGGACGACGTCCCGAGGAGATCCACGGGCCCAAACGCGCCTGGGTGATCGGCCTGTCGGTCGGTTCGACCGCCGGCATCGGACCGGCCGTCTACCTGCTGTGGGGTCGCAAGCGCCGGGGATGACGCCCCACCAGAAGGCCGATCGCAGGGCAGTGCGGGACGTACCCTGGTCGTCATGATCACCGGCCTGCACACCCTGATCTACTGCGACGACCCCGATGCCGCTCGAGCATTCTTCCGCGATGTCCTGGGACTACCGGCGGTCGACACCGGTGGCGGCTGGTTGATCTTCACGACCGGCCCGAGCGAACTCGGCGCGCACCCCAGCGCGTGGGAGTACCAGGGATCGAGCGGAGGAACGGACCAGCGCTTCGACGTGTCGTTCATGTGCGACGACCTCGACGCGACCATGAGCGAGCTGTCGGCGAAAGGTGCCGAGTTCTCCGGTCCGCCGCAGGAGGAACCCTGGGGGACCACCGTCGGCGTCAAGGTTCCTGGGGCCGGCGAGATCACCATCTATGAACCGAAGTACGACCCACCCGCGTTCGGCTGAGCACCTCGGTCACGAGCGCCGAGGCGGACGCAGCAAGCAGTAAGCCGAAAAATCCCGTGCCGACGTGTCGGCACGGGATTCGTCTGTGGAGCTAAGGGGACTCGAACCCCTGACCCCCACACTGCCAGTGTGGTGCGCTACCAGCTGCGCCATAGCCCCGTATTTTGTTGTTCCGCCCTGTTCAAGGGCACTAGGAAAGTTACACCACCGGCTCTACGCCGACCAAATCCGCAGGAACCGGGCCCTTCGGGTGGCCCGGTCCCGCAGATCACGACTTGTCGTCGTTCAGGATGCCGTCGAGCCAGCCGGTGCCGTCGAGCAGTCCTTCGACCGGTTTGCCGTCGTGCAGGACGCTCGGGGTTCCCACCTGACCGGCCGCCTTCTCGAGTTCGTCAGACGAGGTGCGGGCGTTCTCCTCCGCCTGCGCCACCTTGTCGTTGTTGGTGATGCATTGCGCGGTCGCGGGCGTTGCACCCTGCTCGGTCGCGAGGCGGGCGAGTTCCGGACTGGTGATGTTGCCGGTGCCGTCCTCGGCCGGCTGCGCGGCGAACAGTGCGCTGTGGAACCGGAGGAACAGTTCGGTGTTCTGCTCCTGCGCCACGCAGGTGAGCGCACCCGCGGCGCGTGAACTGTAGTCCCCGGTTGCCGATTTCGGGTTGAGGAAGTTGAGCGTGTGGTAGCGAACGCGCAGTTTGCCCTCGGTCACCGCCGCGGTGATCGCCGATCCCGACTGCTGCTCGAAGAGTTTGCACACCGGGCACAGCGGATCCTCGAAGAGATCGATCAACGGTGCGGTCTCCGGTCCGACGATCATCGTCGAACTCGCCGCCAGTGCGGATTGGTCCGCGGTTCCCTTGTCGCGACCGCTCCACCAGATGCCGCCGATGACCAGACCCGCGATCACCAGGACCGCGATACCTCCGAGGACATAGGTCATGGTGCTCGACGGCGCGCTCGGCTGATATTTCGACGTGGTGGCACGGGGCACCGAGGCTCCCGACTTACGCTTTTCGCTCACGTGTCGACAATATCCGCGCAGTACTGATAAACGGCTGAGTAGGTGCGCCGAATGAGCGTATGAACGGCCGACGTGGTCGACGGCAACGCCCAGCGGGTCGCGAGCCGACGCGACCCGGTCGAACTCGCTCGGCGAGCGGGCTCCCACCTGCGTCGTTAGGCTCTGCGAGTGACCAACAGCGAGGTCGACGCGGAGCCGACGCCCATCAGCCATGAGCACCCGGACGTGTCGGGCGGTCGGGTGCGGGCCGCGACCTTCGGCGCGATGGACGGACTCGTCACCAACATCAGCCTCGTCGCCGGCGTCGGGGGCGCGGGTGCCAGTGCGCACACCATCATTCTGTCGGGTGTCGCCGGTCTGATCGCGGGCGCGTTCTCGATGGCGCTCGGCGAGTTCACTTCGGTGTCGACGCAGAACGAGCAGCTCGACGCCGAAGTCGAGGTCGAGCGCACCGAGATCGAGGAGAACCCGTGCGCCGAGCTTCGCGAGCTGATCGACATGCTCACCGAGATGGGTATGAGCGAGGAGACCGCGACCACCGCGGCACACGAGATCCATCGCGACCCCGAGAGCGCCGTCGACGTCCACATCACCCAGGAGCTCGGTGTCGACCCGTCGGACAAGCCCTCTCCGTGGGTGGCGGCGATCTCGTCGTTCGTGATGTTCGGCATCGGCGGCGTCGTACCGCTGGTCCCCTACCTTCTCGGGTTCTCCTCGCTGATCCTCGGACTGTCGGCCGGCGCCGTCGGCCTGCTCATCGCCGGTGGCGTCGCCGCCTACGTCACCCGACACCCGATCGCCCGCGGTGCGCTGCGCCAGCTGTGCTTCGGCGTCATCGCCGCCGGCGCAACCTATCTGGTCGGCCTGGCCATCGGAGTGCCCGCGGGCGGCTGATCAGCTTCCCAGCGCGGTGTCGACGACCTGCTGGGCCTCCTTCTGCACCTGCGCGAGGTGCTCGGCGCCCTTGAAGGATTCGGCGTAGATCTTGTAGACGTCCTCGGTACCCGACGGCCGTGCGGCGAACCACGCGTTCTCGGTGGTGACCTTCAGACCGCCGATGGCCGCTCCGTTCCCGGGCGCGGTCGTCATGATGGCCGAGATGGGTTCACCGGCGAGTTCGGTGGCCTTCACCTGCTCCGGCGACAGCTTCGACAGCACCGCCTTCTGCTCACGTGAGGCGGGCGCGTCGATCCGGGCGTAGGCGGTCTCCCCGAATTCCTCGGCGAGTTCGGCGTACCGCTGCGACGGCGTCTTGCCGGTGACCGCCAGGATCTCCGAGGCGAGCAGGGCCATGATGATGCCGTCCTTGTCGGTCGACCACGGACTGCCGTCGAACGTCAGGAACGACGCCCCGGCGCTCTCCTCGCCGCCGAAGGCGACGCGTCCGGAGAGCAGTCCGTCGACGAACCACTTGAAACCGACCGGCACCTCGAGCAGCGGACGCCCCATCCCGGCGACCACCCGGTCGATCAACGACGAGGACACCAGCGTCTTGCCCACCGCGGCCTGTGCCGACCACTGCGGGCGGTGGGTGAACAGGTAGTCGATGGCGACCGCGAGGTAGTGGTTCGGATTCATCAGACCGGCGTCGGGGGTGACGATCCCGTGACGGTCGGAGTCGGCGTCGTTGCCGGTGGCGATGTCGAAGGAGTCGCGTGCGGAGATGAGCGAGGCCATCGCATTCGACGACGAGCAGTCCATCCGGATCTTGCCGTCGGTGTCGAGCGTCATGAACGAGAACGTCGGATCGACGGTCGGGTTCACGACGGTGAGGTGCTCGAGGTTGTAGCGCAGGCCGAGCGCGGCCCAATACCCCACCGACGCCCCGCCGAGCGGATCGGCACCGATCTTGATTCCGGCATCCCGGATCGCCCGCATGTCGACGACCTCGCCGATGCCGTTGATGTAGTCGAGCAGAAACGAGTGATCCTGCACGTGTTTGCTCGCCCGCGCGCGCTCGAACGGGATCCGCTTGACGCCGTCGAGCCCCGAGGCGAGCAGTGCGTTTGCCCGCGCCGCGATCGCCGAGGTGACCGTGGTGTCCGCCGGACCACCGGTCGGCGGGTTGTACTTGAACCCCCCGTCGCGGGGCGGATTGTGCGAGGGCGTCACCACGATGCCGTCGGAGAGCACACCGGGGTTCTCCTTGTTGAACGTCAGGATGGCGCGGCTGATCGCGGGGGTCGGGGTGAACGAGTCGTCCTCGGCGGTGAGGACCGTCACCTCGTTGGCGGCGAGAACCTCCAGCGCGGTCCGCCATGCCGGAACCGACAAAGCGTGGGTGTCGAATCCGATGAACAGCGGACCCGTGATTCCCGCATTTCGCCGATATTCGACAATCGCCTGGGTCGTCGCGAGGATATGCGCTTCGTTGAATGCGGTGTCGAAACTCGAACCTCGATGACCGGAGGTTCCGAACACGACCTGCTGCAACGGGTCCGACGCATCGGGGACATTCTCGTAATAGGCACGTTCGAGTGCCTCCACATCTACGAGGTCTTCGGGCAGGGCCAATGTTCCAGCGCGGGAATGTGCCATATCGCGATTCTGCCACCAACGGCGCAATTCGCCCGTCGGACGGCACCGATCAGCGCTTCTCGAGAGACACGTCCGCCGTCTTCGTCCAAGCGGATCGCTAGGCTGGACCGATCGTCGACGAGCCGGTTGGAGGGCTGCCAGATCATGTTCGACCCCGGCTCGCCCAGACTGTTCTCGCCCAGACTGTTCTCGCCCAGACTGTTCTCCCCCAGACTGTTCTCCCCCGGACGCGACCCGGTCGGACTTCTCGTACTCGTACTGCCGGGCGGCACCGACGACAGTCTCAAGCCGTTCTCCCCTTGGCAGGGATCTGCCCTGCGGATGTATCCGTTCACCTGGTCACTCCGGCTCCGCTACGGACGGGCTGTCCACGTGCACCAGGTGCGGTATCGCGTCTACGGCTGGAACGGCGAGGAGAGCAGCCCGATGTCGCCGTCGCGCGCCGCGCTCGCCGAGTTGTGCCGACGGCACCCGGGAGTTCCGGTCGTGGCGATCGGTCACTCGATGGGCGGTCGGGTCGCCGCACACCTGGCCGCCGACCGCCGGGTTATCGGCGTCCTGGCGCTCGCCCCGTGGTGGCAGTTCGCCGACTGGCGACACATCCAGCCCGGGGCCCGCGTGGTGGCGGTCCACGGCGACGCCGATGAACGCACCTTTGCCAAGCGCACCCGGAAAGGCGTCGACGAGTTGTCGGCGCAGGGGATCGACGCCGAGTTCGTCAACGTGCCCGACGGCGGTCACGCGATGCTCGACCACATCGGTCTGTGGCAGCGAGCCGCCCTCGATTTCGTCGGTGAACGGCTCACGGCCTTGCGGCGAGCCTGACCCTCCCTGAAACCCACCACTGTTGGGGATTTCCGGCACCCCCCGGGGTGGTGGGAATCCCCAACAGTGGAGGGTCTCGGCCGCGATCGAGCGGTCAGAGGGTCAGACGCGCCGCTTCCCGGACAGCTCCTCGACGTATTCCGGATAGAACTCGACGTAGGTGTCGCCGGCGAGCACGTACAGCGGGTCGTCGGCGGTCTCGGTGTAGGCCTGTTTGCGCAGTTCGGTCCGCATGTTCTTGAACGTCGACGTGTGCTCGAGCTGGTCGACGATCCGTACGAACAGCGGCACCGCATAGCTCGGCAGTCCGGTTTTGATGTGCGCCGCGAACCCCGCGGCGTCGAAGTCGTGGCCGTCGTGGAGGCTCACGGCGGCCATCCCGGCCTTGCCGTCGACCCCGGGCACCGGGACGCCGAAGACGACGGCCTCCTCGACCGAGTCGTGCGCGTCGATGACCGCCTCGACCTCGGTGGTGGCGACGTTCTCACCTTTCCACCGGAAGGTGTCGCCGATGCGATCGACGAAACCGATGTGCGAGAAGCCCTGATCCCGGACCACGTCGCCGCTGTTGAACCAGGCGTCGCCCTTCTTCCGGACGTCGCGCACGATCTTCTTCTCGGTGGCCTTCGGGTCGGTGTAACCGTCGAACGGCACCCGCGAGTTGATCTGCGCGAGAAGCAGTCCCGTACCGCCCTTGCCAACCTTGCGCACCCGGCCGTCGGGGCCGCGCAGCGGTTCGCCGGTCTCCTCGTCGTACTCGGCGACGAGGTAGGGCAGCGGCGAGAAGCCCGCGGTCTTCGAGAGCCCGAAGACGTTGACGAAACCGATGTTCGCCTCACTGGCCGCATACAGTTCGACGATGCGGTCGATGCCGAATCGCTCGGTGAAGTCGTCCCAGATGTCGGGTCGCAGACCGTTGCCGACGGCGAGTCGCACACGGTGGGCGCGATCGGTCGACTTCGGCGGCTGCGCAAGGAGATACCGGCACAGTTCGCCGATGTAGCTGAAGGCGGTGGCGTCGTTCTCGATGAGTTCGTCGACGAAGCGCGACGCCGAGAACTGCTTGCCGATCGCGAGGCAGGCGCCGGAGGCGAGCACCGACGACAGCGAGATCGTGAGCGCGTTGTTGTGGTAGAAGGGCAGCGCGGTGTACATCACGTCGTCGCCGCGCAACCGGATGCCGAGGCCGCCGATCCCGTTCATGGCCACCAGCCAGCGGTAGTGGGTCATCTTGCTGGCCTTGGGGTATCCGGTGGTGCCCGAGGTGAAGATGTAGATCGCGGTGGACCCGAGTTCGACCGACTCCGTCGCGGCCGGGTTCGCCGGCGAGCACGCCGAGGCCAGCGAAGGGAGCTTCTCGAAGGTGAATTCCTTTCCCGGGCGGGCGCTCTGCGGTACCGAGTCGAGCGCCTCGGCCAGGTCTTCCTGGTAGAGAACGGCCTTCGCGTCGATCAGACCGAGGCTGTGTTCGAGTACCGCGCCGCGCTGGTGGAAGTTGATCATGCCGCAGATCGCGCCGATCTTGACGATCGCGAGCATGGCGATCACCACGTCGGGATGGTTCTTCGACAGCACCGCCACCACGTCGCCCTTGCCCACCCCCTCGCGGGTCAGGAAGTCGGCGAGACGATTGGCCCGCGCATTGGCCTCGCGGTAGGTGATCGAGGCGCCTTCGAAGCGCAGGAAGTCGCGATCGGGGTACTTGGCCACGGACTGCTGGAAGCGCTTGCCGATCGACATCTTTGTCGTCGGCGGTTTGGGCAGCATCTCCGGCAGCACACGCAGCACGGTCCCGATGTCCTTGCGCAGTGATGCGACCCCGGCTGCCATGTCGGCCAGCCGGATGTCGGGCAGGAGCCCGGTCCCCGACGCATGATCCACCATTCGTAACCCTCCCCCGATGTGTGTTCGACGACACACACCATAGCGGGAGTTCGACGACAATGAAACGTCGGAGGCGATTCGTTTCAAGTCGGGTGTCCCCTGCGTCTTGGTCCGGCGGACGTGACCGGCCACACTGTTGTCCATGACCGACACCACAGTTGCTGCGGCAGTCCCGGCCGGCCCGCTCGACGGCGTCACCGTACTCGAACTGGGCACCCTGATCGCGGGTCCGCACGCGGCTCGACTCCTGGGCGACATGGGCGCCGACGTCATCAAGATCGAACCACCGGGCAAGCCCGACCCGATCCGCACCTGGGGCCAGGCCGAGGTCGACGGCCACCGCTTCTACTGGACGGTCCACGGGCGTAACAAGAAGGCGATCACCCTCGACCTGCGCGCCGACCGCGGCCGCGAGATCTTCCTGCGTCTGGCCGACCACGCCGACGTGATCGTCGAGAACTTCCGACCGGGGACGCTCGAACGGCTCGGGATCGGTCCCGACGTCTTGTCCGAACGCAACCCCGGCCTCATCGTCGTGCGGGTGTCGGGTTACGGCCAGACCGGGCCGGATGCGACGCGCGCGGGTTACGCCTCGGTCGCCGAGGCCGCGAGCGGCCTGCGACATCTGAACGGCTACCCCGGGCAATTGCCCCCGCGGCTGGCGCTCTCGCTCGGCGACACCCTCGCCGGGATGTTCGCGGCACAGGGCGCACTCGCCGCGCTGTACCGCCGTTCGGTGACCGGCAAGGGTCAGGTCGTCGACACCTCGCTCATCGAATCCTGTGTCGCCGTGCAGGAATCGGCGATCGCCGACTACGACGCCGGCGGAGTGGTGCGCGGGCCGTCGGGTACCCGCCTGGACGGCATCGCGCCGTCGAACCTCTACCCCACCAGCGAGGGCACGCACGTGATCATCGCCGCCAACCAGGATTCGGTGTTCGCTCGCCTCTGCGAGGCGATGGGCCGACCCGAGCTGGCCACCGACGAACGGTTCGCCGATCACGCGGCCCGCGGTCGCAACCAGGACGAACTCGACGAGCTCATCGGCGAGTGGTCGGCGCAGTACTCACCGGACAAACTCACCGAGGTCCTGAGCGCCGCGGGAGTCGTCGTGGGGCCGGTCAACACGGTCGCCGAGGTCGTCGCCGACCCCCACCTGCAGGCGCGCGGGATGATCGCCGAACACTACGACGAACGCGCGCAACGCACCGTCCTCGGACCGGGCGTGGTCCCGCAGTTCAGCGAGACGCCCGGCGGGATCCGCAACGCCGGCCCGCCCGAACCGGGATGCGACAACGAGACCGTCTACGGCGAGGTGCTGGGCATGACGGCCGACGAGGTGGCCGAGCTCCGGGAGTCGGGCGTCATCTGACGGGTCCTGCAGACCGGGCCGACCTGATGTGAGGGTCTCCCGAGTGGAAAGTTCGGGTGGCCGAATCTATAGTGTCGGCATGCCCAAGCCGAATGCTGCCCGCCGACTCCTGTCGGTTGGCGCATTCATCGCCGCGACGAGCGTCCTCATCGCGGGTTGCACCCTGTCGAGCCGCCTACCCGACGAGAAGGTCGTGCTGACGACCTTCACCGTGCTCGCCGACATCGCCTCGAACGTCGCGGGTGACCGGCTGCGCGTCGAGTCGATCACCAAGCCGGGCGCGGAGATCCACGGCTACGAACCGACTCCCGGGGACGTCCGGCGCACCGCGACGGCTTCGCTCGTCGTCGACAACGGACTGAACCTCGAGGCCTGGTTCGGGCAGTTCGTCGAGGGGCTCGACGTCGAACACGTCGTGGCCAGCGACGGCGTCGAACCGATCGACATCGCCTCGGATGCCTATGCGGGCAAACCGAATCCGCATGCCTGGATGAGTCCGGTGAACGTGGGCATCTACGTCGACAATCTCGTCGACGCGTTCTCCGACCTCGACCCCGACGGCGCAGAGATCTTCGCCGCCAACGGCGCGTCGTACAAGGAGCAGTTGCGGCAGGTGCAGACCGAACTGGTCGACGCCCTGGACCACCTGCCGCCCAACGAACGGGCACTGGTCACCTGCGAGGGCGCCTTCTCTTATCTGGCTCGGGACGCCGGACTCACCGAGCGCTACATCTGGCCGGTCAACGCCGAACAGCAGGCCACCCCGCAGCAGGTCGCCTCGGTCATCGACTTCGTCCGCAAGAGCCGGGTGCCGGCGGTCTTCTGCGAGTCGACGGTCTCCGACGCGGCGATGCAGCAGGTCGTCGGCGCCACCGGCACCCGCTTCGGCGGCACCCTGTACGTCGACTCCCTCTCCGAGCCCGACGGCCCGGTGCCCACTTACCTCGACCTGATCCGCCACGACGCCCGGACCATCGTGTCGGGGCTGACGGGAGACAACCGATGATCACCTCGCACGCCATCGAGGTCGACGACGTCACGGTGCGATACGGCCGAATCCTCGCGCTCGAACACGCATCGGTACGCGTGCCGACCGGGCGCGTCTGCGCACTCGTCGGCATGAACGGGTCCGGCAAGTCGACGCTGTTCAAGACGATCGTCGGAGCGGTCACCCCGAGCACCGGCTCGGTCACCCTCGCCGGCCGGACCCCGGTTGCCGCCCGCAAGGCCGGGATCGTCGGATACGTCCCGCAGTCCGAGGACATCGACTGGTCCTTCCCGTTGTCTGTCCGCGATGTCGTGATGACCGGCCGCTATGGGCATCTCGGCTTCACCCGACGGCCGCGGCGTACCGACCACGACGCCGTCGACGACGCACTGGCGCGCGTCGAGCTGACCGACTACGCCGACCGTCAGATCGGTCAGCTCTCCGGCGGACAGCGCAAACGCGCCTTCGTGGCCCGCGGCATCGCGCAGGAGGCCTCGATCCTGCTGCTCGACGAGCCGTTCGCCGGTGTCGACAAGCGCACCGAGGCCACCATCACCGCGTTGCTGCGCGAACTCGCCGACTCCGGCGCGACGATCCTCGTCTCCACGCACGATCTCCAAGTCCTGCCGACCCTCGCCGACGAGGCGATCCTGCTGATGCGCAGGGTGGTTGCCCAGGGTGAGCCGGCCGAGGTCATCACCACGGACAATCTCGTGCGTGCCTTCGGACTCGACCCGCTCGACCGTCCCGGACCGACACCCAGCGACCGCCGGGAAGAGGCGTCATGAGCATCGTCGACCACCTCCTCGACCCGTTCGCCTACGCCTTCATGACACGAGCCCTGTGGGCGACGCTGATCTCGTCGGTGGTGTGTGCCCTGCTGTCCTGCTGGCTGGTGCTCATCGGCTGGTCCCTGATGGGCGACGCCGTTTCCCACGCGGTGCTGCCCGGCGTCGTCCTCGCCTACATCGCCGGAATCCCGTTCGCCGTCGGCGCGGTCGTGTTCGGGTTTCTCGCGGTCGCGATGATCGGCGCGGTCCGCGACGGCGGCCGGGTGAAGGAGGACGCCGCGATCGGCATCGTCTTCACGACTCTGTTCGCGCTCGGGCTCGTCCTCATCTCGGTGACGCCGAGCCAGACCGATCTGAACCACATCATCTTCGGCAACCTGCTCGGCGTCTCGACCTCCGACCTGATCCAGATCGCCGTCCTCGGCGCCATCGTCGCGGTCATCCTGCTGCTCAAGCGACGCGACTTCACCCTGTACGCGTTCGACCCCACACACGCCTTCGCGATCGGCCTCAGCCCGCGACTTCTGGGCGCCGCCCTGCTCGCCCTGCTGGCCCTCACCGCCGTGACCGCCCTGCAGGTCGTCGGCATCGTCCTGGTGGTGGCGATGCTGATCATCCCCGGTGCCACCGCGCAACTGCTCACCGATCGCTTCAACCGGATGCTGATCATCGCACCGGCCACCTCGGCGCTCTGCGGCGTGATCGGCCTGTACGTGTCGTACTACCAGGACACCTCACCCGGCGGCATGGTCGTTCTCGTGCAGGGCATCCTGTTCCTGCTCGTCTTCCTGTTCAGCCCGACCCAGGGCGTGGTCGGCAAACGCCGCCGTCACCGCGAGAACACCG
The DNA here is from genome assembly GCF_009872315.1 of Gordonia sp. YY1. Taxonomy (NCBI): domain Bacteria; kingdom Bacillati; phylum Actinomycetota; class Actinomycetes; order Mycobacteriales; family Gordoniaceae; genus Gordonia; species Gordonia sp. YY1. The sequence continues at coordinate 16,410 of NZ_WXYI01000007.1, read as the reverse complement.
TCGCCGACGCGCCGGTGACCTGACGAGTCGGTGACCTGACGCGACGGTGACCTGACGCGTCACGTTCACAGGCGGCGTACAGGCAGTCGACAGCATCGGACCAGGAAACGACAGCATCATGGCGTTCGCTTTCCGGGGCAACCCGGACCGTCCAGGCAGCGAACGAAAGCAGAACCTCATGAACCCGACTCCGGACAATCCCACGCCCGAGGCGGCCGAACCGCAGCAGACCCCCGACCCGGACACGTCAACCGCGCCGATGGCGCGGACCCCCGACGACCGGACCCCCGACGACCAGCCGACCGAGCGACTGCACGACTCGAACTCCGTGACGGAGGGTTCGCCGACTCCCGCCCCGGCGTCGACGACCTCCGCCGCGTCCAGGTTCAAGACACCGATCCTGGCCGCCGCCGGCGTGGGAGTGGTGCTGATCGCAGTGGCGCTCGGCTTCGGCGCCGGATACATCACCGGCGACACGACATCCGACCGGCCGGACCGGGTGATGTCCTCGCGGTTCGACAGCGACCCGAACCGAGCGGACGGACGTGACGGTCCGCACGGCCACTTCCGCGGACCGGGCGGTCCGCAACGATGGGGCTCGACCGACGACGCGCCGGACACACCGACGCCGAGCCGGCAGCCCACCGGCGAGCAGCCTCAGCCCAGCTGACCGGAAACGACGAGCGCCCCACCTGCGAACAGGTGGGGCGCTTCTCGTGGAGCTGCCGGGAATTGAACCCGGGTCCTCCGTCGTGTTGGTAGGGCTTCTCCGTGTGCAGTCCGCTATGTCTCTACTCGGATCTCCCGGTCACGCGAACAAGCCGAGATGACGATCCCAGTCGCTGTGTGATGTTCCGCCCCCACCCGCGACCGGCGAGGACGGTGAGCTCCCTGAGATGATGCCGGCATCCGGATTCGGGAGCACAATCCGGGCCGACAGACTAGCCGTCGCTGATCAGGCAGCGAGGGCGTAGTCGCGCTGATTGGAATCGGCGCTTAATTGGTTGCTGCGACGCTTATACGGTGGTCTCCAGCCTGCACCGACACGCTTCCCCTACCTCGACGCACGTAGTCGAAACCGATCAGCCCCGAGACAGGAACCCGCCGACGTGAGTCAGCGAGCACTTCAGTGTAACAACCCGCGACGCCGAGTTCATTCCGGATTTCCGACGCGGACATCGGCGGGCAGCGCCACCGGTGCGAACATCGCGACCACGCGCCCTTCCCAGTCCGGCCCGATCGCTCCGGTGCGGGCCCGCTCGGCGACCAGCACCCCGACGATCCCGTCGATCACCGTGTCGGGGTCGACCCCGTCGGCGAGCGTCCCCTGTGCCGTTCCCGTCGCCAGGACCTCGGCGAGCCGTGTCCGATGCTCGCCCAGGACCCGTCGGAACAGTTCGGCGAAGGCCGGATCGGTGTCGGTGATCAGCGCCGCCATACCGCCGAAGCCGATGCCGTCGACGACCATGGATGCGGCCTGGCGCACCACCCAGCGGAGTCGGTCCTCCCCGGACAGCTCACCGTCGGGCGCCGACGGGGTCCCGACGTCGAGCAGTGCGGCCGTGAGCATCTCGTCCCGGTTCCGATACCGCCGGTAGATCGTGGTGCGGGCCACGCCGGAATGCGCCGCCACCGCCTCGATCGTAACCGCCGCAGGACCTCGTGTGCGCAGCAACTCGAGGGCGGCCGTGATGATCTTCGCGCCGCTGTCGGATGCCACTCGGAAACCCCTTCGCCCGTCGTGCCGATCGGTACCGGTCGATATCGATCACTCAGGAATATCACGGCGCCCACAAACGCTACATAGAGCGTTGCGATACAGTCAGTGTATCGATACATCGCCTGTAGCGGTGCGGGTCGCCGCATCGCCCGATCCAAGGAGGTTCGTCGTGCGCAATGCACTCCGCTCGATCTCGTTCTCGTTCCTCGGCTATCTCGGCCTGCTGCTGGCATTCGCGCTCATGGGACTGTTCGTCGTCACCCTCGCCGGCGGCGTGGCCGGTCCGGCCTGGCCGTTCGGCACGGCGATGGCGGTGCTGTTCGCGCTGTCGTTCACGTCGTTCCGCTTCCAGATCCTGCTCAGCGACCAGAGCCGGGACGACGACGACCTGATCGTCTCCTCGGACCCGATGACACCCCCGCTGCGTCGCGCCGACGTCGAGCGGTACGAGCGCACCTACCGGACACCGACCGAGGCCACGGAGATCGTGCCCTCGCCGAAGCCCACCCGGCTCGTCGACGCCGCCTGAGTCAGCTACATCCCCTTCACGCGGCGGCCGACCTCGCGCTCGACCTCGCGCTGCGCGGTTCTCCTGGCGATGTCGTGGCGCTTGTCGTGGGCCTGCTTACCGCGGGCCAGCGCCAGCTCGACCTTCACGCGACCATCGCTGAAGTACATCGAGAGCGGCACGAGGGTGAGGTTGCCGTCTCGGATCTTGCCGATGAGGTTGTCGATCTCGCGACGATGCAGAAGAAGCTTGCGCTTGCGTCGGACCGCGTGGTTCGTCCACGAGCCCTGGCCGTATTCGGCGATGTGCAGGGCGTGCAACCACACCTCACCGTCGTCGATCGTGGCGAAGGCGTCCACCAGCGAGGCCTTGCCGGCACGCAGGCTCTTCACCTCGGTCCCGACGAGGGCGATGCCGGCCTCGTAGACGTCGAGGATGGTGTAGTTGTGCCGGGCCTTGCGGTTCGACGCAATCACGTTGCGTCCCTTCTCCCTGGGCATCGCGGACTCACCTCCTCGTCGAACCGGTAGTCGTACTGCCTGCGCCACACCGGCAGCAGTGGGTCCGCTCACTCACGGACGTACACACGAAGAGTGACATATGCCGTCGCGCCCGCCAACACGATTCCGCCGAGGATCAACCAGGGCGCCACGAACAACACGTCCGTCAGCTCGATACGCGCGAAGAAACTGACGCCGTAGAGCTCCTTGAGCGCGGTGTCGAAGAAGAACTTCTTCGCGAGCAGGAGACCGCCGATCGCCAGCAACGCACCGGCAAGGGCGGACACCACCGCCTCCAGCAGGAAGGGCAGCTGGGTGTACCAGCGGGTCGCACCCACGAGCCGCATGATCGAGACCTCGGTGCGGCGGGTGAACGCCGCGATCTGAACGGTGTTGATGATCAACAGGATCGCCGCGACCGCGAGCACCGAGGCGATCGCGAACGTCGCGTTCCGAACTCCGTCGAGCACGCTGAAGATACGTTGCACCAGCTTGCGGTCGTCCTTGAAAGCATCCACGCCCAAGTCTTTTCGGCCGGCGTACTCGGTGAGCACGGCGTCGAACTGAGCAGGATCGGACACCCGCACCCGCAACGATGCCGGCAGGGTGCCCTCGACGATGTTCTCGGCGAGGTCGGGGTTGTTCGCGAAGATCTCCTTCGCCCGCTCGTAGGCCTCGTCCTTGTCGAGGTAGGTCACCGAGGTGACACCGGGCTCGTTCTCCAGCCCCCGGCGCAGCTGCGCACAGGGGTCGGCATCGCACTGCGGATCCCGCTCGGTGACTTCGGGATTGAGGTAGAACTCCATCTCCACCCGGTCGAGGAAGATCTGCTGGCTCTTGTCGGCCATCTGGATCACCAGCAGACCGCCGCCGAACATTCCCAGGGTGATGGCCGTGGTGATGATCATCGCGATGGTCATGGTCGCGTTGCGGCGGAGCCCGTGGAGAACCTCGCTGATGATGAAATTCGCTCGCATGCTTGCTCAGACGTCCTTGGGGTCGTGGTGGTGTGTCGGGGTGCGGGCCCAGCCGTCAGCCGATTCCGTACACACCCTGCGGGTCGTTGCGCACCAGCTGCCCGTTGTCGAATTCGAGGACCCGGCGTCGCATCGCGTCGACGATGTGCCGGTCGTGGGTGGCCATGACCACCGTGGTCCCCCGGCGGTTGACCCGGTCGAGGACGTCGACGATCTCCTCGCTGGTCTCGGGATCGAGGTTTCCGGTCGGTTCGTCGGCCAGCAGCACGAGCGGCCGGTTGACGATCGCGCGTGCGATGGCCACGCGCTGCATCTCGCCGCCGGACAGTTCGTTGGGCATGCGATCGTGCTTGCCCTCGAGCCCGACGTATTCGAGCACCTCGGGAACCACCCGCTGGACCGTCGACCGTGGTCGGCCGATCACCTCGAGCGCGAAGGCGACGTTCTCGGCGACGGTCTTCTTCTGCAGCAGGCGGAAGTCCTGGAAGACGCAGCCGATGGACTGTCGCAGCTTGGGCACGTCCCGCGCCCGGAGCCTGTTCACGTGGAACTCTCCGAGGTACACGTCGCCGCTCGTGGGCCGGTCCTCCTTGAGCAGCAACCGGAAGAACGTCGATTTCCCCGATCCCGACGGTCCGATGAGGAACGCGAACTCCCCTTTGTCGACCTCGAAGCTCAATTCCTTGAGAGCCGGTCGAGAGGATGCCTTGTACTGCATCGTGACGTTCTCCAGCTTGATCACGATGAGCCAGTGTAACGACGGCGCCTGAGAGTCCGTTCAGGCATGACGCACCGAGCCGGTCAACGCCTTGACCAGCGGTTACGCCAGGGTCAGCGTGTCGGAACCGGGGTGGTCGGCGCGGGCGCGCCGAGATTCGGTATCTCGACGCCGGGCAGTCCGGGGACCGTCTGGCGCGTCGTGGACGGCGTCGACGGGGAGCGGGTCCCACCGGACGGCGCCGACGTGTCGGTCCCGCCGAACCCGGGCTCGTCGGTCGTCGACACGTCGGAGGGGGTCTCCGACGTCGTCTCGGAGAACGTCGACGGCGGCGTCTCCCGGTACGTGGGTTCGACGACCTGCGAGGTCCTCGGTGCGGGCCGCGGCGGTTCCGGGGCGACGACGCCGTAGCGCTGCGAGGTGTAGCCGTAGAGGACACCGCACAGGACGAACGCGACCAGCAGGAGCGCGGTGCTGATCCGGATCGACGTCCCGCCGATGTGCTGCCTCCACCGGAAGGTGCGACGACGGCGGGTGTCGTCCGGGGTCGGGCCACCCGACCCCGACGGCTGGGAACCCTGCGGCCGGGACTCACTGCGCCGGGTCTCGATCTGTTGGGACTCGGTCATCTACTCGCCCCCGTCCCGGTCGCGTCCGGTCTGATCGGCCAGGGTCGCCGGCGGTCCGCCGGCGGCGCGGACCTCGCGACCGGCGGGCACCGTGATCCCCTCGCGGGCGAGCGCGCGGACGATGTGGACGCGCAGCGCCCGCCCGACCTCGAACTGCTTGCCCGGTAGGGTCCGCGTCACCATGCGCACCGTGATCGAGTCGAGCTCGAGGTTGATCACGCCCAGCGACGACGGCGCATCGAGCAGAAGGTCGTGCCAGCGCGGCAGTTCGTAGAACTCGTGGCCGACCCGGTCGAGGGTGTCGTTGACGAGACCGATGTCGGCCTCGGAGGGCACCGGGACGTCGACGACGGCACGAGCCCAGTCCTTCGACAGGTTGGTGGCCTTGACGATCTGCCCGTTGGGGACGGTGATGACCTCCCCCTCGGTGGTGCGCAACTTGGTCACCCGCAGTGTCACGTCCTCGACGGTCCCCTCGGCCGGGGCGTTGCCGGTCACCGTCAGGTTCACCACGTCGCCGTAGCCGTACTGCTTCTCGGCGACGACGAAGAACCCGGCCAGGATGTCCTGCACGATGCGCTGGGCGCCGAAGCCGAGCGCCGCACCGATCACCGCGGTGGGTCCGGTGAGTCCGCTCAGCGGTATCCCGAACACACCGAGGACGTGAATCGTCACGATGATCGCGATGATCACGATCAACGTCCAGGCCACCACGTCGACCAGCGCCCGACGGTGCTTGGCGTCCTCGGTCTGCACGATCAGATCGCTGGTGGAGAAGCGCGACTCGACTCTCGACGCGTATCTGCCGGCGGACCAGCGGATGACCCGGGCCAGCAACACCGCACCCAGAATCCAGATGAGGATCTCGAGGCCGTTGGTGGCCAGCCAGACATAGACCCGGCCGACGAGGAGTTCGGTCGGGGACGGTCCGGCGGCCAGCAAGGCGGTTCCGGGCTGCACGATCACGCTTCGGCGGCCGCCATCCGCCAGCGGATTCCGGCCTCGATGAATTTGTCGAGCTCGCCGTCGAGCACGGTGGTCGGGTTGTTGTCCTCCACACCGGTCCGCAGGTCCTTGACCATCTGATACGGGTGCAGGACGTAGGAACGCATCTGGTTGCCCCAGCTCGAACCGCCGTCACCCTTGAGGGCATCGAGCTCGGCGCGCTCCTCCTGGCGTTTGCGCTCGAGGAGCTTGGCCTGCAGCACCCGCATGGCCGACGCCTTGTTCTGCAGCTGGCTCTTCTCGTTCTGGCAGGTCACGACGATCCCGGTCGGAATGTGCGTGAGGCGCACCGCGGAGTCGGTTGTGTTGACCGACTGACCGCCCGGACCCGACGAGCGGTAGACGTCGACCTTGACGTCGTTCTCGTCGACGTCGATGTGGTCGGTGGTCTCGACCACGGGCAGCACCTCGACCTCGGCGAACGAGGTCTGGCGGCGGCTCTGGTTGTCGAACGGGCTGATCCGCACGAGGCGGTGGGTGCCCTGCTCCACCGACAGGGTGCCGTACATATAGGGGGCCTTGACCGCGAAGGTCGCGGATTTGAGCCCGGCCTCCTCGGCGTAGGAGGTGTCGTAGACCTCGACGCCGTAGCCCTTCTGCTCGGCCCACCGGATGTACATGCGCATCAGCATCTGCGCCCAGTCGGCGGCGTCCACGCCGCCCGCTCCGGAGCGGATGTTGACCAGCGCCTCGCGGGAGTCGTACTCGCCCGCGAGCATCGTCTTGACCTCCATCGCCTCGATGTCGGCGCGCAGGCTCGCCCGCTCGGCGTCGGCGTCGGCCAGCGCGGCGGTCTTGTCGTCGCCCTCTTCGGCGTCCGCGAGCTCGTAGTGCACCGGCAGATCGTCCAGACGCTGACGCAGCTCGGAGACCTTGCGCAGCTCGGACTGGGCGTGCGAGAGCTCACTGGTGACCTTCTGCGCGTGGTCCTGGTCGTTCCACAGGTCGGGGTCCGAGGCCTGCATCTCCAACTCGTCGATGCGACGACGCAGCTCCTCGAGGTCGAGCACCTTTTCCACGGTGGTCAAGGTGGCGTCGAGGGATTCGAGGTCTGCGGTCACGTCGGGATGCACAGTCATCCAGAGTACCGACCGGCGGGCGGGCCAGGCAGCGTCAGGCCCCGAGGGGCGGCTGCGGATCGGGCAGGACGCCGAACTGCCAGGACGTCACGGCCTTGTGCGGCTTGTAGATCACCGGGAGGTCGTCGCCCACCTGCGGCCACGGATCGTCCGGACCGAGCACGAGCGTGCCGTACACCTCGGTCGGGGTGGTCTCGGGTCCGACGATGGTCCCGGTGATGGTGTAGAACCGCTGACCGTCCCGGTCGGTGGCGCTCCGGGGGTCGCTCTGGTTGTCGGAGACGCCGACGACCGTGAGTGTGCCCTGCACGTACTGCGACGCCCTGGCCGCGGACATGGTCTGCGGGTTCCGGCCCCGCTGCCACTGGATCGCCAGCACCACCACCAACGCGGCCAGCAACAGGGTGAACATCACGGTGAGCACCATGCGGGCTACCCTACCGGGCATGTCCGCCGACTCCGGTCCGAAGAAACCCGGCACCTCACAGAGCTACGACGACGACCTCGAACTCGCGCTGTCCCTCGCCGATTCCGCCGACGCGCTCACCACGGACCGGTTCGGGGCCGTCGACCTCCGCGTCGACGACAAGCCGGATCTGACACCCGTCTCCGACGCCGACCTCGCCTGCGAGACGCTGCTCCGGGAACGGCTGACCGCTCGACGGCCCGCCGACATGGTCCTCGGTGAGGAGTTCGGCGGTGAGGCGGCCCTCACCGGCCGCCAGTGGGTCATCGACCCCATCGACGGCACCAAGAACTTCGTCCGCGGCGTCCCGGTCTGGGCCACCCTGATCGCCCTGCTCGTCGACGGCGTGCCGACCGTCGGTGTGGTGTCGGCACCCGCCCTGCGTCGACGGTGGTGGGCGGCAGGCGGACTCGGCGCCCACACCTGCTTCGACGGCGAGGACGCCCGGCAGCTCTCGGTCTCGGGGGTGAGCGACCTCTCCTCGTCGAGTTTGGCGTTCTCGAGCCTCTCGGGCTGGGCCGAGCGCGGTATCCGGGAGCGCTTCGTCGACCTCACCGACCGGGTCTGGCGGGTGCGCGGCTACGGCGACTTCTTCAACTACTGCCTGGTGGCCGAGGGTGCAGTCGACGTCGCCGCCGAACCGGAGGTCTCCCTGTGGGACCTCGCTCCGCTCGACATCCTCGTCCGGGAGGCCGGCGGCCGGTTCACCGCTCTCGACGGGACACCCGGTCCGGCCGGCGGGAGCGCCGTCGCCAGCAACGGCCTGCTGCACGACGAGGTGCTCACGGCGCTCGCCCCACCCGCTCCCTAGGGCCCCTCGCCCCCTGAGGCGCGAGGAGCGATAGCGACGAGCCACGAAGGGCCTGGTGAGACGACCTACACCTCGGTACCGGTCTCCTCGTCGAGCACCACGAACTCGGTCGCGTCGTCCTTCATCTCCGACAACCGCCCGTAGTGGATGCCGGTTCCGGCGTCGGACAGGATCGCCTGGTGGATCGGCACGGCGACCCGCGGTGCCATCGCGCGGAGGTAGTCGACGGATTCGCTGAGCTTCATCCACGGTGCGGCCGACGGCAGCGCGAGGACGTCGACGTGCTCGAAGGGGATGTAGAACGAGTCGCCCGGGTGCATGAACTGCCCCGGCTTGTCGGCGGTGCCCAGGAGGTAGGCGACGTTGTCGATGACCGGGATCTCGGGATGGATGACCGCGTGCCGGCCGCCGGTGAAACGTGCGGTGAGCGAACCGATCTCGATCTGCGCACCACCGCGCGCGGCGGTCCAGGTGCCGGCGACGTCGTCACCGTTGAGCTGGGCGGTGGTCTGCGGGTCGGCGTAGAGGACGGCGTCCGGGTTGGCGGCGACGAGGTCGGGCAGTTTCGCGACATCGCAGTGGTCGGGGTGCTGATGGGTGATGAGGATCGCGTCGAGACCGCTGATGCCCTCGAAACCGTGCGAGAAGTTGCCCGGGTCGAAGAGCACCTTGGTCCCGTCGATCTCGACGAGCAGACAGGAGTGACCGAAGTGGGTGATCTGCATGCATCCACTCTGCCTTCTTCAAACCACGATCGGGAAGATCCCCCACCCCGCCGCGGTGTCGACGATGCGCACCAGCCCGTAGCTCAACCACGCCCCGAGGAGAACGGCACCCGCCCGGCCGAGCACGATGTCGCGCCAGCCGTCGAGCGGCATCCTCCGACGACGCACCAGGGTCACGGCCGCGAAGACGACGGTCACGGCGGTGAGGACGAGCAGGATCGGCCCGAAGACGTTGAAGCGGAACGACTCCGCGACATCGCCGTGCATGAGGGCCACCCAGCTACGGGTCAGACCGCACCCTGGGCACGGCAGGCCCGTCGTCATCGCGAACGGACAGATCCCCGGCCCCGCGGCGATCCCGGCGGGGGTCAGCACACAGGCCGCTGCGACCGCGGCGGTACCGGCCAGCCCGACCACCCCCGCCCCGAGGGTGCCCGACGTCGATAAGCGCAGGTCGGAGCGGTCATCCACGGTCACCCGGCCAGCCTAGCGCGCGCGGGGAGCGACGGCGTCCGACGAGTGCGTGACAAACTTCTTACTAACGAGTAAGGTCTGGACTTACTACCGAGTAAGATCGGTCCGCAAACCTGTGCACAGGCCCCGGAAGGGGCGACTGGAAGAAACGGCTGGTGATCATGACAACTCACACCGAACCGCGCGACACCTCCGCAGTCGGCCGCAACCCGCATCCCCGCAACTTCATCGGCACCGCGATGCGTGTGCTCTCGACGGTGACTGGCTCGGAATTCGCCGAGAAGTACAAGATCCGCGAGCCGATCAACCGTGTCGCCTACCAGGCCACCAAGACGGGTTTCCAGACCCTCGGTGCGGCCAACCGCGCCTTCAAGGCCGCTCAGGGCGGATCGGGCGACGCCAAGCGTCTGACCACCGCACCGAAGGACTACTTCAACCTCACCCCCGACGACGAGCAGCAGATGATCGCGGAGACGGTGAAGGAGTTCGCCACCGAGATCCTGCGCCCCGCCGCCTACGAGGCCGACGCCGCGGCCGCCGCGCCCGAGGACATCGTGAAGCGTTCGACCGAGCTCGGCATCACGATGATCAACGTGCCCGAGGACTTCGACGGCGCGGCCACCGAACGCGGCGTCGTCACCAACGCGCTCGTCGCCGAGGCGATGGCCTACGGCGACATGGGCCTGGCGCTCCCGCTGCTCGCCCCCAGCGGTGTGGCCACCACCCTCACCAACTTCGGCACCGACGAACAGCAGCGCACCTACCTCCCCGACTTCGCCGGCGACAACGTTCCGCAATCGGCGGTCGTCATCGCCGAGCCCAAGCCGCTCTTCGACGCATTCTCGTTGACCACCAAGGCAACCCGCGTGCCCAGCGGCTACCGCCTCAACGGCGTGAAGTCCTTCGTGCCGGCCGCCGGGTCGTCGGAGCTGTTCCTCGTCGGAGCCCAGCTCGACGGCAAGCCCGCCCTGTTCGTGGTCGAGTCGGATTCCAAGGGACTCATCGTCGAAGCCGACCCCGGTATGGGCGTCCGCGCGGCCGGCATGGGACGGCTGCTCCTGCAGGACGTCGCGGTTCCCGAGACGGCGCTCCTCGCCGGTACGGGTCCCGCCGCAGCGGCCGCATACCGCGACGTCGTGCGCCTGTCGCGCCTGGGCTGGTCGGCCCTGGCCGCCGGTACCGCCCGTGCGGTTCTCGACTACGTCATCCCCTACGTCAACGAGCGTGAGGCCTTCGGCGAGCCGATCTCCAACCGCCAGGCCGTCGCCTTCATGGTGGCCAACATCGCCACCGAGGTCGACTCGATCCGACTGGTCACGCTGCGCGGCGCCGCCCGCGCCGAGCAGGGCCTGAGCTTCGCCCGCGAGGCCGCCCTCGCTCGCAAGCTCACCATCGACAAGGGCCTGCAGATCGGCCTCGACGGCGTCCAACTCCTCGGCGGCCACGGCTTCACCAAGGAGCATCCGGTCGAACGCTGGTACCGCGACCTGCGCGGCGCCGGCATCGGCGAAGGCATCGTCGTCCTCTGAACCGCTTGTGACCCAAGGAACCTGACATGAGCATCAATCTCGAACTCCCGAAGAAGCTGCACGTCACCATCGACCAGGCACACCAGGCGGCGGCGGAGATCTTCCGACCCATCTCGCGCAAATACGACCTGCGCGAACACGACTACCCGGTCGAACTCGACACCCTGGCCAGCCTCTACGACGGTCTCGCCGAGACCGGTCAGGCCGGTGCGGGTGCCGACGGCGGCCGCAGCCAGCAGAAGAAGGCCAAGCCCAAGCCGGAAGGGCAGGTCGTCAACGGCGGCAACATGCAGTCGGCGCTCAACGTGATCGAGACATGCTGGGGCGACCTCGGTCTCATGCTGTCCATCCCCTACCAGGGGCTGGGGAACTCGGCCATCGCCGCGGTGGCCACCGACGAGCAGCTCGAACGATTCGGCAAGGTGTGGGCGGCGATGGCCATCACCGAACCGAGCTTCGGCTCCGACTCGGCGGCCGTGAGCACCACCGCGACCCTCGACGGCGACGAGTACGTCATCAACGGCGAGAAGATCTTCGTGACCGCCGGATCGCGCGCCACCCACATCGTCGTGTGGGCGACCGTCGACAAGAGCCTCGGTCGCGCCGCCATCAAGAGCTTCGTGGTCCCGCGCGAGCATCCCGGGGTAGAAGTCGTTCGGCTGGAACACAAGCTGGGTATCCGTGTCTCCGACACCGCGGTCATCCGGTTCGAGAACTGCCGCATCCCCAAGGACAACCTGCTCGGGTCCCCGGAGGTGGACACCAAGAAGGGGTTCGGCGGGGTCATGCAGACCTTCGACAACACCCGTCCCCTCGTCGCGGGCATGGCCGTGGGTGTCGCGCGTGCCGCACTCGAGGAACTGCGCCGCATCCTCGACGAGGCCGGCATCGAGGTCGATTATGACCGTCCCGCCGCCGACCAGCACGCCGCGGCCGCCGAGTTCCTGCGCATGGAGGCCGATTTCGAGGCGGCCTACCTGCACACGATGCGCGCGACCTGGATGGCCGACAACAAGCAGCCGAACTCGACCGAGGCGTCGATGTCGAAGGCCAAGGCCGGACGCACCGTCACCGACATCACCAACAAGGTGGTGGAGCTGACCGGGACGCTCGGGTATTCCGAACGTCTGCTGGTGGAGAAGTGGGCCCGGGACTCGAAGATCCTCGACATCTTCGAGGGCACCCAGCAGATCCAGAACCTCATCATCGCCCGGCGCGTGCTCAACAAGAGCAGCGCCGAGCTCAAGTGAGGCGCTGAGGCCGGTTCCGGCCCTGCGACCTTGCTCGGGGGGGGTCGCAGGGCCGAACTGCTTCTGCCACCGCTCCGGACTCAGAACAATCCCGCCACGCCCATCCCGGCTGCGCAGGCCGCCACCGATCCCGCCACGGACGCAACCGCGTACACGCCTGCGCCGACCCGATCCGAATTCTGGGCGAGCCGCACGGATTCGAAGACTGCCGTGCTGAAAGTGGTGTAGCCGCCACAGAATCCGGTGCCGAGGATCGTCCTCAGCTCGTGCGGCGCCCCGTGGAACACGACCAGTCCGGCCAGGACGCCCAGGATCGCCGAGCCGGTGACGTTGATGACGAAGGTCCCCCACGGGGTGACGGCGGGCCATCGATGTCTCACCGCACCGTCGACGACGAACCGGGCGACCGCTCCGAACGCACCGGCCACCATCACCGCGAGCGCGATCATCGCCCGTCCCGTCGGGTCGCGATCTTCGACGCCGCCGCGATCCCACCGGCGGCGGCGAACACCCCGAGCACGACGCTGACCACCGCATAGGCAAACGCGGTCACCACCGCCGAAGCCCGTGCGAGATCTGTGATCTCGAGGGCGAATGCGCTGTACGTCGTCAACGCACCGCAGATGCCGGTACCGCCGAACAGTCGCACCCGCTGACGCCACCCGTCGTCGGGGCCCAGTCGCGCAAGGACTTCCAGCAGCGCGCCGAGGATGAACGCGCCCGCGATGTTGACGCCGAAGGTCGCCCACGGCCATTGCCCGTCGACCGCCGGGAAGGTCTGCTCGGCCAAGTACCGCAGGCCGGTGCCGCACAGCCCGCCGGCGAACACCCAGACGAGCGCCCGGGCGCGAAGATGCGGCGGACGCTCATCGGGGTCGACGGGCAGCTCGCCGTGCTGGTCTGCGTGCACCCGCCAAGTCTCCGCTACGTCACGACGGCATACAAGACGAACAGGTACACCGGTACCAGCACGTCGAAGACGAAGATCGGACCGGCGTTGCCCGCCTTGAAGTTCCGTCTGGTCACCATCTCCCGGACGTGCCCGACGGCGGCCCCCAGGTAGAACACCGCGAAGGCGATGATCGTGGCCAGTGTGAAGTCGTCGTCGAACCCCGACGCGATCACACCCAGGACGCCGGTCGCCAGGCTGGCCAGCCCGACCTCCCACTGCCACGGCGTCCTCGGCTGCCACCCGATCGATTCGGCGATCGGCTCGCCGAAGAACATGTGACCGCAACCGGTCATCCAGCCCTGCACGCCGATCATCCACAGCACCGAGTTCTCGAGCAGATCCCGGCCGAGATCGCCGCCTGGGGACAGCGCGTCGATCACCGTCGTGATGATCGTGCCGACCAACCCGACGAAGGGTACGACGGCTATCGCGATGCGGAGGGCGCGGTCGCTCATGTTGTGCGCCCGTCAGCCCTTGAGCTGTTCGGCCAGTGCGGTCAGCACGTCGGGGTCCTCGATGGTCGACGGGACCGTGTACTCCTCGTGGTCGGCGATCTGCCGCATCGTCTTCCGCAGGATCTTGCCCGATCGGGTCTTGGGCAGTGCCGGCACCACGGTCACGTCGCGGAAGGTCGCGACCGCACCGATCTCGTTGCGCACCTTGGCCACGAGCTCGCTGCGCAGGGTGTCGGCCTCGATCTCGACACCGGACTTCAGCACCACATACCCACTCGGTCGCTGCCCCTTGAGATCGTCGTGGATGCCGATGACCGCACATTCGGCGACCGCCGGATGCGACGCCACGACGGCCTCGATACTGCCGGTCGAGAGCCGGTGTCCGGCAACGTTGATCACGTCGTCGGAACGCCCGAGCACGAAGACGTAACCGTCGGCGTCGACGTATCCGGAGTCCCCGGTGAGGTAGTAACCGTCGAACGCTGCGAGGTAGGACTTGCGGTAACGCTCCTCGTCGCGCCACAGTCCGGCCAGGGTGCCCGGTGGCAGTGGCAGTCGGATGACGATGTTGCCCTCCTCGCCGGCGCCCACGATCTTGCCCTCGGCGTCGACGACCCCGACCCGGAAACCCGGGACCGGCACCGTGGGCGATCCGGCCTTGATCGGCATCGGTTCCAGCCCACGCAGATTCGCGGCGATCGCCCATCCGGTCTCGGTCTGCCACCAGTGGTCGACGACCGGCACCCCGAGAATCCTCGATGCCCAGGTGAACGTGTCCGGGTCGAGGCGCTCACCGGCCGCGAACAGGGTCTGCAACGACGACACGTCGTGGGCGGCCAACTCGGCGGCCTCCGGGTCGGCCTTGCGGATCGCGCGGATCGCGGTCGGCGCGGTGAACAGCGCCTTCACCCGATGATCGGCGACGACCCGCCAGAAGGCGCCGGCGTCGGGGGTCCCCACGGGCTTGCCCTCGTACATCACCGTCGTCGCCCCGACGAGCAGCGGGGCGTACACGATGTAGGAGTGCCCGACGACCCAGCCCACGTCGGATGCGGTCCACCAGACGTCACCCGCGGCGATGTCGTAGATGTTCGTCATCGACCACGTCAGGGCCACCGCGTGACCGCCGTTGTCGCGGACCACCCCCTTGGGTTTACCCGTGGTTCCGGAGGTGTAGAGGATGTAGAGCGGATCGGTCGCCGCCACCGGCACCGGCTCCGCGGGCTCGGCAACCTGCGTCACCTCGTCCCAGTCCAGCCAGCCGTCGTGATCGGCGGCGCTGCCCGCGATCTCGGGGCGATCCTTGACGATGATCGTCGCCGGGGAGGCCGACGACAGTTCGACGGCCTTGGCGACCATCGGCAGGTACTCCACGGCACGGCCCGGTTCGAGCCCACCGGAGGCGGTGACGACGGCGACCGGCTCCGCGTCGTCGATGCGGGCGGCCAGTTCCGGTGCGGCGAAGCCGCCGAACACCACCGAGTGCACGGCCCCGATCCGCGCGCAGGCCAGCATCGCGATGGCGGCCTCGGGGATCATCGGCATGTAGATCACGACGCGGTCACCCGCGCCCACGCCGTGGGCGGCGAGTGCCCCGGCGAACCGCGACACCTCGTCCAGGAGCTCGGCATAGGTGTAGCGGCGGACCTCGCCGACCATCGCCGAGTCCCAGATCAGGGCCGTCCGCTCGCCCTGGCCCGCGGCGACATGACGGTCCAGGGCGTTGTGGCAGGTGTTGAGTTCGCCGTCGGGAAACCACCGGTAGAACGGGGCGGCGGAGTCGTCGAGCGCCCGCGTCGGAGTGACCGTCCAGTCGATCGCGGACGCCGCGTCGAGCCAGAAACCCTCACGGTCCTCGGTCGCCCGTGTGAACGCCTCGTCGTATCGTCCCATCGCTGATCCGCCCTTCGCCCTGACGCCGTCGTCCTCGGGCGGCACATCATCGGATGTGCCGTGTCCCGGTTAGAGGTTAGTCATGTGACGATCGACACGACACCTGTTCCGCGGGCCGCGCGCCGACCGGTCACCGTCGTGCGGCGAGCGGGCGCAGACCCCGCTGCGTCGACGCGCGGGCCCGCGGGAAGGTCACCGCTGCACGTAGAAGACGCGCCGGTTGACGAATTCGCCGATGCCGAGCGGTCCGAGTTCCCGCCCGAAGCCGGAACGCTTGGTTCCGCCGAACGGCACGTCGGCGCCTTCGCCGGCCGAGGTGTTCACATTGGCCATACCCACCTCGAGTCGCGACGCGACCGCGATCGCCCGCTGCTCGTCGCTCGAGAAGACAGCACCCCCGAGCCCGAACGGGACGTCGTTCGCGAGAGCGACCGCCTCGTCGTCGTCGGACACCGAATAGACGACGGCGACCGGGCCGAACAGCTCCTCACGGTAAGCGCGCATGTCCGGGGTGACCCCGGTCAGGACTGCCGGGGTGAACCATCCGTGCTCGGCGAGCTCTCCACCGACGTGCAGGGTCGCACCCCTGTCGACCGCGTCGCGCACCTGGGCGAGCAGCCCCTCGGCCGCCTTCCGCGACACCCATCACCTCCCACTCCAGGCCGTCGAAGGTGTCCAGGGAGAACTTCTGAAGGACCGCGGCAGCGGACGCGAGCGTG